>DATIMA010000098.1:0-17410 GCA_035475915.1 Bryobacteraceae bacterium
GCCTACCACTTTCGCCTCCACGGAGATGCTCAGCGAAAGCGGGAGTGGACAACTCGCGCCGTCGGTATTCTTCTGGGTATCGCTACCACCCGGCCCGTGATGGGAATTTTCTTTGCAACCAGCGCTCGTACGCATCTCGGCCCGCACCAGTTCTTCGGAATCGCGTTCTGGATCGGTTTTTCGATCAATGTCGCAATCATCGAACTCTGGCTGCGCTCCAGGCGGCGGGCACGCTTGCATCGCGCCAACTAAATTGCTTCTGTTTTCTTAGGTTTAGGCTCGACATCTCTCGATTTCTCTTGCTGTAAATAGCAATCTGCGATATACAAATAGCAGATTGTTATATGACGGTTGCTGACAAGATCCGGTACCTGCGAGCGGTGGAAGGCCACCTGCGCGGACTCGATCGCGAGATGACTCAGAAAGAAGTAATTGATGCCATTCGCAAAGAGCTGAAACGCTCCATCAGCCAGCCCTATCTTTCGCAGCTTGAAAACGGCAGCCGCAAGCACCTGACGAACACAACCCGGCTGCTGCTGGCAAAATTCTTTCGCGTCCATCCGGGCTACCTGGTGGATGACCCGGAAGGCTTTCAAACCGAGTTGATCACCGATCTGAGTGATCAGGAGGACAAGCTCGATTTGTGGCTTGTCCAAGGCGCGGAGCGGTTTCGCCGCGATGCTCCGCTTTCCGAAGCGCTGCTCAAAGTTGCGCGGCACGAAGATACACGCAAGTGCCTGCTGCTGCTTTCAGCGGTACTGGAGACGCCTGATCTGGTCGACCGCCTGTGGGGCGTGCTGCATCCGGGGGAGGAGTTGCACCATGAACTGGTCTGATATTTTCCTGCTCTGTTTCGCTATTGGGGCGCTGTGGAGCTTCGCATCGCTGCTGCTCGGCGGAATGCACTTGGGGCATTCCGGGAACGCGCATGCTCACGTGCACGTGCATGGCATCCACGCACACGGACACTTCACGACGCACAGCGGCGCACATGGTGGAACCGGCGGCTGGATTGGAAGCATGGTTAATCCCAGCTGCGCGGCAGTATATCTGGCGTGGTTCGGAGGCGTCGGCTATCTGCTGACGCGTCATTCCGGGCTGGCCTTCTGGCTTGACCTGGTGATCGCCGTTGCGGTGGGTCTCACGGGCGCTTGGATTCTTGCCGGCTTCTTGCGCTTCTTGCAGTCGCGCGACCAGCCGCTCGATCCGGCCGATTACGAAATGGTCGGCGTCCTCGGGCATGTATCCTCGACGATTCGTCCGGACGGTGTCGGCGAAGTAATTTACGTGCGTGATGGCGCGCGCAATCCGGTTGCGGCGCGTAGTGAAAATGGTAGTCCCATTCCCCGCGGTGAAGAAGTTGTCGTCACCCGCTATGAAAAAGGAATCGCGTTTGTACGCACCTGGGAGGCAATGACCCAGCAGGATCCGGCATTTGGCCCGGAGTCATTGCAAAAGGAGACGAAAGATGTCGAATGAAATTATTTATGTTGCGGTAATTGTCGTCCTGACACTGCTGGCGTTGATGGTGGCGATGGCGACGTTATACCGCAAGGCAGGTCCGCACGAAGCATTGATCGTATACGGCCTGCGCGGGACGCGAGTCGTGAAGGGAAGGGGCACGGTGATCTTCCCCATGGTGGAGAATTGCCGTCAGCTTTCGCTGCAATTGATGTCGTTCGATGTTGCGCCGCAGCAGGACCTTTACACCAAGCAAGGTGTAGCGGTGACGGTGGAGGCGGTCGCGCAAATCAAAGTCAAGAGCGATCCGGAATCTATTCAGACTGCGGCCGAACAGTTCCTGACGAAAACGGACCAAGCGCGCGAAGGCCTCATCCGGCTGGTCATGGAAGGTCACCTGCGCGGCATCATCGGGCAGCTCTCAGTCGAACAGATTGTGAAGGAACCGGAGATGGTAGGCGATCGTATGCGCGCCACCTGCGCCGATGACATGAGCAAGATGGGCCTGGAGGTCATCTCCTTCACCATCAAGGAAGTTCGCGATAAGAACGAGTACATCACCAACATGGGGCGGCCCGATATCGCAAGAATCAAACGCGATGCGGATGTCGCCGCCGCGGAAGCCGACCGGGATACCGCGATTCGTCGCGCCGAAGCCATGCGCGCCGCTGCGGTTGCCAAGGCGCAGGCCGACCAGGAGCGGGTGCTTGCCGAAGCGCTCTCCCTCGCTGCGCAAGCGGAGGCACAGCGCGATCTCGAAATAAGGAAGGCCCAGTATGTCGAAACCGTTAAGCGCCAGCAAGCGCAGGCGGACAAAGCTTACGACATCCAGTCGAACATGATGCAGCAGCAAGTCATGGCGGAATCGGTCAAAATCCGCCAGGTGGAGAAAGAGCAGGAAATCAAAGTACAGGAGGCCGAAATCCTCCGGCACGAAAAAGAGTTGATTGCCACCGTGCTCAAAGGCGCCGAGATCGAGCGCCAGCGCATCGAAATGCTGGCCGAAGCTGCGCGCCGCAAAATGACCATCGAAGCCGAAGGCAGCGCCGCGGCGACCCGTGCGCAAGGTGAAGCCGATGCCGACATCATTCTCAGGAAAGGTGAAGCGGAAGCGAAGGCAATGAACGTGAAGGCCGAGGCTTACCAGGAGTGGAACCAGGCCGCGGTCGTCGATAAGCTCATCACCGGTCTGCCCGAGATCGTAAGGGCAATGGCCGCGCCGCTGGCGAACATCGACAAAATCACCATCGTTTCCACCGGCGATGGCAGCTCAGCCGGTATGAACAAAATCACCGGAGATATGACGAAGATCGCCGCCCAGATTCCGGCCCTCTTCGAGACATTGTCAGGCATGCAGATGTCTGACTTATTGGGAAAGGTTCGTGGAATAAAAGCGAGCCCCAATGGGGACACCGGTTCGCCCAATGCCGATCCGATAGTGCTCAATGGAGCGTGAAAGGAGTGAAGTTATGCCGTTATTAGATCGAGTTACTACGTTAATAAGAGCCAATCTGAATGACTTGGTGGAGAAGGCGGAGGAGCCGGAGAAGCTTTTGAAGCAGCTTCTGCTCGATATGCAGAACCAGTTCATGCAGGTGAAAACGCAGGTGGCCATCGCCATCGCTGACCAGCACCTGCTGGAGAAAAAGCAGCGCGAAAATCTGGATGCGCAGAAGGAATGGCTGCGGAAAGCGGAACTCGCCGTTCAGAAGAACCAGGAAGATCTCGCAAGGATCGCCCTGGAGCGCTCTCTTACGTATGAGGAAGCGGCGAAGAATTTCGGTCAACAGATAGAAGATCAGTCGCACCAGGTGCAAACCTTGCGGGATGCGCTTCACCGGCTGGAGCAGAAAATGACCGAGACTCGCACCCGCACAGAGTTGCTGATCGCCCAGCACCGCAGAGCGCGCCTGGCCGTTCGCGCGGGCTCGGCAACGTTCAAGGAATTTGAACACGACGCTGCGTTTGATCGCGTAAAAAGCAAGGTCATGGAGACCGAAGCACTGGGCCATGGTCAGATGGCTGCCGGTGAACCGGACACAGAGAAGCGGCTGGCTGCGCTCGAAAAGTCCGACCAGGTAGACCGCCTGCTGGCTGATCTGAAAGCAAAGAGCACCGCCACGCATGGCTGAATTCGCTACCATGCCAATTGATGAAAGCTCTGCTGCTCTCCGAATACGGCCGGCTCGAAACAGTTGACGTTCCCATGCCGCGGCCCGGACCGGACGAGGTTCTGATCCGGGTGGCGGCCTGCGGCATTTGCGGCAGTGATGTTCACGGCTACGACGGTTCGTCCGGCCGCAGGATTCCTCCCCTCATCATGGGTCATGAAGCGGCCGGCGTCATTGCAGCGGCCGGGCCGGGCGTCTCCAATCCAGGTGAGGACCAGCCGGTCACCTTCGATTCCACCATCTACTGCGGCGAGTGCCAGTTTTGCCGCAAGGGCCAAGTGAATCTGTGCGAGCGGCGGCAGGTGTTGGGAGTTTCGACCCCCGAGTACAGGCGTGAAGGAGCCTTCGCTCAATACGTCGTCGTGCCGAGCCGCGTGGTTCACAAGCTGCCTGCCTCCATCCCATTTGCCGAAGCAGCCATGATCGAGCCATTGGCAGTTGCGGTGCATGCCGTTTCCTTATCGAATCTGCAAAAGGGCGATACTGCGCTCGTGATCGGGGCAGGCATGATCGGTCTGCTTGTCCTCCAAGCCCTGAAGCAGGCCGGGTGCTCGCAGGTATTTGTTTCGGATATCGACGATAGTCGTTTGCAGCTCGCCAGGGATTTGGGCGCCGCCGCGACCATTAATGCGAAGACATCCGACGCGGTGGAGGAGATTAAAGCTCTCACAAACGGATCGGATGTCGATGTCGCGCTCGAAGCCGTGGGCAGCACCCCAACGGTAAAGACCGCGATCGAGGCCGTTCGCAAGGGCGGCAGCGTCACGCTGATTGGAAATGTCGTACCAACGGTCGAGATCCCACTCCAGATCGTGGTCAGCCGACAGATCCGGCTCCAAGGTTCAGCGGCTTCTTCGGGCGAATATCCGCGTTGCATCGAAATGCTCGCAAACGGCGCGGTAAACGTGAAACCGCTCATTAGCGTGGTTGCCCCGCTCGAAGAAGGCCCGGTCTGGTTTGAGCGCCTCCATGAGCGCCAGGCCAATTTGATGAAAGTCATTCTGACCCCGGGCGAAAACGGAAAATGATCAACGAACTCTTTGATCTCACGGGCCGCGTCGCCATCGTGACCGGTACCAGTCGCGGGCTCGGACAGCAGTTTGCTCGCGCGCTCGCCCGGTCCGGCGCGGACCTGGTCCTTACCAGCCGTCATCGCGATCATCTCTTGTCGTTTGAGGAAGAAATCAAGAGCCTGGGGCGGCGTGCCGTCTCGCTCGCCCTGGACGTTCGCGATCATAAAAGTATCGAACAGATGGCCGCCGGTGCGGAAGAGGCTTATGGCCGCATCGACATCCTGGTGAACAATGCCGGCATGAATATTCGCAAGCCATCCATCGACGTAACCTGGGATGACTGGAACCAGATCCTCGATACGAATCTGCGTGGCAGCTTTTTCGTCGCGCAGGCCGTTGCCAAGCGCATGATCCCGCGGGGCTACGGCCGCATCGTCAACATCGGTTCCGTCACCAGCGTCAATGGCTACGCAGGTTTAGCGCCCTATTGCGCGAGCCGCGGCGGTATCCGTCAACTGACCATGAGTCTCGCCGATGATTGGGGCAAGCATGGCATTACCGTGAATTGCCTCGCGCCCGGCTGGTTCCGCACCGATCAAAACAAGGTCATGTACGAGGACAAAGAATGGGTCGAATATCTGAGTGATCGCATTCCGATGAAGCGTCCCGGACAGGTGGGCGATCTCGATTCCGCGGTCGTGTTCCTTGCCGCGGAATCCAGCCGTTACATCACCGGGCAGACATTACTCATCGATGGGGGTATCTCCACCGGCGCCGTCCGCGCCATGCCGCGCAAGTGACAGTCCCCGAGTTGAGCTAAGGATCTGTTCCAGGACCTTCTGCGTTAGACTCCAGTTATGGAACGGGTCGAAGACATCGAGGCGGCAATCGAGAGTCTGCCGCCTAAGGAATTCCGCCGGATCGCGCAATGGGTCGTAGAACGCGATCAGACGTATTGGGATCAGCAACTGGATCACGATTCTTGCACGGGTAAGCTCGATTTTCTTTTTGAAGAAGGCGAGAGCGATTCCAAAGAAGGATATCTGCGTGACTGGCCAGCTTCGCAGTGAAATCAGTCGCCACCCGAAGATTCTGGAAGCTGTTGCAGGCTTTGCCGGCCGATGTTCAGGATCTCGCCGCTAAAAATTATCAGTGTTCTTTCGGTAAACCTGCGTGCTTCGCGCTTCGAAAGAGAGGAGCGCTTCTTTTATGCCACAATTTCTTTCGATGTGATCTGATACCAGAAGCTCTCCGGGTCAAGACTGTTGACCCGACGACCGCCGGTTTCCGCTTGCGGATACATGAAAAATGCCAATGGTTTGCCGCTTGATCCCGGTAACGCTATGTCATGAGCGAAGTTGTAGCCGATCCAGTTCATCTCCCATGATCCAAACATCCGCAAGCGGGCGCGTTGCACCATCACGTCACCAGATTTGCGATTTCCAGGCGGCTCTTCGAGCATGACCTTCCGTACATCTGCCGGATCAACAGGTATCCAGCCGTAACCCCGTACGTAGACCTCAGCCCGGCAGTGTTGTGTCTTTGTCACATCGTTCGAGGATGGACCAAGGCTTTTTTACCCTAATTTCGATTTGGCTGTGCGGACGCCAAACACCTCGCGCGCTGGGGAGACCAGCGGCGCGTGCAAGCCCGATATAAAGCACATTCAGGTCGGCACATTTGCCCCCAGGTCGCGCGATTGGAGCATGAACCGAATATCTCCAAGGCCACATCCTCGCGTGTGGGGATTGCGATAGGTGTTTTCGACAATCCAGCCGTAAATCGCGCGTGCTTTCTCAAGATCCGTACGGCAATGAGCGATGATTTGAGTTGCTGTGGTCTTGACGATCCCATCGATCGGCAGAAGCTTGGTTGCCCGCAGGCAGTGCTGCAGTTCTGTTGCATCCACTTTCTGCTCGGTTTGTGGTGCTGAGAGGTTGACACTCCAATCCCTGGTCGCGACATTACTGTTCACGGTAAGCCGTGGCGGTACACCGGTCGCGAATTCCGCGGCCACAATCCCGAGCCCGTCGATTCTGCTTTCAATTATTCTTACCGTGCCGCCCTCGCAATCAAAGCTGTTTGCCAGCGTCCTCTGGTATGGCGTGTTCTGGAGGAGAGCCGCCGGCACCCATATCTTTGTTGTCCCGGAGGGTTTAAGCACTTCAATATGCGTTGTGAGTTGAAATTTGCGCCAGCTCCGGTCTGTCGATAGCTGCGCGCCGGCCTCGTAGCAGGTCAGGAGCGCAGCTGACCTTGCCAGAGCGGCTGAGAAATCCCGCCGACTGAGAAGCCATGATCGGCATTAGGGTCTAGTGTTGACGTTCCGAGGTGTCATTGAAATACTCGCGTGCTTTCTCCCAGGCTCTCGCCCCGACGATATCGCCGGTCGCCCGGCCGACCAAATCCCCGGTTTGGAAATGAATCCCGCCGTATCGACGAGAAATGCCCGCCTGATTTGCCGCATCATGAAAGGTCTTCCAATGCAGGGTTAAAGTATGTGCGGGTGTAATGCCTGGCTCAATCACGGACGAGCCGGGAGCGAACGTAACCGATGCGCCGAACTCCTCGCTGCTGGTCCAGAGCGCCAGAATGGTGGCGCCTGCCGCGCTGAAGATGCTGTGCCCCGAGATGTACTCCGGAAAAGGCGGCGTTGGGAATGTCGACGGCTGATACGGAATCCAATTGCTGCCGTCCTCCCTCACCGTACCGCGGCCTGGCCCTCCCCAGCAGCTAATAAGTTGACCGTGAAGAAGGTATGGGATGGCTGTGACCGGCCGAACGGAATCGAACACACGTTTGGCGTCCCAAGCCGCGATTCCTGCATCGAAGATCGCATTGGTCAGCGCAAAAAACATCTTCGCGTCATCATCTAACGTATGGTGGTCTCGTGTTGACACGTACTGCGCGAAGAGGTCCCAGTGCCCGGGGGGAAGCTCGGAATGTGGGCCGTTCGCCCAGTACTCCGCAATCATTTTTTGTTCGTCGGTAAGTTGAGCGCTTATGTTCACTAGCTCTTGCGCCTGGTCGGCATAGGTCTGCGATCCGAATGAGGCCGGACCCATTGATGAGATAAACGGTAACAGCTCATCTGGGGAACTCAGCGCGAACGGTGTCACTTTGTACCATTGTGCTCCGACAAACGAGGGAGTGACCACTTTCGTACCGTTAAAATATGTCAGCGGTTGCCAGTGGTTCGGGTCGATAATCGTGCTCAAATCATTCACGGGAACGATGCTGGGAAGATTTTTCGGGACGTAGCCGGTGTAATCTGCGTAGGGGACACCGCTCGCTGTCAAGTTTCCCAGTTGGTTAGAACCGTCATTGTGCCTAAACGCTAGCACCGCGTCGCAGGCGAGGTTACCGATTCCCGACGGCGTCCTCGTATCGGTTGAAAGGTCTTGAATGTCGTATCCGAGAGCGACCATCAAGGGGTCGAATACAGCCGCGGTGTCCCAAGGAAAGAGGTCAACGGCGGCGCGATATGCAGCGAAGCTGATGGCCTTTGCCTTGTTCGCGGGTGTCCGCTCAGCGGGTCGCGTGCGGAGACTACCACCGAGTTGGGTTCCAATCGCCTTTTCATCGTAAGCTGCCCAAGCATCGTACATGCACGTATGCACGATCGCGAGTGCGCGGGCCACCATCGGCGGCCCCAGAGTTCCATCGCGGACTGCCTGTAGCGCCGCCTGATTCCATAAGACGACTGTATTCGGTTCTGGCTCGGCAATAGCCAAGCGCGCACATGCCAAGATCACGATGCCGACTCTTGTCCCGTGGCCGGCTATGCTTGACATGGGCAAATCTCTTTTCAGCAGTTCGCAACTATCGTGAGTACACCGCTTATCCTCGCGGAACGGCCGATAATGCCAGCTATCGCGCCCTTGCCTTAAAAGATTCCGTTCTGCTCCTGGCCAATTAACGCGAAATTACTCACACTCGTGGATGCGTCATTCGAAACGAACCTGAATCCGTGGCCATTTGAAAGCGTTGTCACCATGGTCCGGGGTGTCGTGGCAGTCACCGCAATTTTCGCGGTGTTCTCAATAAAGCTGCCGCGCATTTGGTTTACTGGTTCGTCTGCGGTCTCCGTCGCGATCATTCCGCTCCACTCTATATGCAGCGAATTGATTACCCCACGGACTTGGTTGACCGCTCGATTCACTCCCTGAACGCTGTTCGCCGTGGTGAATGCGTCGAGGACACAAATATTTTCTACGTGCAACAATGCCGCACCGGTTTCGAGGTTGACATGAGCGCTCCCGCGGGGGATCTCCACAACCCAAAGTACAGTTGTCGGCGACAATCCACCATCCCATGAATGCGGGCCCAACGAGCCCGTCAGGCTATCCAGTCAAACGAAGGCGAACGAGGCTTTCCGCGCCATTCCGTCGGTACCCACAAAAACACCATCCATAAACCGCATATCGGCGTGGAAGGTATATGGCGCGGTTTCACCAGTGTTGAGGTCGGTGCCGGTTCCACTGAGCTCAAAATCGCCCTGGCCGACAAAGCCTTTGAAGTTGAAAATGAGAGAGGGATCACGTCCCTCGGGGTGAGCGCCGCTGGGATCGGTCGGAAATGCCGCCCCGCTGACCGGCGCTGGGAAATAGAAGTGGGCTCCGCCCGGTGGAGGTATGTTGATGTGGGGGATCGGTACGGGAAAATCACAAAGTCCAGGGAGGGCCTCGTCGTCAGCAAGGGCTTTCCTTGTCATCCCCGCGCTGAGCATCGCGCCACCCGCTACTCCGGCGCGACCGAAAAATTTGCGCCTCGAAACCCGGGCTACGATCTGAGAATCAAGTGAGGCAGTCTTCATGCACAAGCTCCTTTCCTCACGCCTCGATCGCACTGACTCAGTCATATCACGCCGTGAGCACTATGCTCGGGGCGCTCGACCGTCTGATCCGAGGTTGTAATCTCGCCCCTATAATACGTCTCGCATTCTGCTTGTCAAGTATTTTTTGCATATTTTTTCGCGTGTTCTGGCTTGATTCGAGTACGTAATATCGGGTGTTTCGTTTCGGTGGGTTGCCAGGATCGTGGACGGTTCAAACGCAACTAAGATAGGGATCTGCCGTGCAATCTGCAGGATCGCTTAATCGCTCACGAAAGGGCGGATCAGGTGTACCAGCTCCGCAGTGGGCAATAGCCTTCAACTCCAGCGACTTCGGGAAACGTGCGCGCCCGAAAAGTGTAGCGAAACTCTTCGAATCAGCGTGATAGCTGTTCCAGATCGCCAGAAACCTCGACTCCGTCGGGTAGAATCGGCGCGGGCCTCTTCCCTTCGCCAACCTTGCTAATAAACCCTAACCGGCGTTATATGTACTTGCCGAAAGCACACACGTGTTTTTCCTGGACGGCGCCTTTGCCGGTCCGGATACTCTTCGAACTTTCGACCGCGTGACTGCCGATGTCGAGGCCCACGTGGAGGTGGCAAGCATCACGCGGCAGGGCCATGATGAGGGGTCCCCAGCTGAGATGGTCGTGCGGATCGAAGCCGTAACGGGTCCCGATCGCGGGCCTGCCCCGCCACCGCCGCCTCTTCCGAGTAGAGCAGGACATTTTCTTTCCGACAGCTTGCGGAATATGGCCTCTCAGATAAGTACATGCGGCAACACGGCGGCGACGACAGTCGAGTGATCGACCTGCTGATGTCGTGGGCCGAGACTCCGCTGCCCAATTTCCACCAAGTTTAAGAAGTTAAACACGGAGCATTGAACCTTCACGAAACATTTGCGATGGTTTCCGTCGCTGGCCTAAAACGCTGTCCGATTTCATATTTTGAGGCGCCCGTTTACAGACATTTCACAATGCCTATTCTGCCGGTCGCAGTCGATCCTTTTCGGCCAGGCAAGCCGGACGATCATACTACGCGAGCAGGCGCGTGATCGTCTGGCGGCAATTCCACGGCATCCATTCCGATGGCTTCTGTTTAAACTCCTCCGCATGCCGCAGCAGTTCCGTCAGATAATCGAAGGGATTCGCGCCATTCAACTCACATGTGTGAGTCAGGCTCATGAACGATCGCTTCACAGCGCGCGTGGGCGATCATCACCGGGCACTTGGCCGCTTAAGAGCCGAAACCATGACCTGGGTTTGGATTGGCACACACGCAGAGTACGATCGGTTGGTGCAGGGAGATTAGCTGAGCGTGCCGTTGCCGTGAGGTTCCGGCACTTGCTCAATCCTGCCCAACAAAAACACGTATCCCGCAATCCCGCCCAGCAGAATAATCGCCGCTGCGCCGAATGCTCGGCCAAATGAATTCGTCGGGCCCGCGAAGTAGCCCGTCAAAATTGGCGCGACAATCCCTGAAATCTGGTTCCCGAAATTGACGATCCCGCCGATGCTTCCCACGCTGTCGCGCGGCGCGATGAGTGATGGAATCGACCAGGCCACCGGCGCTGCTGCTGACAACCCGCCCAGCGAAATACTAATCCAGAATGCCGCAACAACGGGGTTGCGCGTGAAAATTGCTCCTCCAACCGCCAGGCCCAGGATCATTCCGCCGACCAGAATGCTTTGCCGTACCAGCGTCTCTTTATGGCCGCGCCGCACCAGCGCGTCCACCATCCAGCCGCCCACCAGGAGATCGGTCGCGGTACCCACCAGCCACGGAACGCTGGTAAACAGAATGGAATGCTGCAGGTTCATGTGCAGGGCAGAGAAGTAACTCGGCAGCCAGGTAAGAAACAAGTAAAAGCAATAGTTATAGGCAGCGAATCCAATCGCCAGCCCCCAGACCTTTCGCTGGCTGAGTAAATAACGCAGCGAGGCTCCCTTAGTTGTCCGGTCCCTCGCATCGGTCGTTCCTCCGCCTACCCGTATATAGTTCCACTCTTCCGGGGACAGGCCGCGATCGTCCTTCGGGTCGCGGTAAATCGCGTAAAAGGCGACAAAGTACAGGAAGCTGACCACTCCCGTCGCGGCAAAGCTCAAACGCCAGCCGAAATGGATCAGCACGATCCCAATCAAGGGAACGCCGATGCCCGATGCAAACTTCGCTGCCGCATCGAACATTGAAGTGGCGAAGCTTCGCTCCTGGCGCGGAAACCAATGGCCGGTTGCCTTCGCGTAAGCGGGAAACGTCGGTGCTTCACCCACCCCCAGAAGCAGCCGTGCGCCGACAAAACTGCGCACGCCCGGAGCGGCTCCCGCGGCAAACGACGCAATGCTCCAGATCAGCGCGGCAATGCGCCCGATCGACTGCACGCCGAATCGGTCCAGCAGCACTCCCATCGGCAACTGAAGCGCCGCGTAGGTCCAGTTGTAGGCGCTCACAATGTAGCCGAAGGCTACGTTGGAAACACCAAATTCGGAGTGGAGCGCTTCGTGAGCGACCGAGACATTCACCCGGTCGAAGTAGTTCACCAGCACGCCGATCCCCAGCAGCACAGCGATTCGCCAGCGTCTGCGCGGAATGGTTCGCAACGCGGTTATTTGCCCAGCTCTTTCGGATTCGAGGAGGCCACTTCCTTGAGCCTGGCCCGGCCCCCGGCTGCTTCCGCGGCCAGTCGCAATCGCGTCGGTAGCTTCGAAAACATGCTGGCCAGGATGCGGTATCGCCAGCCCGGCACCACAATTAGCTTTCGCCGGCGAAGGCCATCGAGCGACGCATCCACTACTTCGTCTGCCGTCATCCAAAAGCCTGCCCCGGCCAACCGGAATCTGTTAACTCCCATTGTGTCGTGGAATTCCGAATAGGTAAAACCAGGGCAAAGCGCCTGAACCACAAGATTCGAGTGAATACCCTGCAACTCCAGGTAAAGACCTTCTGTGAAAGCCGTCATCCAGCTTTTAGTAGCCGCATAGCTCGTAGTTCCGGGGCTTCGCACAAAGGCCGATACCGAAGCCACATTGATGATTCCGCCCAGATCGCGCGGAACCATATTTCGTAGAGCGGCATGCGTCAGGCGCATCGCCGCCATCACGTGCAGCCTGTGCATCTGCTCCTGCCCTTCGAGCGCGGCCTCCCAGAAGCGTCCCTTGGTGCCAAAGCCCGCGTTGTTGATCAGCAGCGCGAGCCGTAGCTCCCGTTCCATCCTTTCCGCGATGCTCTGCAGATCCGCTTCGGCGCTCAAATCCGCGGGAAGAATCTCGACTTGGGTCCGATACGCGCTCGTGAGTTCGTTCGCCAGTTGCTCCAGGCGATCTTTGCGGCGGGCGATGAGTAGTAAGTCATGCTCAGCCGCAAGCCGTCGCGCAAAGGTTGCGCCTATACCGCTGGAGGCGCCGGTGATCGCAACAACGGTTCTTGACAAGAGTTCCCTCTAGATATAGGCGATTACGTCAATCTCGACGAGCGAGTTGCCAGGTACGCCTGCGACGGCAACTGTTGTTCGTACTGGCGGTTCGGAGCCGAAGCGGCCCAGGAAAACGTCATTCATTTCCTTGTAGTCTTTGAGATCGGCCAAATAAACCTGCGCCTTCAGCACCTTGTCCATGGAAGAACCCGCTTCTTCCAGACTCTTCTTTATCTCATCGAGCACATGATTGGTGTGAGCTTTGATATCGCCTTCGAAATGCGCTCCGATGCCGGAGAGAAACAACAAATTGCCGTACGCCACAGCGTGGCTGAACAGCGGCGTCTTTTCAGGCTTCTTACCGTTCGGATAGATGACCCGCTTCGTTGCTGTGGACGTCGATTGCGCCGCCGCGGGAATGGCGGCCATCCCGGCGCCGGCCGCTACAGCCGCGCTCTTTCCCAGAAACCCTCTTCGATTCGACTTACTCAACTTATCCTCCTCCTTAGCCGTTCTATGCCGGTCTCACCGGACGGATTATTCCTCTAGGCGCCTTGTACTCATGCCGCTGTGCAGACCATTTTGCTGCCCCGTATTCGCCCAGGTTTACGTTCCCTGCCATCTTGTCGCCGTCCACCGTCCCGGTGAAATCATAAGACAATCGCGTGCCCTGAATCCTTTGCGAACTGCGGAACCGGATCAGATTCACCGCGATCGCTCCGTGAAGATCTCCCGAAACATACTCCCCGTGATGCGTTCCTTCCAGTTCGGTTCCCCGCTGTTCGATGAGAACCGTGTGAACGGCTGACCCGCGATCGAAATCGATTCGAACCTCCCACTGACCGGCTACCATCGCGGGCTCGCCTTGGGGCAGCGGCTCCGGATTCTCGATCTTCGGCGGCTTCGACAGCGCAGCGTAAATCCGCTCCGCGACAACTTTGGCGTCTCCTGGCATCATCATGTACGGCGTGATGGACAGTGAACTCGCCATCGCGTCGGGGCGGGCACCCTTTGCCCCGCCGAGCACGATGCGCGGCTCCGTATCAAGCAGTAGCTTGCTCACTTCTTCTCCCGTGATGCCTAGCTGGGAACCGTCCCACGCGATCGAGAGGCGGGGCGAACGGTTTGACAGCCCCTCTTCGGCATCGTGCATGGTCGTCGTAACTCCGGGAACGCGCTTCACGCTGGTGGAGACCTCCTGCAGCCAGCCCTGCCACTGTTTCCACTCCGCGGCATGGTCGCGCTTCTTCCACATCTGCGCGGCCGTCAGCATCCCCATAATTTCTTCCTTGCCGACTTTCAGCGACCGTCCGAACGCATGGTGAGGCGCGCTGTTCGCCCAGGCTGCCTGCAACAAATTCTTCTCGCCCAGCAGCAGGCCCGCGGCTTGCGGACCGCGTATGCACTTGCCGCCGCTGTATGCCACAGCCGTCGCGCCCCGCTGCAGGTGCACGTTCGGAATCGTCAGAATCTCAGCCGCCGCGTCAACAATCACCGGCACGCCATGGCGCTTGGCAACTTCAGAGATCACGCGCGTGCCCAGCGGGCCGTCATCTCCTGGACCGCCCAGAATGTAAACCATCGCAGTTCGTTCATTGAATGCACCTTCCAGCTCGGAGGGCTCGTTTACTTCGACAATCTTCACGCCCAACATACGTATGGCGTGGTCGTACACATTGCGCGAATAGGCTGGAATGATGACTTCGCTCTTCAAGCCCGTGAGATCCGGCAGCCGCTGCATGCGTTCCGGATTCGTACCGGCCAGGCACGCACTGGTGGTGTGGGTTAATGCGGCGCAGCATCCCGCGGTCACGATGCCCCACTCCGCGCCGGTCAATTCGGCCAGTGCTTTCCCCACGCCGTCCATCAGCTCATCCATCTGCACGTAGCTGCGGGACGCCTCATCCATCGCCTGTTTCACTTCCGGAAGCGTTTCCGATCCGGTAATGATTGTGAACGTCCCTTTCGCGTTGATCAGCGTGCGGACCCCGATCGAGCGATAAAGTTCCGCACTCGGTGAGGTGGTGCTCATGGTAGCCCGATTCGTGGTCTCCCCTATTGCGGGCAATGCCCCGGCCAGAGTGAGCAGCGCCCCCTGCCGGAATAATTCGCGGCGGCTTGATCCAGGTTTCGGCCATTGACTGAGGGCGGATTTCAACATCATCTTTGCTTCCTCAAACACTATACTCTGGCTGGGGGCGGAGTCCGGGTTCAACGCTCAAGCGAGCCTGTCAGAACAGTGATAGAAGCCTTCGGCAGCGCGTAAACCGTTTCCCGATCGCTCGCTACCATCGAAACCGCAAGTGGTCCGTCCGGCTCCGGATATCCATTCGGTCCATCGGCATGCCACTTATATTGGGCGCTGCCGAACGTCACTCTCCGCACAGGCCCGGAGAAGCCCGTGGATGTTCCTTTATCCGACTGTTGAAAAGCGATCTTCACGCCATGATCGTTTTCGTGGTCCCGGTTTACGATCAGCAAGGACCACTTATTATTGGGGCGAAGCACCGCATACGCAGTTACCATTCGGTTACCGGCTGCATCGGCCACATCGCTCGATGCCCGGAATACTTTATGCAAGCCGTCGCCCGGCTGAACCCATTCCTTCGCGATCATCTGGCTGGCAAAAAACTCGGCCGTCGCGCTTTTTACGCGGTAGTCGGGTGTCGCAACCTGCATGCTGAACGTTCCCCAGCCGCCGCATCCCCGTCCGAGTGGAAGCGGCAGGTAATGAAAGAAGTACGTTCCGCCGCCGCCCCCAGTCAGGAATGACCCAATCGAATCCGCAACCCAAAGCCCGCCAAAAATGTCGACGAAGCTCTGATTCAGATTCCACGAAATGTTCGTTTCGGTATCGAACATCGGAGCATTCTCCGGAAGGCCATCCTCTCTCCAAACCTGCAGGATGTGCATCATCAGCTTCGGCTCTTCATAGAGACTGCTCCAGGTCGTGTTGCACGGTTCGAACGGGTAATGCTCGAAAGAAAAGAACGCGAGGTCCGCAAGCCGGTTGTGACTCTTCAGATAATCAATGAACCTCCCCAGCCACGATACGCGCCCCTGCGCATCCGGCCAAACCTCGATATCCTGGTTCACGCCTTCAAACACCGGTCCGCCAAGCTTCAGCGCGGGATCTACCTTATGCAGCGCGGTTGCCCACTGCAGATACAGCGCGCCATAATCCTCCGGAAGCATGAACTGGCCATCCGGTTCTTCGCCCATTTCGATGTAAGAGATTGGATATTTTCGCGTCTCCAGGTAAGAGATTTCAGCCGCCGAATTCTCCGGCGTTCCGTATAACATTGCGACAGGAACCATCGCGGGCAATCCCCGCGTAACGCCGCTCGTATAGAACAAATCGAATCCGGTCTGGTCGCCGCCTTTCTCATTGAGATCGGACGCCGAATGCCACGGGTCTACAGATGAGCAGTAAGTAGCCGTCTGTTCCGGACCGGCTTCATGCCGGATGGCATCGTGAAATTCTCCTGCTTGATCCTTACTGCCCAGATACAGCTCGCGGATGGCGTACCCTGCGCAATTACGGCGGTCCGAGGATCCATGATCGTCACAGGTGTTCGAGGATTCCGTCATGGAGATACGAACGAACCTCACCTGCACAGTGGAGCGCGATAGAGGAATGGTTACGTCCCCTCCGGATCCGGCTAAAATCGCGCCGCTCGGAAACGTCTGCCAAATGCCGGCGGTGGGTTGCTTAATCGGATCGCCGCTGCCTTTCCAGAATTGCACGTAATAGGTCTTAGCGAACGGTTCACCCCATGTAATGCGAATTGCATCGACATCCTGCTTCTCCTCTAAGTCAACAATCACCCATTGCGGATGCAGCGCATCGTCTTCTCCCGTGAATGCCTTGGTGAGATAGGGATTGCTTTTCCAGTAAGTGCCTGCATCGCCGTCCGTCAGCCTCGAATAGCCGCCGCGCTCCGTGCCATTGTTGCGAGTGAACCCGCGGTGAGGAAGGGGATAACCATACGAGTGGCGGATCATCTCCGTGGGTGTGGCGCTCCCGCTAAAATAACCTCTCTTGCCCGCTGGGTCGCTCCATCTCCCTTGCGGATTCCAATGCCATGCCTCAACATGTAACTCGGTGTTCTGGCGATACGTAACCGTCTGCCAACCTGCTTCGAGAACCTTCTTTAGTACGGTCTCGCTCAGAAGGTGATCCGTTGCGCCGAAGGGCAAGCGATCCACTCCGGCGCCGAACGCTCTTTCCGGCCGGAAGCTATTCGCTTCGTGACCCGGAATCGCGTCTACCCGGATCGTTTGCGAATCAGAAGAGAATGCCAGAAACAGAAGTGTGCAAATCGAAAAAGCGCACTCACGAAACATGTACGGGATTATGTCATTCGCGTGTGATCTCTAGCAGGGGCGAGCGCGTGATATCGGCCTGGAAGTGCGCGATCAACCGGTTCGCGCAGGCAGTTCCAACCACTTTGGCGAGATCTTCTTTCGATGCTTCCCGCACACGTTCAATACTGCCGAGGGTGCGCAGCAGTTTCTCTAC
>DATIMA010000099.1:0-3792 GCA_035475915.1 Bryobacteraceae bacterium
TATCTGGAGCACAACGGCGAACGGCTTTACATTTTTGGGAAGGGCGGCGGCGCAAGGACGGCGGAATTAATGAAAGTACCGCTGCTCGCCGAGATTCCGCTTGATCCGAAAACGCGCGAGATGGGCGATTCAGGTACCCCCATCGCGACGCTCGACGTGCCGAACTCGCAGGTCACCGCCTTCGAAAGACTCGCCCGAACAGTTATTGAACGAGCCGAAGCCACAAAGCAGAAGGCCCGTCCAACAATAACGATCGCCGATTAGCGGTTATTACTGCGGCCCAGAGCGCCTACTGCCCTTCGGGTGCAAGGAAAGCCTGGTCCAGCAGCATGGCGAAATCGCGAGTCTTATGCGTAACGGATTGCTGTAAAGTTTCGAGCTTCCGTTCCGCGGTTCGCAGCCGGTCGGCCAGGTGAAGGCAGGCGAGAACCGCGGTTCGCGTGGAATCGAGATTGCCGGCGCGGCGTGCAATCGAAGACATCAGCTCATCGATCTCCAGCGCCAGCGCCTCCGTGTCGCGCGGATCGCCGGAGGTGGAAACGGCGTAGCTCTGATTGAAGATAGTAACCCGGACGATTTGTTTGGATGTGTCCGGCGCGTCCATGGCGGCCCTCGTCAGCTAGCGCTCAGCAGGTCCAGTTGGTTGAGCAGTTTCTCGATCCGGCTCTTGACCTGTTTCCGCTCGCCGCGCATCTCCTCCACCTGCTGGGAGAGTTGAACGACTTTCCCTTCGAGAACGGCGTTCTCCTTCTGAAACTCCGCCGACAGAGCCTGTGCTTCATCGAATTCCGACTTGGCGGAAGCGAACTGTTCCTCAGCCGCCTTCACACGCTGCTGCAACTGAGAATTTTCGTTTCTCAACGTGCTGATGATCTGAACCGCCCGAGTGATGCGTTCCTCCAGGCTGGCGAGGGAATCGATGCCTTCTTCTTGCACTGCGTCCATGCGTGTCGCCGATACCTCTGCTACTGTACTTGGGCCTGCTGAGCAGCCCTGGCCCTGTCAACAAGGGTAGCGAATCCGGCTGAATCGTTAACAGCGATATCGGACAGAACCTTGCGATTCAGGTCGATGCCTGCCCGCTTCAGGCCGCTGATGAACTTGCTGTATGAGATTCCGGAAATCCGGCAGGCCGCGTTGATACGGACGATCCACAAGGAGCGAAAGTTCCGCTTCTTCAATCTCCGCCCGACGTAGCCGTAACGGAGCGCCTTCTCCACCGCTTCCTGGGCGGAACGGTTCAGCTTCGATTTTGTGAGGAAGTAACCCTTCGCGCGGCGAAGTGTTTTGTGGCGATAATCACGCCGGTGGGTCCCTCGTTTAACTCTTGGCACGTTTTTCTCCTTTTTCTGAAATGCGCTCCGCTATGGGCGCTCTGAGAGGCGGCAGGCACGTGCGGCGCGCTGCTCCTGCTCGAATAAGATTCGGCCTTGCCTGCTTAATACGGAAGCATGCTGTGCAGTTTCGCCTGGTCGGTCTCATCGGCAACCACGCCCTGCCCCAGCTTGCGTTTTCGGGAACGCGTTTTCGAGGTCAAGATATGGCGGGCAAAGGCATGCCGCCGGACAATCTTGCCGGTCCCGGTTTTCTTGAACCGCTTGGACGCACCCTTATGTGTCTTCAACTTCGGCATAATTCTACTTTGGAATTCTATTGATTTGGCGGGATTCCGCCGGAAGAACCGCATGCCCCGGCACTTACATCCGGCCGCGGAACTACTCAGGAAAGTATAGCACGCGCGCGTCCTTTGGGGATTCGGCATGCCCGTCCCGCTAGACTTTGAACAGTTCGGCTTCCGTGTGGGACAGGCGCTTCCGCCTGTCGGGGATCGCGCGTGAGCGCGGCCTTTCTCTTCATCAGCGCCTGCACCGCAGCCGGAATACTCGCAGGAAGCCATCGGCGTGCTCGCATTTCCACGCTCATCATGCTGCTGGATGAACTCCGCTACCGCCGCACGCATAGCGCGCAGAGCATGCTTGCGGCTAAGCTTAAAGGGAAACGAAGTGAACGGCGATCACGAACAACGCATTACCGCGCTCGAACAGGCACGCAAGGAACTCGAAGTCGCCTTCATGGTGATGACCCACCTGGAAACCAAGCAGAGCAACGTCATAAAACTCCAGGCCGAAGAAACGGAAAAGCTCAAGGCGCAGGAGGAAAAACAACGCAAACTAAACGCGGAAACCGATAGACGCATCGCAGACCTAGTATCGGCAATCGGCGCACTGATCAGAAAGGTGCCGCAACAGGAAGGGAAGCGGTGAACGCGGCAGAAATAGCCCGGGCATTCGCATCCAACAGAGGCCGCGCATGCCCGGCCAGGCGATCCGCTATCAACCAAAAGCAGCACGCGCCAGGTGGGGAAGCAAGAACCGCAAGCGGGCAGCGTAGGATGTGCCCACGAAGACAGCGCTGAGCAAAGCTCAGCAAAAGCACGCCAACAAATCAGCCATCGCGCCGCCGATGGACAGTTCAAACCGCCCGCACCAGAGAGCACCCGCCGGTAAAATCGCAGCACGCGATCCCAACCCGAAAGAGAAGTGACGCCACCGTCAGGTGAACCGGATGACCCGGACAGTTCACTTACGTGTGCGGGACGGTACCGGACGGGTCGCGATTACCAGGGATTCCAGCGGAAGCCCGTCGCGAACAACGACTTTGATGACGACTTCCCAATCAGGGGGGAACGCCCCGCCGGGACTTGCGGCACGAATGCTTTTATGCACCGCCTCCATCTTGTATGGATTGGCCAGAAACTCACCAGCCGCCGCAGTTCCTGCACTGGATATTCCCGCTAATAGAACGGTCTCAAAGTTATAAGGCGTAGTCAGCTTTTGAATCAGAGCGTAATCGGTGGAGGCATCCGCCCGGTACGTTGCCTGCTCTCCAGGAAGCGGACTGGCATTCACAATCGAATTCGCCGAAATGCTGAAGTTCGGCTTAGCATCCTTCTCAAAACTCCAGTCGTTGCTTTGAGGTCCGCCGAGCAAGATCAGATCCTGTTTCTCAACGTGATCCCAATTCAGAAAGCGGCCCTCTGTCAGATGCACCCGGCGACCCAACAGGTCCATAAGACGGCCGGCGTGAAGGGCCGCGACCGCCTCACCGATACCGGTGTAGCCGGCCCGTGTAACGTGAATGAACTGAAAGGGCAGCTCGCGATCCCGTTCCTTTAGCATGGGACTGAACTCATTTCTAAGGGCCTTAGGAACCCGGATGCTGATCTGCGGTTTATCCACAGGATCGGTACTGGAATTTGAGACGAAATACGTCATGATCCGGGGATTACTCAGGACCAGAAGAGCATCCCGGCGCGGATTCGCGCCAAGCTGGCCCAGCAGGTCATGGTAAATAGAGAAGTCCACGGATGCGGACACGGGTTGATGCAAGCCGGCCAGGAATGCATCGCGCTCTTGCCGGAATGGCGAATTCAGAGCTTGCCAGAGGATGACCGCTATGGCGACCGCAAGAGCTCCGGCCAGAACGGGAGTCAGCCAGCGCCGCTGGCCTGCAGGCAAAACGCCTTCCGGCGAATCGGAGCCGGTGGCGTGCACCGGAGATTCGGCTTGTGTCAATTCGCGGGGAACGAATACTGGGGAATAGCTTCCTTTAGGGATCTCAATGACAATGGGTTCGTCACGGCCCTCTTCTGCGAAATAGGCCGCCAGCCTTCGTCGCATTTCTCTGGCCTCGACGCGGACGATGTTGTCTTCGCTCGGAACATAACCCGGGCCCCGGCCGAAGACCCGGACGCCGATCAACTGCGCAGTCAGGTTTTCGGGCTTACCGAGA
>DATIMA010000100.1:0-19423 GCA_035475915.1 Bryobacteraceae bacterium
TCGGAACCTCGCACCACCGGCGTTCGGGCCACAACATACACACCGCCTGCGCCGCCGGTCGTATCGGTCCCCGACGAACCGATCAGCTTGGTCCCTGGAGGCAGAATCCCCCCGCTCTGCGCCAAGGCGGCATCGCGGCTCGGGAAAGGCCCGCTCTTTACTTCATACAGATCGAGAACGGCCGCAGTCTGCAAAATCTGCTTGACGTGCGCGGGGTCGTCTACTCCAGGCAACTGCACCAGCAGTTCCGAATCGCGATCCTCGCGGCGCTGCTGAACCGTCGCCTCGCTCAATCCGAGAGCGTTGATCTTCCGGTCAAGCGTATTCTTCGTCTGGGTAAGCACGCTCTGCCATGTCTTGAGCGCATCAGAGGGCCGCAGGGTCAACCGGTAATCGGTGGCATTCACCGCGGTGGGGAGCCACTGCGCAAACTGGTCGCTTAGAATTCCGCGCAGCGTCCCGGCTTGCGTGGCCGGCACGCCCTTAATGGAAATAGCGACCTTCGTCGCGTCCTGCAACGTTTTCGCCTCATCGACCGAGAGGTCCGAGAACTGGACGTTGGTCTTGCGCATAGCGTCCTTCAACCGTTCGGCATCGCCGCCGGCCTGTGCGTTGAAGGCATCCTGCTGCTGAACTTGAACAACGAGATATGTTCCGCCGCGCAGGTCGAGACCCAGCCGGATGTTCCGGTTCCAGTTCTCCACCAACTCAGCTTTGCTCTTCGGGATGCCGATGACGCCGTAAATACAAACCAGAATCACGGCAACGATAAAGAAAAACTTGAGTCGTAAATGGCGTTTCATTTCTAATGCACTAAGAATAGTGGTACAGGACTACTTCTTACTTTTTCACGATCTGATCGTCGGCCGTCACCAGGCTTGTCACTGCGCTCCGGGCGACTTGCAGTTTCAGGTTGTCAGGCTTAATTCGCAGTATAAGGGTATCATCGTTCACCGCCACGATGGTCCCTATAATACCGCCGGTTGTCAGGACCGTCTGGCCGTTTTGCAGTGACTTGACCATCTCTTTCTGGTTTCTCTGCTGACGCCGCATCGGCATGAAGACCAGGAAGTAAAAGATCGCGATCATCAACACGATCGGCAGGATTCCTGTCATTAAACTGCTGGTGGGGGCGGATGGGGCCGCGGCCTGCAAGAGAATCAGAGAATACATACATCCGTCCATTCTGTTCTAACGTATTTGGGTGAGTTCCGCGTCGGGGGCTACAGATTAGCTCCCGAGCTCCGCCAGCGAGCCGGTTTGGGACGTTCTTAAGAATTCAGGGAACTTCTCAACCATAATAGACTGCCTGATGCGCCGCATCAAGTCGAGGTAGTAGCGAATGTTGTGCAGGGTGGCCAAAGAGGAGAACAAAATCTCTCCGGCGTGAAACAAATGACGCAGATACGCGCGGCTAAACGTGCGGCAGGTATAACAGCTGCAGGCCGGGTCCAGAGGCCCTGCATCTTCTATGTATTGCGCCTGTTTGATGACTACTTTCCCTTGGGAGGTAAATAGATAGCCGTTGCGCGCGTTCCGGGTCGGCAGGACGCAATCCATCATGTCCACGCCCCGAGAGACGTACAAAGGAATTTCTTCGGGCATCCCGACCCCCATGACATAGCGGGGCCGGTCGGCCGGAAGAGCCGGAGCGGTTACGGCTACCATCTGCTGGCTGAGATCGCGCGGCTCACCGACCGAGAGACCGCCAATTGCGTACCCGGGAGCGTCCAGTTCCCGGAGCGCGTCAACGCACCCGAGCCGCAGATCCGGATACATCGACCCCTGGACAATCGGAAAAAAGGCACAATGCAGACCCTTTTTCCGCCGCTGATAATGCGCGTAGCCAGCGCGCGCCCAGCGGTTTGTCCGGTCGATGGATTCAAGCGCTGCAGCATGGTCCACCGGATACGGAAGACACTCATCGAGAGCCATGATGATGTCGCTTCCCAGTGCAAGCTGGATATCGACAGTGCCTTCCGGCGAGAAAAAATGCTCATCTCCATTCAGGTGCGAGCGGAACCAGACGCCTTCCGGCGTAACCTTGCGAAGCGAGTCCAGGCTGAACACCTGGAACCCTCCGGAATCGGTCAAAATAGCGTGCGGCCAGCCCATGAAGCGGTGCAGCCCGCCCAGGCGCTCAATCCGCTCATGCCCCGGCCTCAGGAACAAATGGTACGTGTTCGCGAGAATGATGCGCGCGTCCAAATCGTTTTCGAGATCGCGCGGGCTGAGCCCCTTCACCGTCCCTTGTGTTCCCACCGGCATGAAAACCGGCGTTTCGATCACCCCATGAGCGGTATGCAGAAGACCCGCGCGTGCGCCCGTTTCCGGACACGTTGCCTGTATCTCAAAGCGCAAGCTGGACATGGGTTGTATCTATTGTCGCGGGTGGCGGTTGACAACCGAGAAGGATACATGCCAGTTGACAACCGACGGCTAGTTTCTACGTTGCCCCCAGCCGGTCAAGTGGATGCAGTGCTTGCCAGAACGCCTGAGGATTTTCTACGGTCCAGCGCGAGGCCGATTAGCGATCGGCCTGCAGGCATGGCAGCCTGCCCCACACGAAAAAAGTCTAAGGGACAGGGCCGGTGAACTAAAGTTCACCGCAGCACGCTGAAGGCGTGCGCCACCTTGAGCGAAAATGTCAGGCGGCTTGGTCCAACTTCTTATAGTAAGCGGCGAAGAGGTCAGGCTTGAGGTCGATGGCGCGGACCTCGATTTGCTCTATTGAAAAATCGAACCCAAGCTCAGCGGGCTCAAAGTCATTGTGGCGGTTTTCATGAACCGCCTGGATGTACTGGCGGGCCGCTTCGTCGAGACGCGCTTTGGCCTGACGCTTGCGCTTCTCCTGTAATTCGCGTAGAACGGCGGTGTCCTTTTCGCGCTGGCGGCGGAGACGGGATTCCTGAATGCTGAGATTGTTCAACTGGCGCTGATAGGCGAGGAAGATTTTGGCTTCGATAAGGTGGCGGCGAACGGCATCGTCTTCTTTAGGGAACAACTCGGCGAATTCCAGATGGCCGAGCGCATAGATTCCCATTTCGAGCGACGGAATGCGCAGCAATCGCCATTCAGTATCGGCTAAGGATTGGACGAGGTTGCGTTCGTCGTCGGCCGCTGGTTGCAGGCGCTGGATGAATTCGGAGACGTGCGCCTCATAGAGCACGGCATCATCGCCGGGGAGCAGGACGGTCCGGCCGGTGAGGCCCGTTTTGACGGCGTTCAACGATGATTTGCCTTTACCGGTTTCGGAGGTGGGACCGGTGGAGAGCTGAGCATTCTTTTGATTGGCAGCGATTTGAGCTTGCGTAGGCATAAATAAGCTGGTTGAACGTAGCACGGCGAAGGAAAGAAACGGATCGGGACGAATGGCAGAAATGGGGTTAAGGCGAGAGGATAGAGCGAGATAGGATTATTTTCGTGCGTTGTGAATGGCCCACGGCGGGGCGCCTCTTGCCAGTCTTCGCCCAGCGCTCAGTAAAGCTGCACGACCGAGAGCAACTCATCCTTGCGAAGCTGAGCAAGCGATAGCTCGCCCGAAAACGTGTTGCGTTCGGCGCTAAGAACCTGCAAAGATCAAGCGCTGCGACGCCAAATCGACGAGCGAATACGTACAGGGATACTGTACAATAGCTTGGAGATTGTCCGATGGCAACTGAAACAACGTATACAAGCCTCCGCGAAAACTTGGCGAGCATCCTGGATCAAGTTGTCGATCAACAGGAAACGGTTATCGAGGCAGTGATGCGCGATCCTTTCCACGGGTTAGCTAAACCTGAGCCTCTTCGATAGCCGGCCTCGCAGTTTCCGGGTAGCGCGTTCGTCCGGGAGCTATCGGGAAACTGGCAGGTCCAGCATCCGCAATCGCTCGAACTCCGTCGCTAGCGGGCCAGATCGAGAATCGCCCTCACCTGCAGGTCTGCCATGTCAGGCATTTTCAAGGACATGCTTCAGTGCTATTAAATCGCGGCTGATCGCGCCCTTAAGGAAGAACAGTATGGATGCTAACCAAATATAACGAAGGCGGAGATTGAAACGGGCGACACATTCAATTCGCGACCTCTTGGTAGACGCGGCCGCGGGTAGTTCGACGACTTGAAACGACCAGGAGGCGGATTTGAAATAGCGGGCATTCCCGTCGTGACTGACGAGATCGACGCGACAACCTACCTCGGGGTTGGTCTGCCCGATTCGATAACGCATTCGGCCCTGATTCTGGGCAGTGCCATCGTGTCCAACAGTCGTGAATTCAAACCCCTCCCCTGTTGGTACCGTGGCCTTAGCTGCCTCAACTGCCTTGACGCCGCGGTCCCATTTGGCGACGTTCTGCGGATCGGCAAGAAAGCTCCAAACCTCATCTTTACCTTTGTTGATAACAATATTCCTCGCGAGTTGCATGTGGGCCGTCTCCGCTTTCTGTGCATTCCGATTATCTCTCGAATCATCTTCCGCACCATCGCTTCTCGTTTTGGAGCAAATCGTCGGCATCCGGAAGTTGGGCCGGATTAGGAACGGGAAATCGGCCGCGGTAATTCTTGGCTCACTTTTGCCAGCCGCCGCCGAGCGCCCGGTAAAGCTGCACGACCGAGAGCAATTCATCTTTGCGGAGCTGAGCAAGCGATAGCTCTCCCGTAAATTCGTTGCGTTCGGCATCCAGCACCTGAAGGTAGCTATCGAGCCCTCCCTTATAGCGGAGTGTAGAGAGCCGGTCTGTGTCCTGCAGCGCTTTCACCAGCAATTCCTCTTGTGATCGCTGCTCACGGTTCTTTTCGTAATCGGTGAGCGCGTCGGAAACCTCTTCAAACGCAGTCTGGATAGTCTTGCGGTAATTGGCCAGGGCCTCCCGCTGCTGCGCTCGGGTCAAGCGGAGATTGTTACGAAGCTGGCCGGCATTGAACACGGGCAGCACTCCCGCCGGCGCGATGCTCTGGTTGCGCGCGGGCCCGCTAAACAGGTCGCCCAGAGCACGGCTTTGCACGCCGAGCAGTCCGGTGAGAGAGATTTGCGGGAAGAACAGCGCCTTGGCCGCGCCGATTTGCGCGTTTTGAGCGATCAGAATCTGCTCAGCCTGCCGAATATCCGGCCGCCGTTCGAGAAGGTCCGAAGGGAGACCGGCCGGGACAGCGGGCGGGCCAACCAGATCGACCAACGGTTTGCCTCGCGGAACATCGCCCGGATTTTGACCCAGCAGAACATTCAGGGAATTTTCGGTTTCGGCAATGGCGCGCTCTGTTGCCGCAATCTGCGCGGTAGCAGTGTAAAGCAATTGCTCTGCCTGGTGCACGTCCAGGCCGGTCGCCACACCGCGCTGCTTGCGAAGATTCGTAAGCTTCAGGCCATTTTCGGCAATATCCTTGGTCTTGCGCGCAATCTGAAGCTCCAGATCGAGTTCGCGCATGCTCAGGTAGGTGGTAATAACGTCCGCGACGAGGCTGGAAATAACCGCATGCCGCGCCTCTTCCTGCGCCAAGTATTGAGCACGGGCCGATTCACTCAGCCGGCGAATGCGTCCCCAGATATCGAGCTCCCAGGAGAGATTGAACCCCGCTTGAGTAAAGCTATCGGCCAGGTTGCTTCCTGGCGGAATGAAATTGAATGAGCCGATGCTCGACGTGCGGGCTGCCGTAAACGATCCTGAAGCGGTGACCTGAGGCGCAGCCTGAGCGCGGGTGATGCTCAGTTGCGCACGAGTTTCAAGCACGCGCTGGGTGGCCGCTTCCAGATCATTACTTTGAAGCAGCGCGGTTTTGACGAGCTCCGTTATGACCTCATCGTGGAACAAACTTGCCCATTGCAGATCCGACAGCGAGGCCTTTTCAGGAGTACCGGCTGGCAGCGGCGACCGATACTGTGCGGGCGTTTGCACCACCGGGCGCTTGTAATTTGGCCCAATTGCGCAGCCCGTCAAGCCAGCGAGCAAGGCGGACAGAACTGCAGCGGTTAACCGGGAACGCATTTAGTCTCGCCCTCCCGCATGAACGGGTTCCCGGGTCAACAATTCTCTGGATGCGCGTTTGCGATACGCGATCCGGTTCACCACGACATAGAGGACCGGGACAATAAACACCGCCAGCAGCGTGGCCGCGAGCATGCCGCTTAACACTGCGGTACCCAGGGCCCGCCGTGCTCCCGCGCCCGCGCCGGTTGCAATGGCGAGAGGAACAACACCCAGGATGAAGGCGAAAGACGTCATCAGAATCGGCCTCAGCCGGAGATGCGCCGCCTCCGTTGCCGAATCCTCAATCGAGTTACCCTCATCGCGACGGAGCTTGGCGAATTCGACGATCAGAATGGCGTTTTTCGCCGCTAACCCAATCAGCGTCACAATGCCGATCTGGGTGTAGATGTCGTAAGCGTAACTGCGCGAGAAGATGCCAAGCAGCGCTCCGAATATTCCGAGAGGGACCGCAAGGATCACCGAGAAAGGCAATGACCAGCTTTCATATAGCGCGGCCAGAAAGAGAAAGACCAGGACTGAGGCGAGTCCGAACGTGTACCCTTCCTTGCCTTCGGAAAGTTTCTGCTGGTAGACAGTGCCGGTCCATTCATACCCAAATCCCGGCGGCAGTTGCTTCGCGAGATCTTCCATCGCAGCAGCGGCTTGTCCTGAACTGTAGCCAGGGGCAGCGCTGCCCAGAATCTTCACCGCGCGGTAACGGTTGTAGCGATAGATCACCTCCGGGCCGACTACCGCCTCCGTTTTAGCAAGCGTACTTAGCGGAACCATATCGCCGTGTTCCGATCTCACGTAGAAGCGGTTGATATCGGAAGGCTGGCGGCGGAACTCGGGTTCGGCCTCAAGATACACGCGCCAGGTGCGTCCAAAGCGATTGAAGTCGTTTACATAGAGTCCGCCGAGGAACGTCTGAAGAGCGTTGTATACATCCGTGACCGGCACTCCCAGCGTTTGGACCTTATCGCGATCGACGTCGATCTTGTATTGCGGAACCGTATCGCGAAATGTGCTGATGACGTTTTGTAACTCAGGCCTGTTGCGGGCCGCAGCCACCAGCTGATCGGTTGCCCGGGATAATGCGCCTATGTCGCCGCCGGTGCGGTCTTCCAGCATGAACTCGAAACCGCCCGAAGTGCCCAGACCTAATATTGGCGGCAAGCCAAACGCGAAAATGAAACCATCTCGGATTCCGTAATACCTCTGCTGCACGGCGCCCAGAATGCCCTCGAATTGGACATTTTTGGCCTTTCTCTCATCCCATGGTTTCAACGTGGCGAAGATGGTAGACACATTCGAATTGTTGGTCGCGGTGGGAATATCCAGGCCGCCCACCACAGAAACGTCCTGTATGCCTGGAGTCGTTTGCAGAACATGCTCCACCTGTTTGCTGGTCTCGATATTCCGGTCGATGGATGCCCCGTCAGGTAAGCGGACGGACGAGATAAAGACCCCCTGATCCTCATCCGGGAGGAAGCCGCCCGGCAGAATTTTGAACAGCGCTCCCGCACAGAGATAGATCGCGGCTAAGGCCACCAGAGCAAGCGCGGATTTCCGGATCAAGCCGCGGACGCCGGACAGGTAATGATGGGTGGTCCAGTCAAAAGCCTGATTGAACTTACCGAAGAATCTGGCCAGCAGCCCTCTGGATGCGCCCTTCGGTTTGAGAATGAGAGCGCTGAGAGCGGGAGTCAGAGAGAGCGCGTTGAAGGCGGACAGCAGCACGGATACCGCAATGGTGAGGGCAAACTGCCGGTAAATTTGTCCGCTGATGCCGCCCAGGAATGCAACCGGTATAAAGACAGCGGCCAGAATGCAGGCGATGGCAACCACCGGCCCGGAGACTTCCTGAAGAGCGCGAATGGTGGCATCGCGAGGATTCAGGCCCCGGTCGATATTGAGCTGTACCGCCTCCACCACAACGATCGCGTCGTCAACCACGATGCCGATTGCCAGCACCAGACCGAACAAGCTGGTGGTGTTGATGGAAAAGCCGAGGGCTGGGAACAGGGCGAACGTGCCGATCACAGCCACTGGAACTGTAAGCAAAGGAATCAGAGTCGCGCGCCAGTTTTGGAGAAAGATGAAGACAACCAGAGTGACCAGCAGGACCGCCACAAACAGCGTCTCAATCACTTCCGAGATGGATTTTGTGACGAACCGCGTTGAGTCATAAGGAATCGCGTATTCCAGGCCCGCGGGGAACGACTGTTTGGCCTGTTTCATGAAACTAACCACCTGCCGCTGGGTCTCCACGGCGTTAGCTCCGGGCGCCAGATACACGATGATGAAGGCTGCTCCGCGCCCGTTCCAATACGTGAAGTTGGAGTAATCCTGCGCGCCTAAGTCGACCTTTCCTATGTCGTGAATGCGAAGAAGGGATCCGTCGGGCTGCGCGCGAACCACAATGTTGCCAAACTCTTGGGGCGTCGTCAGGCGGCCGGACGCATTTACGGGATATTGATAATCAACGCCCTGCGGCACAGGCGGCTGCCCGAGCGAACCCGCCGGATTCTGCCTGTTCTGTGCCTGAATCG
This sequence comes from Bryobacteraceae bacterium, assembly GCA_035475915.1. Lineage (GTDB taxonomy): Bacteria > Acidobacteriota > Terriglobia > Bryobacterales > Bryobacteraceae > Bog-105. Next base: position 8,494 of record DATIMA010000100.1, read on the forward strand.
CATTGTTAACGTCCGTCGCGGTGAGGCCCAGTTTTGCCATCTTGTCCGGATTTACCCACACGCGCATGCTGTAATTTTGCTGTCCGGCAAGACGCGAATCGCCGACGCCTGGCAAGCTGCCAATCTTGTCAACCAGGTTGATTGCGGCGTAGTTGTTCAGGAATAGCGTGTCGTAGCGGTTATCGGGCGCGGTCAGCGCCACGAAGAGCAGGAACGAAGACGAAACTTTCTTGGTCGTGACGCCAACGCGTTGAACCTCGGGCGGCAGCAGAGGCAGGGCGACGCTGACCTTGTTCTGGACTTTCACCGTAGCAAGGTCCGGATCGGTTCCGAGTTCGAAGGTAACGTCGATGGTCAGTGTGCCGTTGTTTGAGGCGCGCGCGAAGTAGTACAGCATCCCGTCGAGTCCGGTGAGCTGCTGCTCGATCGGCTGTGAGACGGTCTTTTCAAGATCGGAGGCATTGCCGCCTTGGTAGACGGCAGTGATCTGCACCACCGGAGGCACCACTTCCGGGTAAGTTGCAATGGGCAGCGTGGGAATTACAACGCAGCCCAGGATGACGATTACGATCGCAATGACGATCGCAAAGACAGGACGATCGATAAAGAATCGCGCCATGGATCAGCTCTGCGCTCCTCGAACCGACGCTTCAGTTGGTTTGTACGGAGTCGGTTGAACCGGAGATCCTGGGCGCACCTTCTGCACGCCTTCGACAATGACCTTATCGCCGGGCTTCAAGCCCTCCGTAACGATCCAGTTATCTCCAACGCGGTCTCCGGTAACGATGGTCCGCGCTTCGGCCTTGTTATCCGGCCCCACGGTGAAAACGGATTGCATGCTCTGCAACTGTTGGACGGCGCGCTGGGGGACGATCAGGACGTTTTTCGCCTCGCGCGTAAGGAGGCGAATGCGGCCGAACTGGCCGGGAAGAACGGTGTGGTCCGAATTCGGGAACGTGCCCTGAATCTCAAGCGTACCGGTCTTGGGATCAACCTGGTTCAGCGAATTGCGAATCTCCCCTTCGTGTGGAAAAACGGAATCGTCCGCCAGAACGAGCTGAATCGGCATGCCAACGTTCCCCTGACGCCCTTTCGATTTCCGGTAAGCCAAATATTCGGCCTCGCTCAGCTTGAAACGGACCCAGATGGGATCGAGCGGGACGATTGTGGTCAGCGGTTGCGTCGCTGTCTTCGAGACAAGGCCGCCTACTTCGATTAGACTGTCGCCAATACGCCCGGAGACCGGGGCTTTGATCGTCGCGTAATTAAGATTCAGTTCGGCGGTGCGCAGAAGAGCCTTGTTCGATTCAACCTGGGCCGCGGCGGACTCGATATTGGTGCGGGTTTGCAGCCGGGTTTGACTGACATTTGCGGTGAGCGCCGCGACATTCGCTTTGTTTGCATCGAGCGCCGCCAGAGCATTATCAAGATCCTGCTTAGCGGCGGCTTCCTGTTTCACGAGGGGCTGAAGGCGATCGACATCCTGCTGCGCTTTCACCAGGTTTGCTTTCGCCTGTTCGAGATTGGCCTGCGCCTGGATCAGGGCAACCTGTTTCCTGGCGAACTCTAGATTGGCCTCGCTTTGCGCGAGATCCCCCTTCGCCTTATCGACCTCCGCGGCGTAAGGACGAAGATCCAGGGTGTAGAGCGTTTGCCCCGCGCGGACATCGGCGCCTACCTGGAATAATCTCTTCTCGATGAAGCCATCGACACGCCCGCGGACTTCAACCATGTCGCGCGCAAATGTCTGGGCCGCGTACTCACCGTAGATCGGCACGTCTTGCGCTTGCACTTCCACGACAGACACGGACGGCGGTGGAAATGCCATCCCGCTTTGCGCTTTCGAAGTGGATTCGCAGGCCGCCAAGCTGAGAAGTGCGGTAATTAAAACAAGTAACCCGGTGATTCGCAGGAGTCCAGAAGCTTTCATCGTCGTTTCTCCTGTCGATGCTGCCCGGCGCGTGCAGGATTCAGTGTTGAGGGTTCCGAATGGCTTTAAGAGACCTCATTCCGCCACGCTCCTGCCGGCTATACCAACGTAAGCGGCTGCGGCTAGCAGATGGCGATCATTGGTCCAGATCTCAGTTTCGCCAACGTCCAGTGCAGCCGCCAGATGAATGGCATCGCCTGCTCGTAAGGGAAAGCTTGGCGGAAGCCCGCGGATCAGCGTGGCTGTTCTCCGCAGCAGGGCATCGGTTACTGAGACCAGATTCCAGAGGTCGGCCTCGACGTGGCTTCTGAATGAGTCGATTAGCTCGCGGCCTTGCGCGATCGTGAGGTGCCCCTCGCGAACGTGGCGGTGAAATACGCAGGTTACTTCGATGAACGCCCAGGAGGACGAACAGACATAAGAGGCGCGGCGAATCAGCTTCCTGACAGCGGTCGCGTCCTTCTCATTTACGTAATACTTCGCGATGTACGCAGAGTCCAGATACATCGTCAGCGATCTTCTTCCAGAAAGCGTCCACTGTCGCCCGCGACAGTGGGAAATCGCCGCCAAAGATCGCTCAAGTCGGGCAGCCTGGGTCCACTGAGCTTTCTCGAAATTGGGCGTAATTCCGCTACCGGTTCACCGCGGCGCTCAATCAAAATCACTACTCCATCCGCGGCTTCGCGCACCAGTTCGGACGTGCGGATGTGGAGATCACGAATGGAGGCCTTTTTCATGTGCTACATTGTAGCACATGTGCCCCGACATAACCGCCAGGGCCGACAGCTTGTTACGATTGATCTTTGCCTACCATAGATGGCGCTGCGCTTTTACAACACTCTCACGCAAGAACTGGAACTATTCCATCCGCTGCACGACAACATCGTCCGGATGTACACTTGCGGCCCAACTGTCTATAACTTCGTCCATATCGGGAACTTCCGCACATTCACTTTTCAGGATATTTTGCGCCGGTGGCTTCGTCATCATGGTTACAAGCTGAATCACGTTATGAACGTGACCGATGTGGATGACAAGATCATCAAGAACGCCGCGAAAGAACACAAGCCAATCGAAGAATACACGTCGGTCTATACCAAGGCATTCTTTGAGGATGCCGCGGCATTGCGGTTGCAGCAGCCTGAGCACGTCGCACCGGCAACCAAGCACATCGACGTCATGGTGAAAGCGATTGAGGAACTGGCGGCCAAGGGATACACGTACACGAACGAAGGATCAACCTACTATCGGATTACCGCATTTCCCGATTACGGCAAGCTTTCGCACAATGATTTCAGCGGCATTCGGAGCGGCGCCCGGGTGGATATCGACGAATACGACAAGGCGGATGCGCGCGATTTTGTCCTCTGGAAGGCTCGCAGGGATGATGAGCCGTTCTGGGAAACGCCTTTCGGAGCGGGACGGCCGGGATGGCACATTGAGTGCTCCGCAATGGCGATGAGGTACCTCGGCGAGACTCTCGATATTCATGCGGGTGGTGTCGACCTTATTTTTCCGCATCACGAGAACGAAATCGCGCAATCTGAGGCGATCACCGGAAAACCGTTCGCGCGCTTTTGGCTCCATTCCGAGCATCTGCATATCGAAAGCCAGAAGATGTCAAAATCTCTGGGCAACTTTTACACCTTGCGCGATCTGCTGGGAATGGGGTACCGGCCTGAGGCAATCCGTTATCTTCTCGCCTCGGTTCCTTACCGCAAGAAACTCAACTTCACGTTTGAGGGTCTGAAAGCGGCGGAAAGAAGCATCGAGCGGCTGCGTGATTTCGAAGTCCGGCTCACGTCGGCGCGGCTTTCTGCGGGACAGAATGAGGCCATAACCGAACGATCGCATGACGCAATCCGAAAATTCGAAGAAGGACTGGATGACGATCTGAACACGGCCGAAGCGCTGGCTTCGATTTTCGAATACGTCCGGGCAATGAATACCGCGCTCGATGAAGGCCAGTTCCAGGAAGAGAATCGCTGGGATGCGGCGCGGGTTTTGGAAGTCTTCGATGGTATTTTCGATGTCCTGAAGCCGAGCGAAGACAGCGCGAATGCCGCTGGCGAGCAGGCCGGCGGTGAAACTGGAAAGCTCAGCGATCTAGAGATCGAAGCACGTATTGAGGAGCGGACGCAGGCAAAGAAGTCTCGCGATTTCGCCCGCGCCGATGCCATCCGCGCCTACCTGCATGAGCACGGGGTTGTGCTGGAAGACACCAAAGATGGTGTGCGCTGGAAACGGAAATGAAATTTGAATCGCAAGTCGTACACGCCGGCGACCGCAAGCGGAGGAAAGGTCTCGCGGTCCCCTCGACCACTCCTATCAATTTGGCGACCACCTATTTCTACGAGTCTGCTGCAATCTTGGATCGGGTTCTGGGCCATGAGGAAGACGGCTTCAGCTATGGCCGCTATTCAAACCCGACCAACGTTGCTCTGGAAGAGCTTTGCACGGAATTGGAACATGGCCGTGGATCGCTGGCCACCGCATCCGGCATGGCCGCCATACAGATCGCCCTGCAGGCGGCGCTGCTCGACCGCCCTCATCATGTTGTCGCCTCAAACTCCATTTACGGAGCAACAATCGGATTGCTCGACCAGGTGTTCGGTCCGTTCGGCGTCGAGGTTACGTACGTCGATGTGTGCAACCTGAGTGCGGTCGAAACGGCGATTGCCAAGAATAAGCCCGGCTGCATCTTCCTGGAGAGTGTTTCGAATCCGTTGCTGCGGGTTGCCGATCTCGAAAAAATCGGGCAAATGGCGAAGCAGGCTGACGCCGCGCTGGTGGTCGATAATACCTTCGCGAGCCCCATGCAAATGCGCCCCTTGAAGCTGGGCGCGAACATCGTCGTCCATAGCGCCACCAAATATCTTGCCGGGCACGGCGATGTGTTGGGGGGCATCGTCGTGAGCGACGAAACCCATGCCGAACCCGTTCGCATGCTATCCCGACTAATTGGCCCCGTACTGGGGCCATTTGAGAGTTATCTCACGATGCGCGGCATTAAGACGCTGGCGCTGCGGTTCGAGCGGCAGTGTAAAAATGCCAGAATTCTGGCCGAGTGGCTTTCTAGCCATCCGCGCATCGAGCGCGTTTACTACTGCTCCGATCCAAACCACCCGGACGCGTGCAATATCAAGAAGTTCTTTGCGCCGGACCTTTTCGGCGCGATTCTCAGCTTCGAGATAAGGGACGCCAGCAAGCAGAGCATCCTGGGCTTCATGGATCGCCTTAAGATGGTAGTTCCAGGTACTTCGCTAGGAGACGTGCATACGCTATTGCTATACCCGCTGATTGCCTCACACCGGAACATTTCGCCAAAGATGCGCGAGCGGATGGGTATACGCGAGAATCTGGTTCGGGTCGCGGCAGGGATTGAAGCGTCCGAGGATATCGTCGCGGACCTCGATCAAGCCCTTAGGTCAATCTAGTATCTTGGATTAGCGAAGCAGTTCTGTGTTTGCCCATCAAAGAAAACGAGTTCAGTTGCTGTTCGCGATCGTCGATGCGGCGCTGACGCTCGCCGCCTTTGAGCTTGCGTATCACGCACGCATCGGGATGACGCTCGAGCGCATATTCTTCCTTCCCCGGAAAACGCATATTCTTCTGGTGATCTTCTGCATTGTCGTCTGGGTCGGCCTGGGGTCTTTGCAAAGGATTTACGAATACCTGGACTCAGCAAGTGCCCGGCGGATTCTCGCGCACACTTTGCGCCAGGCGATCTTTGGCACCGCGCTGGTCATCCTTTTTCAATACCTGCTTCGGCTGGACCCGCCTCTGAGCCGCAGCTTTATCGCGCTGTTTTTCTTTTTCAACCTGATTCTGTTGACCGCCTTCCGTTTGAAGGCGCGTCCGCTGATCGGCGCTTTCCAGCGCGGGTTCGGGAGCCCTTATCATCTGGTAATCGTGGGCAGTTACAGCAAGACCTCGGCGCTTGCGCAAACGCTGTGCGAGGGCTCGCCATTCAAGATCAATGTAATTGCGAAACTCAGCGAGGAGGAGTGCGCCGCCAGGCTGCCCATTCTGCTGGCGGAGCGGGTTGTGGACGAAGTGATCTTCGATGTAGACAGCAGCCGGTTGGCCGGTCTTGAGGAAGTGTTTCTGCAATGCGATGAGGAAGGCGTGCGTACACGCGTCGCAATCGACTTTTTTCCGCATGTCAACAGCGAGATCAGCCTGGACCGGGTAGGAACCGCTCCACTGCTGACGTTTTCCGCCGCGCCGCTGGACGATCTCAGACTCCTGCTCAAGCGCTTCTTCGACATCGTGGTTGCCGGAACGTCGCTGCTGATTCTCTCTCCATTCATTGCGGCTGTGGTCGCGCTCATCAAGCTCACTTCTCCCGGACCGGTGATCTACAGTCAGTCGCGCTGCGGTCTCAACGGCAGAAGATTCACAATGTATAAATTCCGCTCCATGGTGGCCAATGCGGATGAGCTGAAATCGCGGCTCAACCATTTGAGCGAGCGGGAAGTCGCTTTCAAAATTAGCCACGATCCGCGCGTAACACCCATCGGACGCTGGCTCCGGAAGTTCTCTATCGACGAGATTCCGCAGTTGTGGAATGTGCTGCGGGGAGATATGTCGATCGTCGGCCCACGCCCGCCGCTGGCTGACGAAGTGGAGAAGTACCAGCGCTGGCAGAAGCGGCGGCTGCGCATGCGGCCTGGGCTAACCTGCTTGTGGGCGGTCTGCGGCCGGGATCACATCGACTTTAATTCCTGGATGCGCATGGACATTTCGTACATCGAGAACTGGTCGCTTAAACTGGACTGGTCCATCATTCTAAGGACAATTCCACACGTGCTGGCAGGAAAGGGCGCGCACTAACGGCGCGTCCTGCTCATCCATGCATCTCTTACCTACAAACGAAGAAGTCATTGGAATGCTACGTGAAACGGGCGCGCTTCGGGACGGCCATTTCGAATACCCCAACGGTTTGCATACCGATGAGTATCTGCAGGTTGCGCTCGCCTTCCGCTATTTCCAGTACGCCAAGATTCTAAGCGTCGGACTTAGCCGCCGCCTGCGAAGCGATCCGGAAATTCGCGCCATGATCAAGGAACTTTCGATTGTGTGCCCGAACACGGGCGGTCTCCCGGTTGCCTATGGGGTTTGCGAGGCGCTCCGGGCGCACCAGGTCTATTGGGCCGAGCAGGACACCGATTCCTCACCCATGCGCTTCCGGCAGTTTATCGAACCGGGAGCACACGAACGAGTCCTGCTGGTAGACGATATTCTCCGTTCCGGCAAGCGACTGACGGAGCTTCGCAATCTGGTGGAATCGAAAGGCGCGCAAATCGTCGGCCTGGCGGTCGCGGTGTATCAGCCCAATCCCACCGTCGCCAGCTTCGGAAACCTGCCCCTCTTTTATCTGGCGAAGATGGACGCATCCTACTACAAGGATTCGAGTTCCTGTGAGCTGTGCAAGAAGGGCGTTCCCGTTCAGAAGGTCTGGACATAGGTTTCCCGGGTAGAACGAGAAGAAACGGGATCTGTTAGCACAGTTTTTCTGAGACACCTCTCAGAACAGCATGCGAACCCTCGTCCTGGCGTCCGGTCTCCTTGTTCTCGCTGTTGGCGCAACCGCCGGCCATTCCGGTTCCCGCGCCGAATACATTGGCGGCACCCGCCCCGACATTCCAGCCGACAGTTCCGGAGATATCGATGTTGCCGACAGCACCTACTTCGTCTTCCTGGCCAAGCACACTCAGGTGAAAGTACCGTATGAACGGATAAACCTGCTGGAATACGGGCAGAAAGTAGACCGCCGCTATCTGGCGGCAGTCGTGATATCGCCGCTGTTCATGCTCGCAAAGAAGCGCCAGCACTTTCTCACGGTGGGATTTCAGGACGACGATGGCCATCAGCAGGCGATGGTGTTTCGCGTGGACAAGAACGATGTGAGGCTGACTCTGGTGGCACTGGAGGCCCGCACCGGACAACAGGTCCAGTACCAAGACGATGAAGCGAGAATGGCAGGCAAAGGATGAAGAGGCTGGCAAGTGCCGGATTGGCCGTATGTTTAACAGCTCCGATAATCTGGGCCCAGAAGCCGAGTGCGGAAGCGGGCGTGGAGTCTGTCCTTGCGATCAAGCGGATCTACGTGGCGCAGCTCACCGGGGGTCCACAGGCGGATGCATTGCGGGAACTGATCATCGCGGGCCTCGACTCCACCAAGCTGTTTGTGCTCACGGACAATCCCGACCGGGCGGATGCCATTCTGAAGGGCGCCGCTGACGATCATCCGTATATCGATACGTTTGACAGCGACAGCGGAATCAGCAGCCGCCAGAACGGTGGGAAGTCCAGTTCGGGCAGCAGCCTATCCAAGGCAAGCGGCGCATATCTCGGGCTGGCGGTAAGCGATAATGAGTCGCGCCATATCAGGGATCGAAAGCATGAGGCCTATGCGGCCGTTCGCCTCTGCAACAAGGATGGAGATGTGTTGTGGTCCACCACGCAAGAGAGTCAGGGCGCAAAGTTTCGCAGCGCAAGCGCGGACGTAGCGGCGAAAATCGCCCATCAGCTTACGCTGGATGTGGACAAAGCGCAACGGACTCTTTTGCTGGCCACGGGCCCCGCGCGAACGCCCGGTGCGGTACCCGCCAAGCCTTGATTGAGGCCGTTCCCATCGCAAACTGATACGTGAAAGCGCCTACAGCGGGGATTTGAGCTCCCGCGCGCCTTCGTTTGCTGCCAGTGATCGCAGTTCCCGCAGAAGATTGGCAAGCGGAGAGCCCTTAACGATTACCTTGTCCACCAGTCTCCGTTCGGGACGCCGGGCGAATCGTTGAGGATCGCCTCCTGTAAGGACAACGACATGCATGTTCGGGTCAATGTCTTTCAATTCCCGGATGAGCTGCAAGCCGAGATCTTCGGTTGGGAAACGAAGATCGACTACCGCGCACCTGGGCTTCCGGGCGGCAGCAATTTCAAGAGCGGAGTTGCGATCACTAGCTTCGAACGTTTCAAAACCACTCCGCGCTAGCAGCATGCCGCGGATAGCTAACTGATCCTGATCGTCATCCGCCAGCAGGATTCTCATGCAAGAAAGGAGAACGAATTATCCTGCAAAGGTAATCTGCGCAATCACCAGTTTCGGCATGGCCTGGTTCCAGCCGTCCGGCAGATTGTCGAAGGGCAAACGGAACGATCGTGTTTCGTGGGGCTTGAGAACCGCGCCTTTCAAGCGAACAATGGGCAGCCGCTCACGATAGAGTTCACGCCCGTCCGTACCGTAGAACAAGCAATATACGTCAACGGATTGAAGCGGCCGGGGGCCGTTATTGCTAATCTTTCCCAGAATCTCAACAACGCGCTGCTTCATGAAATTCTCAGCGGCCTGCATCCTTACGTCGCTGAGCGCCAAGTTGCCAACATAGGCGCGAGCCTCAGGGGATGCCTTACCGGTATCGGCCGGTTTAGTAACGGGTCCGCTGATATACAGGAGAGCGACGACTAAACCAATCGCCACGATAAAGCAGATGGCAATGGGAATGAGCGGGAGTTTTTTCCTCGTGGGAGTAGGCGCCGCCATGTCTATGAGCAAGTCTAAAACAAAAGTGCTCTCGTTATGACCTCGACGCCTTACGAGTGCTACCTGCGTCTAAGCCGGCTGCTCTTCTTGGCAGCCGTTCGTTTAGCCGCGCTTCGCGGTGCGGCCTTCTTTGAAGCCGTTTTCTTAGCAGCGGCCTTTTTGACCGCCTTCTTTACGCCGGCTTTCTTTGCGGCCGGTCTGGTAGGCCTCTTTACCGCTTTCTTCGCTGCGCGGGAGCGCCCGGCCGCAGCAGATCGCTTTACGATACCGGCACTCTTCTTTGTAGCAGCGGATTTCTTCTTTGCCGGGCTTGCTCCACCTCTCCCCCTTGCCGGGGCGGCGGCTTTCTTCCGGGTTGCGCCTCGCGCCTTTCTGTGCCTTGGCTGCTCCGCTGCCGCGGCGGTCTCCGCGCTGACAATTTTGTTGAAATTGCTCTTTTGGCCGCCCGATGTTTCCTCTTCGTACAGTAGGGCCAAGTTCCGTTCGTCGAGCTTGTCAAAAAACTGCTCCCAGGTAATTGGCTCCAACGTGTCCTCTCCGCTGTAGCCTGGAAAGTCAAACCGCAGGATACCGACATCTTCGGCCGATCCTGTGCGCTTCACATGAGACGGTTTTGCTCCGCGCTCTTCTGCCCAGGCGCGGATTACATCGTGGTCCTTCGTAATCTTCGAAAGATTCGGCATTCATTCTCCCTTTGACCAACTTATGCAATTGTCCTACCAGTACACAAGTGACTATATCTCTTTTTCGATAATGCCGCCGCGCTGACTACACTGGAACAGTTGCGAGTTGGTCTTCAAATCTGCTCTAGCCCTGAAAAAATTCCGCGACCGGCAAATTCTGCCAGGCACTCTCCTTATCCGCCGCTTCGAAACATAGCAAGCGGCCGAGAGTCCCATATGTGGCCTGTTAAGAGGCTTAAGGAAACACCATGCCACTATTCAGCACCGACTTGAATTCGTTTAAAGATCTGTTCATAAATCAGATCGAGGATCTGTATGACGCCGAGAACCGCCTGACCAAGGCGCTTCCGAAGATGGCGGATGCCGCCAGCTCCAGCCAGTTGAAGCAAGCCATCCAGCACCATCTGACCGAGACCCAGGGACATGTGTCGCGGTTGGAAACAATTTTTCGGGAATTAAATTTAGAGCCGAAGCGCGAAACCTGTGAGGCCATGAAGGGCCTAGTCGCGGAAGGCGAAGAAATGATCAAGGCCAAAGGTGATCCCGATGTAAAGGATGCGGCGCTCATCGCCGCGGCGCAGCGGGTTGAACATTATGAGATCTCGGGATACGGAACAGCTCGCGCGTTTGCAAAGCGCCTGGGAATGACCCAAGCGGCCAACCTTCTCCAGCAGACCCTCAGCGAGGAGGAAGCGGCGGATCGTAAGTTGAACCAGATTGCCGAATCTTCTGTAAACGTTCAGGCTGCTTCCACAGCCCGGGCCTGAGTGC
>DATIMA010000101.1:0-6715 GCA_035475915.1 Bryobacteraceae bacterium
TTCGTTAGCATGTGATTCGGCGCCGAACATTCCGAGTATCTCCAAGCAAAAGGCTTAGCGGATTTCGCATAAGCGCGAACGTAGCGCATGAGCTTGCGGGCCAGATCCGGCACGGAGGTGAAGATTCCTCTGGCGATGACCTCGCGTTTGATGCGCGAACCAAATCTCTACTTGATTCAGCCAGGAGGAGCAGGTGGGCGTGAAATGGAGTTTCACGTTCGGGTGCTCCCGCAGAATGCCTCGACCTTATTGGTTTTGTGAGCGGAGAGGTTATCGAGAATGATGTGGATCTCCTGCTTGCCGCGGCATTGTTTCACGACTTGCTCCAAGAAGGAGACGAACTCGTCGCTGGTATGATGAGCGGCCGTTTTGCCGTGCACCTTCCCAGACTTCACATCCAAAGCCGCATACAAAGACAGCGCGCCATGCCGGTAATACTCAAATCCGTGACGCTCGGCGCGGCCTGGTGACATCGGCAAGACGGGATCCAAGCGGTCCAAAGCCTGAATGGCTGATTTTTCATCCACGCAGAACATCGCCGCGTGTTGGGGAGGATTCAAATAGAGGCCGATGATATCGGCGGCCTTACGCTCGAAATCCGGATCGTTGCTGGCCATGTAGCGCTCCAGACGGTGGGGCCGCAGTCCGGCGATACGCCAGATGCGATGCACCGTGTCTTTACTGATTCCCAGTTCGTTTGCCAATTTGCGGCACGACCAGTGTGTGGACCCGTCTTTTGGCTTGCGACGCGTCGCCGCCAGCACCTTGGCCTGTACTTGAGGCGTAATCACTGTTGGTTTTTGACCAGGATGTCGCTCTTCCATCAGACCGGGGATGCGGTGCTCGATGAACCGCTTCCTCCATCGCGAAATCGTGGGGGCTGTGGTCTCCAGTCGCTGCTGAATATCGGCATAGCCGCGACCCTGAGACAGCTTGAGAATCAAACGCGCCCGGAACACATCCCACGCCGGACGTGAACGCGAAAAAGACATCTGCCGCAATTCGTCGTGTTCTTCTTCGCTAAGTACAACTGGCTCCGCACGAAAAGGCATGCCATAAAGACGCCTTGCGTATAATAATAGTCACTCAGCGACAGCCCACTAGTTGGGTCTAGCGTTGACTATCGATCACTTCCTGCTGAAGCGGCGGAAGCACCATGCATGCTGCTGGCTTCGGTACCGCTGGTAACCACAACGATGCCAGTTTCCGTTACGTAGTGAAGGGCGCGGTCCTGTTCGAGGTCGTAGCCAATATTCACGTCGCCCCTCAATGTGACGTTCTCATCGAGAATCGCCCGGCGAATCTTGCATTGCGGCCCGATGATGCAATTGTCGAGAATGATAGAGTTTTCGACAACCGCCCCGCTGCGGACCTGGACACCTCGCCCGAGTACTGAGCCACGAACTATGCCTCCCGAGAGAACACATCCACCCGAAATGATCGAACCTATTGCTTGAGCTGGACAACCCTCCTCATCGAAGCTGAATTTCGCGCTCGGGTCAGGATAGCTGGCCGTTCGTATGGGCCAGCGCCGGTTATAAAGATTCAGGGAAGGTACGAGCCCACAGAGATCCATGTGCGCCTCGTAGTACGCTTCAAGAGTTCCCACGTCTCTCCAATAAGCAGGGACATCCGCCGCCTCTCCGGGAATAGCATTCGCCTGATAATCGTAGGCGTACATAGCAGCTCGTCCGAGCAAAGAAGGTAGAATGTCGCGCCCAAAATCGTGCCTGCTATCCGATCGCAGTGCGTCAGCCTCCAACTCCCGCAGCAACGTGCGAGCTGAGAAAATATAATTGCCCATTGAGGCGTACACGCTGTGTGGTTCACCAGGAATAGTGGGCGCTTGTGCCGTTTTCTCATGAAAGCCGAGAATGGCACCATCCGCCGCAGCCTCAAGGACTCCAAATTCCGCTGCAAGATGGGCTGAAACAGGGATGGCTGCGACGCTTACATCTGCATGCATTCGCTCGTGAAAGTCAACCATGTCACGCACGTTCATGCGATAGATATGGTCAGCGCCAAAGATCCCTATCAAATGCTCGTCGAGATCTTCAATGAGGTTTAGATTTTGGAATATTGCGTCAGCCGTGCCTGTATACCATGTCTCGTCAGCTGAACGCATCTGGGCTGGCACCGGGATGATGAATTGATCTTTCAGTAAACCACCGAATTGCCAGCCATCACGGAGATGCCGTAGCAACGACTGGCTCTTAAACTGGACCAGCACATAGATGGAATAAATGCTTGAATTGATGAGATTGCTTAGAACGAAATCAATGATTCGATATTTTCCGCCGAAGGGGACGGCTGGCTTGGCGCGGTCTTGTGTCAGCGGAAACAGACGGTTTCCCCTGCCTCCGGCAAGGACAAATGTGACTACGTGACGTGGCATTTTGCTCATTGTTCTTCTCCCTGGAGAAAGCTGCAACAAGTTTCGGTTAAGCGGTTCGATGCTACTGGGCTTGCGCGCATAGAAAGCAACATGACGACCCGCGCACAGGAAAGTAGCATGTCACTTGCGCACGGACGCAATCAAAAAGCGACTCCACGGGCCCCCGGATACCGGGATTCTCGTCTAATAATGCGGCGTTCAAGCGAGTCTTCTTCTTGGACCAACACTGCAAATCTTGTGCCCAAGTGAGACTCTCGCGTGTCTCGCCCACAATTCCGTTCCATTCGGATGGATTCCTGGATTGGAAGAGATCATCGCTCCAAAGAAGTGTGTAACCGCGGCTCATCTTATTTCGTTCGAACTTTACCCAGACGGTCATATTAAACGCTCCACATCCATTGCAACCGAAAAAAGCGAAAGTGACAGTAATTGCAGCGCCAGGGTAGTACCCAACAAAGCAGCGTACAGTCGATGAAATTTCTCCGTGATCTTTTCGCGTTTGCCGAACCACAGGTGGCAGCGTTCGAAGCTGACCGCTCGTTTGCCTGGCTGTGGCAGCGGTCGATGTGACGGTTGTATTTGTCGATCGCCTTGCGCGCGTCCCAGTCCGCATAGAGTGCCCAGTTCCAGAGGCCCGTCATCGCCTCCGTCGCTTTCCAGATCTTGCGGTCTTCGCTCACGCGCGAGGCGTAGAACAAATAGATCAACAGTACATTCGCGGCGTAAGAGGTGATGCAGAACCAGAAGTACCGGTTCGTCAGACTGGCCTCGACCAGAAGCCGGCGCCGGTACGCCAGCCAGGATCCAATATCCCAGCCGCCGTCCCGGATCATTTTGAGCGAGTCATCCCAAAAGGACGGCTGTGACCGAAGGCTGACGCGGGACGCCGCCGCTGCCGATGCGGTCGGATGTGGCGCCAACGGGGACGTTGCCGGCTTCACCGTATTCCATTGCGGAGTGGGCTGTTGCGCCGCACCGCCGGCGACAAGAGCAAAAAAGCAACATCGTAGGCACGATCAACCGACGGCGTATCATCGCTTGAATTGAAACTCCTTTCGTTTAGTCTTGAATTCTTTCTGCGCATTTGCATCTTTGAAGCGCATATGTGCGCCTAAGTTGGGCGTCTGTTCCGGTTTCAGTGCACAGAACGGTTCCGGTTTGAAGCCGGAGATCTCGGTGGGTGTGGTCAGCCGGCCCTGCACGGTCGTGTGAATCATGCCGATCGAGTCATCGCCCATCAGCATTTCGAACCGCCCGATCGGGAGGTTTTTAATGCTGAAGTCTTTCGAGCGCGTCTCGTACTTGTCGCTTTCAGTGGCAACGCCTGTTTCCCGAAATTTCCCGAAGATGGTTTCTGCACCTGCACGGTCCGGCTTTTTACTTTTTGCTCCGCGCTCGCGCGTAAGAAGAATTTTGCTGTGTCCTCGTCTTTGATGCGGTACATCATCGTGGTCACGCCGGCTCCGGTGACCGATTCCCGGAACCCGCGCGCGACATCGTCGAGCTGCGGGACCGCCTGCATGGAAAACAGAAATCCGGTTTTAGAGCCGCGCGCCGTGTTTTGAATGTGCACAAAATTCTTGTACGAGAACGCGGGAAACTCGTCGAGAATGACGGAGAACAACGGACGGTGCGGATCGTCTAACTTTTCCAGATCCTCGTAGAGCTTCCCGATCGTGAGTTGAATGTTCTGCAGGATCATGCGCCCGAGCGAAATCACGGCATCGGTGTTGCGATTCGCATTGAGGCTGACGAGCAAAATCAGATCATTCTCGACGACTTCTTCCACGCAGAAGAGATCGTCATAGTGGCTGGTGATTGCCGCCAGATCGTCGTCGGTGAACGTCATGCACTCATTGATCAGGCCCTGGATCTTGGGAACGCGTTCGCGATCCTCGTGGAATGGGTGCGTATCTTTGCGATTTGCAGACATCGCGGACGATCTGGTATCTGCCATGAATGTCAGAGTACAAGCACGGTGCCCGCTGATTCAACGATTCAACTGCCCGCAGGGGCTACTTTTTCGCAGCGCAGTCTGTGAAAGAGCGCACTGTCACACGCAAGCTGACAAAAGTTCGGACCGGACGCTTACTTGACTACGCGCTGGAGTGTCGAATAGGGACAGTTTCTGTTGTTGAGAGTTTTGCGTTCCCAGCGAAAGGTGCTAGCAGTCCAGAGGTGACCGGAGCGAATCTTTCGAAAAGTATCAGGGGCAGAAGGCTGAGTCGGCCAAAGTTCGTACAGAAGTTCGTACACCCGAGGGCACTGCGAAGAGTAGTAAAAGAGAAGAAGGAGTTTCGATTCAGGAGTTTAGTTTGGCTCCTCAGGTAGGACTCGAACCTACAACCCTTCGGTTAACAGCTAGATTGCAGTCATTTGCAGGTTTACCCATTGTTGTGATTAGTTGCGCGGCGTCAATAGTTTACAGGAGCACAACGCCGCGAGGAATGATCATCAACGATCAGGATTGCTCAGTATTTTGAACCAGAGTACCCACAAAAGTCCCCACACCGCTCGGAGATAGCGGCTCTGGACTGGCGGCTCCGTTTCCTACACCCTGGGCGATTTGAACGAAGCCGCTGGCGTGGCAGACGCCTGCGGCGTAATCGAATGAGGTAATATCGATCGGATGCTCGCGGTCAATGGCTTATTCGCGCTGCAAGGGGCAGTACGAAAGTCCCAAAGTGGCATTCAAAATCCATAGTTAATCGTTGGCCCCGCCTGCGGCTTCCTTCAAGTCTCCTGATCGACAGTGATTCGGCATCTACTTACTCTTTTCATCGGCTCTCGTCGCCGAGTCACTCCCGATCAAGCCTAACGACCCCAGCGGCAATCTATTTGGCTTCCGCTCCTGGCCCTTCTCTCAATTTCCGATGACTGTGCGTCTGCTAAGCAGAATGCAGTTCAACTGAGGCCGTTCGCTTTTCGCAAAGGCGGAAGGCTTACAGACCAATTTGCCCTACTGCTTTTTAAGTGCGCTATAGATCTCGTGTACAAAAATGCATCGGGCGGCATGCGCCCATGCCCCCACCGACCGTCGAACTCAGCCGTTAGGTGCTCGGCGAGCACTTGATCGTCGATTTGACCGGCCTCGATCATGTGTTGCACGCGGTCGCGGACGGTTACGAATGCGATCATCTCAAGGGATCTATGGCTCTGCGCGAACAATAGAGTCAGTCATGGATGAAGTCGACAAGTCGACAAAGATTATGAGCTGATGAGCGAAATCCCACCAGTTTCCCAGAACCAGGAACCTGAAGGGCCGAGTTCTGCTGCGGCCGACCAAGGCCGGCGGACGGTACTCGAAGTTCAAGTCAAACGGATGATCGATTTCGACCTCGTTTCCCCATACTTCTCGCACAAATCGCCAAACCGGAATTCGACGCGCAGCCTTACGATCTCGCCGTTGCGACGGAAGGAACATTAGCGAAGATTGAATGCAGCTAAAAGGAATTGTTGTCGTGGGCGCATGAAGTAAGCTTGGCCGACGTATTTTAGTTAGACGTCTCAATCAGAAACGGCTCGCCAACATCTGGCCGGACTCGGCGCGGTTACGAAACACCCACTGGTAGATTCATCATTCTGGCCAGCGCGGGCCATCGGGCGCTGGAGCGCAACGGCGCCCCGACTGGAAAGCGTAGAAAATAGATCGCCGTATCGCGTTGTTCGATGGCCTTTTCGACCCAGTCCGCGGCCTCTTCGACTTGGCCCAGGATGAGATGGTAAAAAATGAACCCCAGAGGGTCGCGGTAGGTCCGGCCGTCTCCGAGTATCGCCAGCACGTCACTGGCGCGGCTCGTCTCCCCGGCGCGCATTAGCAGCCCGGCGAAAAGGCCGCGAAGCAATTTCGTCCACGGTGCCAGCGAACACGCTTTTTCCGCGAAGGCACGCGCTTCCGCCAGCTTTCCGCGCGAAGTCTCGATGAAGCTCAGCAAGCTCCAGGCCGTATATTGGTTTTCGTCAAATTCCAGGGTTCGATGCGCTTCCGCGACCGCTTCCTCATCCCGGCCGGCCGTATGAAGGCACATCACCAGCACCACGCGTGAAGACAAATTGAGCGGGTCTTCCCGAAGCGCCCGCCTGGCTTCCTCAATGGCTTCCTCCGCGCGGCCCAACGCCACTAGGTAGAGACTGTACCATTGGCGCGTCTGGGGAGGAACGGGATCGCGAGCTGTGGCGAGCCGGAAAAGCCGCCCCGCCTCCTTCCAGTCATAGTCGTAGAGCCCGGCCACGAGACCCAGGTTGGCCTGCGCCTCCGGCAGCGAGGGATCGATGCTCAGCGCTTCTTGCGAGGCGCGGCGCGCCAGCGGCATGACCTCG
>DATIMA010000102.1:0-5980 GCA_035475915.1 Bryobacteraceae bacterium
TTCGCCGCGGTTGAGGCGAATCCTGAGGCGACCGTGACAGTCGACTTGGCGCAGCAGAAACTCACGCTTCCCGACGGCTCCGCGGTGACGTTCCCGATTGACGCGTTCGCAAGGCAGTGCATGCTGGAAGGGGTGGACGAACTGGGGTACATCCTGCAGCAGGAAGCGGCCATTGCGGCGTTTGAGGCGAAGCGGGTGTTGACGGTAAATACGAGGGCGTAAAGTTAGGACCGCCAAGTTCTCGCTCGGTGCGCTTCCAGTAAGCGATCGATAAGCTGCTGTGAGTAGCGGAAGTTCATAGACGACAATTGTGCGACAGCAGCTTCCAAATTCACGAGATGCCGCTCCGCCGCCAAGTTGAGGACACCAAGAGTGCCGGTCACCGCAAGTCTTTTCTGCTTTTCGGCGATCACTCCGGCTCGGTCGTCCATGAGCACGAGCGCAGCCCGAAGAGACTCCGCCAGTAGCAGGGCAGCGCGTTCTCCATCGTCTAGTTCGGCCAATAACGGATCTTGCAGCTCCCGAATGGGATCGGCCCTTACCTCCAGCCATGCGGGAGGATTTTCGATCACCCGCGGACCACATCAGGAGTATTGTGGTGAAGCATTTCCTCCCGAACTGAAACGGGGATGAAGATGCGCTCGAAGAGAGCAGGCAGCAGTGAAATCTGTCCGATCAATATAAGATAATGAACCGGGCCCGTATCAGCGACGACTAGGCGCATTTGTCAGAGCCGCTGCGATGAAGCGACTCCATCTCGCGGTCGAATTCCTCGACCGGGTAATCGATTAAAACTCCATGCTCCTTTAGAAAGCCGTCCAGCTCGTAACGCGTTTGAAAACCCAGAAGCCGCCGAAGCCGTGCCTGGGACAGTCGCCCGCTCTTATATTCCTCAAGCGCAAATGCTTCGAGGGCCCGCCGTGACAGATCGCCGTGTGAAGCGAGGGCCCGCGCGATGTCGTCGGGAACTTCGAGAGTGACGGTCATGCCCTAAAATACCATCGAAATTCGAGTGTGATGCCGCGTCAGGAAACCAGGTGGAGATCGGGAACCATCTAGAGATTGCCAAGGCGCGCGTCAATTTCACCTGGTTCTCCGAGGCGCTTTCTTTTTTGGCGTTAGGGATGGGCAAAACTGCGGCATCATCTCTGCAGTCAGGCGGGCATATAGGTCGACGCGCATGAGCCCGAGTTCGGCCCGCCGTTGATCCACGTGCGCCTTATCTTTGATTGGAGCTTCGTGCAGCGTCTCGCCCGCATTACACTCTAGCTGCGTACCGTAAAGCTGCTTCTTGCCTTGATCACGCTGCGAGCGATCGTACACCAGCGCGTAAGAGTCTGGATTTGCCTGGCCTGCGTCAACATTAGCTCGAAGCTCGGGCAGGATTTCCTGCCGGAATTTGGGTGGCTGGTGCTGCGCCATGATCACGAAGTCTTTAGCGGCCTGCACACCTACCATGTCGTACGTCGGTACTCCGTATTTCCGGAAAATGGATTGTAGCGGCGCTGCGTTTTGCTTATCCGTCGCCATCATCTTTTTTGCGTTGAATCCGCTCTGCTGTCGAACCGCCTGATCCACCCTGTACAGGCGTTCTATCTCCTCGCGGAGACCTGGATTTGAAGCTGCCCTCTCGCTCGCGCTTTTCTTTACCTTTTCCAATCGATAGCGAGCCTGATAAAAGACGGCAGCGTCGGGCGGCACGGCGTTCAGCCTGGCGGCCTCCGTGATCGCCGGCAGAACGTGACTTTGAAAATCTATGGGTTGCCCCAGACTTGCGAGCAAAACGAAATCGTAGGCGGGCCCGTTTCCTACTTCGGCGATTGCCGGAAGGCCGCCCTTCCGGAATATTTGCCGTACATCATTACGCGCGACTGCGGCTTTTTTCTCATCTTCGGTCGTGAGGACAATGTGCAATAGTGTTCTAATTTTGTGGGCCAGCGCATGATCGGATGGAGGGCTCGCACCGGTGACAAATGTCTGGAGCGCCAAACCGGCTGTAATCATGAATATGCGGGGCATCTCTATGGATAGACGATTGCTGCTGAGAAACAGGGTATCGGATGAAGCATTTCGTTTGAAACTGTAAAGCGAGAATGAAGATGCACTCGGAAGGAGCAGGGTGGACTTGAGTAATCGTGAAACCAAACACTCCGGTAAGCAAGACTCTCCACATGGATTAGTCGAGGTGACCTTTGATCTGGAGGATCAGGACCTCCCATACGTCACAGAAACCGTCTGGGCGGAGCCCCTCGGGAAAGATCTTTATCGATTGCGCAACGTTCCATATATCATCAGAGGTTTCAGTGAACAGGATATCGTCACCGCGGTCGATGACGACGGGCGATTAAAGGTGACTGGCCGGGCGACTTCAGGCGGTCACTCAGCGTATCGTATTTACTTGCAGGAAGATAGTACTAGAGTAGACTTCGCATCGGCGTGGGTACCCCTGAAATCGCTGGGCTGCACATACGAAAGAGCTACCGATCGAGTAATTGCCGTCGATGTTCCTCCGGAAGCTGATATGTTTGCCGTCTATGGTTTACTTCAGGAAGGTGAGCGAAGCGGGAAATGGAATTTCGAGGAAGGTCATTGCGCGCATCCGCTTAGGGAATAGTGGACGATAAAAGGATACTCCAGTGCACATCATTGCCCAAGCGCGGCTCGCACCTGTTCCGCCAACGGACCTGCGACGAATTCCATATTCATGCTCATGGGCACTGCCGTGAGCCAAAGCTGGAGTGATCTGGGTCTGGCGATCACATCTGCACGATGAATCAATCTCCCGCGATCGCGAAGTGACTCCCAGGTATCCGCCGAACAGGGGTAGGCCAAGCAAGCGATCACTCGGCCTGTTCGGGCCAGGTTTGCATATGCGAGCACCTGAAGTAAATCGTTGCGGTGTTGTTCGCGCAGTTCTTCTTGCATGCCTGACCAACCCTGTTGCTGCAACTCTTCCCAGTGGCGCTTGTACTTGGCATCCACGATGAGCGTTGTTGATTCCCATTCGAGCCAGATGTCCGGGACCAGCGATTTCTGGGAGCCGACGTTTGGAGGCTCCCAGTTGATCGGATGAGTTGTCTCTCGCTTTCGGCCTACTCTTACCTGTGCACCTGTCCTCCGGGCCACAGCACGAAATATCAACTCCATCCATGCTTCGAAGAACTGATCCATGGGCATGCGCCAGGGTATTCCTTGCAGATCGCTCAATCCAGCCAGACCTCGTTCCTCGACGGTCCATTCAATAGCCTGTAGTCCCTCAATGAAGTGATCGGTGCGCATAGGCCGCTGCAGCCAAGCTCCCAGAGTTATTGGAGACGGGATGTGCGGCGGAACGTGCTGAACGCGTTGGAGTACCCGTTGCGCGAAATCCATCAGTCGATGAATGAATGCGCCATGTTCTTTCTGGGTCTCGAGCGCCCGAAGCTGGCGCGTGGCGCTATATCGAACCGCTCCTTGGAGCAATCGGTCATCTCGAAGATCCGGAAAGGTACAGGGCACTGATAGCAGCTTCGCGTGAGGGATGCTCTTGATGGCGTATCCAGCCCAATCGACACGGCCGCGAGGTGCTCGACGTACTTCACTTACGAATTCGAACCGCCGGTCGAGAGAATCGAGCAGTGCGTTGAGCCGGGTCAGTATCATGAATGAAAGGACCCAGATTGGCACCCGGCGCTCCGACCGGTGAAGCAGGGGCAATCGCAGTGGAACAGGGCTGATTCGCCAGCCCATCTCTGCCAGCATTGGGCCGATTCCCTTCCAAGGGAACCTCGGCTGCACTACCAGACCATAATCCGGCTGCGCAGTAGAAGGGGAGATCAGTGGAACCGCGCCAACGGCGCTGCCCGCTTGAATCAACAGGCTGACATCACTGCCGTTATAATCTCGTCCCATCCGAACATCAAGCAGCGACATGATTGCCCGGTTCTGGCGTTCGAACTGGTCAGCGAATCGTGCAGCTTGGGCATGCGGATCTCGCACGGATTGTAAGCGGAAAAAGTCCACGGCCGACCATCGCACTACGGAGTGGTCTTTGAGTTCCAAACAGACCTGCTTCGTCTGCAATGGACCCAGCAGGGGCACCGTTCTAGGGCTGTGACGATTCCGACGCCAGTTCACAAACTCTCGATTTGCTGTAAGTACCCGCGGATCGCCCCCGCAAAACCGGTAACATAGCCGTTTGCCAGATACTCGTGAAGCAGAGGGGCCAGGTTTACCTGCAGGCTTCGTGGCGCTAGAATTTCGTCCGCCTCAAGGAAATAGGAGTGCCCCGGCACAAGCGAGAGAGCATCATCTGTTGCATGTTCGACGAATGTTGAGGTCAGCTCTTTAAACGCGTTCTGCATGGTTTTGCATCCGTGCTGCTCAACTACGCTCATCCGCGGCCAAAGAGAGATGAAAGCAAACCGCCGATGCAGAGCGACGTCTACGATCGCGATGCTGCGGTCGGCACTGTTCATGGTACCGATGATGTGCAGGTTCTCCGGCAAGGAGAACTTGCTATGAAACGGCTCTCCGAAATCATGAGGTAGGCGTATGGTGCGGAGGTCCCCAGGCTCCAGCAAGAAAATTGCCTCGCCGAGGACTTTCGACAGATCGGCGCGGTTGATCTCGTCAATATGCAAGAGATACTTGTGTGATGGATCCGCGTAAGCTTCGGCAGCTGATTGCATCAGGAAACCCGGCACTGGGGCAAAGCGCAATCCCAGTTCGCCGCTGGTCGTTGCGGGAGCCAAGCCACCGACAAAGCTCTCATAAGTCGTGTTCGGATGGAACTGGATGGAACGCCCGCGCCCAGCATATTCCTCAGCGAGCAACTGCGTAGCCATCCTTGTCTTACCTGTGCCCGGCGGACCTTGAATGATGACATATCGCCTTGTGGCTAGCAGATCTGAGATTTGGCCGCGCTCGACGCTCGGCATCAGGTATTCGAACCAACTTGCTTGAACAGATTTGTAGCTGTTCTGGCAACTTGCAATCGGCTGAAAACCTCGTTCTTCGAAGAGCACATCAAGGAATGCGGTTAGCGCCGCGTCGGTCCCGGCATGATCGTCCGTCGGGCAGTAGAGAGCGTACAACTCTTTCCCGTAGCGATCAAAAACGCTCTTGTACTCGGGCCATGCGTTTCTCACGTTATCGGGGATGGGAAGATCGGTGCGGGTCGGGTCCTGCTTTGCCCAAGACACGAAGCTCCCTTTTCCATAATGGCGATTCAACCACCGGCAGATCGCCTGCATCTTTCGAGTGTGACCGGGTCGGCCAAGGATGGCCTCGTCAGGCGAGAGGCCCTGGGTTCCTACTACCATTCCGATCAGACTGGGCCGGTCAGCAACCGGGAAGATCGCGAGCGAGAGTCCGCTATAGGGTCCGGAGGATGGATTCGAGGAATGAATGTAAGCCGCAAAGGGCACTCCAGAATCCGGGCTGATTTCCGGGGCACGCACGGTGACGACTTTGGTGGCTGGTTTTGGGTATCGGCCGTCAGGGCTGCCAAACAAAGCGGCAAAAGCACTCTTGTTTCGCTCGGTCCATGAATCGAGGGTAATCGTGTGAATTATTTCGACCAGAGACGCAAGGCTCATTTAGCTCCCATCAAGTTCTAACTAGGCGTTCAGTTACGTATAGCACTCGCGGGCGAGCGCCTCGATTCAGCCGTTGTGTTCAAGCCAGAAACCTTAACTCCGGCAACCGTAAGTCCCGCCCCGAAAAGCGCCCAAAACACGTTGTTTTGCATGCTACTGTGTAGGCAGTGTCACCGCCCTTGAACTTTCACCTCGAGCACTACGAGGGGCCGCTTGACCTGCTGCTGGACCTGATTCGGAAGCAGCAGATCAACATCTACGACATTCCGATTGCGAAGATCACCGCCCAATATCTGGAATATGTCCAGAAAGCGATTGAGTTGGACATCGAACTCAGCTCGGAGTTCGTGTATATGGCTGCGACGCTGATTCACATCAAGAGCAAGCTGTTGTTGCCGGTC
>DATIMA010000103.1:0-16590 GCA_035475915.1 Bryobacteraceae bacterium
GTTCGAATCGCTGGCGGCCTACCATTATGACGAAGCCAACCTGACTGGCGTGGGCGCGGCGGAAAAGGTGAGCGCCGTCGAGATCACCTCAGGCTTTTTCCACACGCTCGGAATAGCGCCGGCCTTGGGACGCGATTTCTCGCATCAAGATGACCGCGGCGGGTGGAACACCAGCGTTGCCATTCTCGGCAATAGGTTCTGGAGCAACCGCTTTGGGGCCGATGCAAAGGTTCTGGGCAAAACGGTGCGGCTGAACGACAGAATTTATACGGTGGTAGGCGTGCTACCAGCGGGTGAGCCCTGGATTAACGATCAGATCTACGTGCCATTTGGATACCGGTCCGACGCCAATCGCAGCAGTTGGGAATTCCAGGTAATTGGGCGGCTGGCAAACGGCGTTTTGATGAAAGCCGCGAAAGCGGACCTCGAGCGAATTGCCGGCACGCTCGCGCAATCGTACCCGAAGGACGATAAGGGGATCGGGTTTCGCTTGACGCCTTCGAGCACCTGGGTGGTCAGCGATACAACACGGCAGGCGCTGTGGGTACTGCTGGGGGCGGTCACGTTCCTGTTGCTGATCGCATGCCTGAACGTCACCAATCTGCTGCTCGCGCGGGGCACGGCTCGGCAGCGAGAGATTGCGGTGCGTACAGCGCTGGGAGCTGGCCGGGCACGACTTGTGCGTTTCGTGATGATGGAGTCGCTACTGCTCAGTGGGTTCGGTATTGCGCTAGGCTTGGCGCTGGCGTACGCGGCTCTGGGCGGGATTCAGACGCTGGAGATACACGGGCTTCCCCGATTAGCGGATGCCGGCCTGAACCTTTGGGTGCTGGGATTCGCGGCACTCATCGCGATCTTGACGGGGGTTCTGTCAGGCCTGGCTCCCGCTTTGCATGCCCCCGCGAACAATATTGTTGCCGCGCTGCGCGACGGAGATCGACAGACGGGAAGCCGCGGACAAGGGCGCTTGCGCGCAGGGTTGGTTACGGGCGAGGTGGCGCTCTCATTTCTTCTGTTGGTGGGGTCGGGATTGCTGATTCGCAGTTTCACTGAATTGATGAGCGTGAACCGCGGATTTGAAACGGAAAACCGGCTGCTCTTTTCGGTTAGCATGCCAGGGTCGTATTGGGAGAAAGGCGCGGGCAAGCAGCTTCTGGATCGCTTCTTCGAGCGCCTGTCGGCCGTTCCCGGCGTAATAGCCGCCGGCGCGGTCAGCGAGCCGCCTATGGAAGGAGTCGACACCGGGATGTCAATCGATTCCGTCTCGCGACCGGCCGCTTCGGGACCCGCGCCTTGGGCAGGTTGGCGCATTGTTACGCCCGGCTATTTCCCGGCAATCGGGCTACCGCTGCTTCGCGGCAGAGCCTTCGACAAAAGCGACAACTGGATGTGGGGCCGGACGGGCCAGCCAGCTATGAAACGGGGCGTGATCATCAGCGAGCACTTGGCAAAACTGCTCTTTCCCAATGAAGATCCCGTCGGAAGAAACGCGATTCTCTGGAAAGGGCAAAGCAACAGCGAAGCAGAGGTCATTGGGGTGGTGGGGGACAGCCGCGAACGCGGCCTGGCTGCCGGCCCCGCTCTCACCGTCTATCTGCCGTACGGCCTGGCTGCGCTGCCAACACAGTTCGTCGTGCATACCCGCTCGAATCCGCTTGCGCTTATGCCAACGGTCCGATCGATTGTTACGCGGCTAGACCCCAATCTTCCGATTTCCGATGTTCGCTCATTCGAAGAAGTGGTGTCCCGTTCCGTCGCCCCTCAGCGGTTCAACGCAATTCTGCTGGGGGTCTTCAGCGGGCTCGCGCTGCTGCTAGCGACCGCGGGGATGTACGGAGTGCTCGCGTATTCGATGAGCCGCCGCACCTCCGAGATCGGGCTGCGTGTAGCGTTGGGCGCAAGCGGCACGAGCATTTTACGAATGACCATCATCCAGGGACTGCGTCCGGCGCTGTTGGGAATCGTGCTAGGCGCCATCGGGGCATGGTGGCTGTCGCGTTATATAGCGGCGCTGGTGTTTGAAACCAAGCCGTTCGATCTGCCAACGTATCTGGCGGTGGCGGCGCTGTTGTTACTGACGGCCGGGGCAGCCTGCTATCTGCCTGGACGCCGAGCGATGAACATTGATCCGGCAACAGCGCTACGAATCGAGTAGGAAGCGGTCAGCAAACAGCGATCAGCCGCCAGCAAACAGCCGTCAGCGGTCAGTCGTATTGGAAAGCTGCGCGTGCGAGGCCGATTCCACGACTACTCAGCGCGCGCTTATGCTTCCGCAGCCAATTCGACAAGATTTGTTCGCACTCGTTCTCGATCCTGCGCGCTTTTTAGCGTCGCTAAGAATGTCTTAGTGAAGTCCTGTTGCAGATGGAAATCCTGCGCTGCCTGCGATCTGTAGATCTCGTAAAAAACAAGCGTATTGGGGTCGTCCTGTCGCGCCGTCAGGTAAAACGCCTCGACGCCCGGTTCTGCCCGCACGAATGGCAGATATTGGCGAGCGGCCTCGAGAAGCTCCGCCCGGCGCTCGGGCTGAATCTTTGCTTCAATCAGCATGATTACTTTTTCGTCCGTCATTTGCGACTGCTCCTTTCGGTCGCCTTGGCCGCGAGATACATTCACGTTGCGCAAGGGTCCTTTGCTCCCCGAGCCGTGATCGCCTTGGGAGGGGTATACTCTGGTAGGAGACTGCACATGGGAGCGGCTGTAGCTATTTTCCTTGCGTTATTTGTGGCCATTTTCCTTCTTTTCCTTCCGTCAATTACGTCGGGAAAGCAATGGAGAGCAGCGCAGGACAGGGCCCGCGCGCGCCGTATGGCTGAGCATAGGATGAATGCAAGACTCCTGAGACTCAACATTTGATGCGCTCCTAAAGGTCGGGCTTCATGGCAGCACGCGCAAAATCGCCCGCTCTTTCAAGCCCACTCCGTTGAGCGCGCCGATTTCGAGATTCACCAGTTGATTCGGCTCGCGAGGCTGCGCCATTTGCACCTTCAAGAAATTGGTCGTGAGCGCGATGCCGCGCTGTTCCAGAGTGACGGCTGAGAGCGTTTTGCCGATCAGCGTCCGGCGGAATTCCAGATTCTTTCGCTCCGAAATCGTGCGCAAGATCCGTGTACGTTCGTGCCGCACGGGCATTGGCACTGGTTCACCGCGTTCCACCGCCAGCGTTCCGGGCCGCTCCGAGTAGGTGAACACATGTAAATAGGTAAAAGGCTGCTGTTCGACGAAGCGGATTGTTTCCCCGAATTCCGCATCGGTCTCTCCCGGGAAGCCGGTCATCACGTCCGCGCCGATGGCGGCTTCGGGCATCAGCTTGCGGGCGAGCTCAAGGCGAGTAGCATAATGCCGTGTCCGGTATTTCCGGAACATTCGCTTCAACACCGCATCGGAACCGGATTGCAAGGGGAGATGCACGTGGCGGGCGATACGAGGCTCACCGGCAATGAATTGCAACAACTCTTCGCTCCAGTCCATCGGTTCAACGGAGCTGATTCGCAGCCGCTGGATTTCGGTCTGGCGAAGAATCGCGCGCAGCAGATCAACGAACCGCAAACCACCCGGCAGATCGCGGCCCCAGCGGCCCAGGTTGATGCCGCTCAGCACAATTTCGCAGTAACGCGCGGCCAGATCGCGGACCTGTTCGAGCACGCTTTCCAGAGGCGCGCTCCGGCTCCTGCCGCGCACGGTGGGAATGATGCAGAAAGAGCATCGATTGCTGCAGCCATCCTGCA
Source organism: Bryobacteraceae bacterium (assembly GCA_035475915.1). Taxonomy (GTDB): domain Bacteria; phylum Acidobacteriota; class Terriglobia; order Bryobacterales; family Bryobacteraceae; genus Bog-105. Next base: position 3,729 of record DATIMA010000103.1, read on the forward strand.
CTTTCAGGTTGGGACGCGTGCGGTCCTCGCGGATATCGCGGACCGGGCTGGCTTGAAACGTACGCGCGACGCCGATATCGCTTACCAGAATCTGCCCGTGATATTCCTCGGCACCCGGCGAAACAATTTCAGCGATCTGGGTCTTGTGCGAATTGCCGATTACCCAGCGCACGCCTTCGATGCCCGCCAGTTCTTCGGGAGCGCGCTGCGCATAACAGCCCGTCACCAAAATCTGGGCTTCTGGATGATCGCGATGGAGAGCGCGAATGACGCGGCGGGCATCGACATCGGCTCCGTGCGTTACGGTGCAGGTATTCACGACAACGAGATCCGCAGCGGCCGCGTCGCGCACCGCTGAAAAACCGCGATCTTCCAGGGATGCCTCAATGGCCGCTCCATCGGCCTGCGATGCGCGGCATCCGAAGCTCTGAATGAAAACCTTTTTCAAAATCGCCTACTATTCGAGTTTAGTGGGAGAATGGTTTTGCCTGCGCGGTTGGGCAGCCGCCGGGTTCATTCGTTCGCGAGTGAACCGGGAGGAAAGTCCGGTCTTCTCAGGGCAGCATGCCGGCTAACGGCCGGGAACGGAGGCGTCAAACCCGCCGTTACGGACAGTGCCACAGAAAATATACCGCCTGCCGGTTTCCGGCAGGTAAGGGTGAAATGGTGCGGTAAGAGCGCACCGCGGTCTGAGTAATCAGGCCGGCAGGGAAAACCCCATGCGAAGTAAGACCAAATAGGGGAGCAGGAGCGGCCCGCTCCGTTACGACTTCCGGGTAGGTCGCTGGAGCCTCTCAGTAATGGGGGGCCTAGACGAATGGTTGCCACCCGCTTCTTGAAAAATGAGGCGGTTACAGAAACCGGCTTACAGACCGCGCAGGCCTGAATGAACTTTCCCGGCTCGCTTCACGCTGGTAAACTGGGAGAATTCTATGGCAGTTAGCAAAGAGCTCCTGGATATCCTGGTCTGCCCCGTCTGCAAAGCCAAGGTTGTCCTGAAAGAGGACGGGAGCGGGCTGAAATGCGTGGAGTGCAAGCGCGTTTACCCGATTCGGGATGACATCCCGGTCATGCTAAAAGACCAGGCAACCATCGAGCCCTAAATGACCGTTCTGGAGCAACTGCCGGAAGGCGCCCGTGTGGCCGTCATTCGCCTCCGGTCTCTGGGAGATTGCGTCCTCACAACGCCTGCGCTGCAACTGCTGAAATGCTTCCGGCCCGATCTGAACGTCGCTATTTCTGTAGAAGAGCGGTTCGCGCCCGTGTTTGAGGGGAATACCGGGATCGGTGTGCTTCCGCCCACCTGCCGCGGGGTGCGGGCCCATAAGCCGGCCCTGTGCGTGAACCTGCATGGCGGCTCGCGAAGCCAGTGGATGACCGCGCTCTCCGGCGCCGGCTGGCGCGCCGGATTTGTGCAGCACAGCACCACGCTTGCTTACAATTTCAAGATCGCGCGGGCTCAACGCATCTTACGAGTGAATCGCACACTCCACACCGCGGAGCATCTGGCGTCGGCTTTCTTCGCGCTGGGAGTCCCGCTACAAGAGGTGCCGCGAGCCCAAGTGTTCGCGGCGGAATCACCGTTCAAAGGCCGCTACGCCGTTCTCCATCCGTTTGCTTCCGTGCCTGAGAAACGGTGGCCCGCCGAGCGATTTTGCGAGGTCGCCCGGTATCTGAAGCTCTGGAATATCGACCCGGTTTTTCTAGCCGGCCCGCAGGATGAGGCTACGCCTTTCCGTGCTCACCAGGTGGTGCAAGGCAAGCTCGGCGATGCCAAGGCGATTATTTCGAAAGCGGTCGCATTCATCGGCAATGACAGCGGCCCGGCCCACCTGGCTGCGGCATTCGGAATACCGAGCGTGGTGCTGTTCACGAAATCGAATCCCGCTATTTGGGGCCCCTGGCGAACCGAGAATCAGACCATCGTTGCGCCCGAGGGATTTCAGACCGTAAGCGTGTCCCGCGTGATCGCCGCGCTGGAACGCCTGCGTATGTTCGAAGAGGCGCACGCTTGAAAGAACTGCTCCGGCTGCTTCGCTATGCGCGGCCGTATGTGCCGGCCCTGCTGGCATCGGTGGTGTTCATGGCCATCGTCGGACTTTCGCAGGGCTTGCTGGTAAAGCTTATACCCTTGGTGTTCGAGCGGGTCCTGAAACCCGAGACCCCGGACGCGCCGGCTCTGCTCTTCTCGATCCCGCACACCCATATCAGCGTTTACCTGAACGACGTAGTCCCATCTTTCGTGCACAACATCTGGACGATGGTGGCGTTCGGCATCCTGGTCTGCTTCATCGCCAAGGGCGTTTGCGATTATCTCGGCAATTACCTGGTGAACTGGGTCGGGGTCAGCGCCATTCTGGACCTGCGGCAAGAGGTCTTCGATCGCGTGCTGCATCAGGATGCCCGTTTTTTCGAGAACGAAACTACCGGCCGCATTATGTCTTCGATCATGAACGACATCGATCGAATTCAGATTTCCGTCTCCACCATGCTTGCCGACTGGCTGCGGCAGATATTCACGGCTCTATTCCTGCTGCTGGCGATGATTTCGATCGATTGGAAACTATCGCTGATCAGCCTGCTGGTTTTTCCCGTTGTAGCGGTTCTCACGATTCGACTGGGGCGCCGCATCCGCAGCACAACCCGGTACGCCCAGGATATGGCCGCCGGCTTGAACCAAATTCTGCAGGAGAGCATTAGCGGCCACCAGGTGGTAAAGAGCTTCGGAGCGGAAGATTACGAATCGAAACGCTTCCGGCTGGCAGCGCAACGCCTCAAAAGCGGCAACTTGAAGTACGTTGCGCACCAGGCGCTGGCATCGCCGATCATTGAGGTTTTCGGCGCTCTTACCATCATCCTGCTGTTGACTGTCGCGCGGACCCAGGTGAAGAGCACCAGCATGACGGCGGGGATGTTCACGGGCTTCGTTATGGCCCTGGTCATGCTGTATGAGCCCATTAAGCGCCTGACGAATATTCATAATATTTTCCAGCAAGGGATCGGGGCGGCGCTCAGAGTTTTTAAATACCTGGATACACAACCGGGCGTGATTGACCGGCCCAGCGCCGTCCGCCTGTCGCGTTTTGATAAAAGCATCCGGTTCGAGAATGTTCAATTCAGCTATGCGGCAGCTCCAGATCGCATCGTGCTGGACAACATCAATCTGGAGGTAAGGGCGGGCGAGGTGGTAGCGTTAGTCGGCCCAAGCGGCGCCGGGAAAACAACATTAGTAAACCTGGTGCCCCGCTTCTATGACATAAGATCGGGATCTATACAGATCGATGGGCGGGACCTGCGCGATATACGCCTCACCAGCTTGCGAGAAAACATCAGCATCGTGGCGCAGGACACGTTTCTTTTCAACGACACGGTGTTCGATAACATCGCCTACGGCCGCCCCAACGCACGCGAAGAAGAGGTATTTGCTGCTGCTCGAACGGCCCTGGCGGATGATTTTATTCGGGAACTGCCCGAGGGCTATCGCACTATGATCGGTGAGCGCGGCATTCGCCTGAGCGGAGGGCAAAGACAGCGCCTGGCAATTGCTCGCGCGCTGCTGAAGGACGCTCCGATTCTGATCCTAGATGAGGCCACTTCCCACCTGGACACAGAGTCCGAACGGCTGGTTCAACAGGCCCTGACCGCGCTCATGAATCGTCGAACGGTGCTGGTGGTTGCGCACCGGTTGTCCACCATCCGCCAGGCAAACAAGATCGTGGTGCTCGAAAGCGGCAGAATCGCCGAATCGGGCACGCATGAGCAGTTACTTGGCATCAGAGGCCTGTACCACCGGCTTCACGACTTGCAGCACGCCGATATCGCAGCGGTGATCGAATAAAGAGAATGAATGCGGCGCTCCAGATGACAAACCGCCCCGCCGCCGTTCGCAGCATGACTGGATTTGCCAGTGTGCGCCGCCAGACCAGCGCCGGTGAACTGACCATCAGTCTGCGCAGTGTGAATCATCGCGGGCTGGACCTGCACTTCCACCAGATCGGTGAGTTCGCGCTGTTCGAGAATGCGATGCGAGCCCTGCTGAAAGGGCAGATCCGGCGCGGGCACGTGGAGGTTCGGGTATCTCTTGCCCGGTCGCAGAGCGATACCGCTTTTTACAATCGAGGGGCACTCGACCGATATCTGTCCGCCTTCCGCCAGGTTTCGCAGGATTTCAAATTAAACGGCGAGCCGGATCTCAATGTCCTGTTCACGCTTCCCGGTGTATTCGAACAGAGTGACGGCGCAGGTCCTCTCAACGAAACCATTCAGCCGGAATTGCTGGAGGCGCTTTCGGCGTGCGCAGCGGAGTTGAATGCGCACCGGGAGCGCGAAGGCAACGCGCTGTGCGGGGAATTAGAGCGGGAAGCGGACCTGATCCAGAGCGCGACAACCGGGATCCGCGGCATTCGCACAAATGCATTACCTCACTTTCAAACCCGGTTGCGCGAGAGGATGTCAGAGATCCTGAACGGGTCGGGCATTCCGGAAGCACGCATTGCCGAGGAAGCCGCGCTTCTCGCCGACAGATCCGATATCGAAGAAGAGTTGACCCGCTTGTCGGTTCATACTGCCGAATTGAGGCGAATCCTGGCGGGCGGGGGCGAAATCGGCAAGCGCCTCGATTTCTTGCTGCAGGAAATGAACCGCGAGGCGAATACCGCGCTGTCGAAAAGCTCTGGCGCAGGGGAACCCGGCCTGGAAATCACCAATCTCGCGCTGGGGCTGAAGGCTAATATCGAGAGAATACGAGAGCAAGCCCTGAACCTTGAGTAACTACTATTTACACAAGGTGAGCGGCCCGATGACCTTTTCCAGCCTGCAACGCATGACGACAGTTTTCATCATTTCAGCCCCGTCCGGCTCTGGTAAATCGACGCTTGTCGCGCGTCTGATGGCGGTAGAGCCGGGCTTGCGCTTCTCGGTCTCTTACACAACCCGCAAACCGCGCGGAACGGAGAAACCGGGCGAAAGCTACGTGTATATTTCCCGCCAGGAGTTTATTTCGCGGATCGCGCAGGGTGAATTCCTGGAGCACGCCGAAGTCTTCGGCAATTTCTATGGAACCAGCCGGGAAGTGCTGGAACAGGCAAGTTCCGAGGGCAAAGACCTGATCCTCGACATTGACGTGCAGGGTGCGAGACAATTAAAGGAAACCATTCCCGAGGCAGTAACGATTTTTATCCTGCCTCCGTCCCGCGACATCCTGGAGCAACGGCTGCGGGTCCGGTCAGAGGATTCAGAGGAAGTCATTCAGCGCCGTTTGCATGAAGCGGCCGAAGAGATTCGAAATTACCAGCAGTACGACTATGTTCTGGTGAATCACCAGGTGGAAGAATCCACGACGACGCTGGCCGCCATTATAAAAGCCGAGCGGGTCCGCAGGATCCGTATGGAGCAGCAGATTCGCCCCATCCTCAAAAGTTTTGAGGTGAGGGCATCCTCTTTGATTTGAGCAATACCTTGGGCCAAAACGGCCCGAATTTGGAGTAGACATGGCACACAGACCAAGAACAAACGCAATGTACAGCATTCCGGACGACGCGGGCGCGAGCACGTATCGGTTCATCATCGTATCGGCGAAGCGAGCACGCCAACTGCAGAACGGCCAGCGCAGCGTGCTGCCAGCCACCAACCGGAAGCCCACCGTTCTGGCAATGGAAGAGGTGAGGCGCGGCCTGGTGCCCTACGCCGATCCGGGTCTAGAAGAACAACAACCAATAGCGGAATAGTCCCGCCATGCGTGCCGTTGTTGGAATCGGAGGCGGCATTGCTGCGTATAAGGCGGCCGAACTTGTGCGGGCGCTGCAGCAGCGCGGTCACGATGTTCAAGTCGTAATGACTCACGCGGCTCAAGAGTTTATTCAGCCGCTGACCTTCGCCGCGCTGACGGGACGCAAAGTCATTACCAGTCTGTGGGCCGCGCCAGGAAGCCAAGACACGCTTTCGAGCGCAGTCGAACATATCTCCGTCGCCCAGGAGAACGATCTGCTCGTGGTCGCTCCGGCAACGGCCGATCTACTGGCGAAATTTGCGCACGGCTTGGCGGACGATTTTCTGACTACGTTGTATCTCGCCTTCACGAAGCAGGTGATTCTTGCGCCGGCGATGAACACCGGCATGTGGGAGCATCCGGCCACGCAGGCAAACCTTGCGGTGCTCCGTAGCCGCGGCTGCACGATCATCGAGCCGGACGAAGGCTGGCTCGCTTGCGGGACAATCGGGGCCGGGCGTTTGCCGGACCCGCTGCAGATCGCGGATGAGGTGGAGTCGCTGGCGCGCCAGAAGCGCGATTTCGAGGGCGAAACGCTTCTGATCACCGCGGGGCCAACCCAGGAACCGCTCGATCCCATTCGCTATATCAGCAATCGATCCAGCGGCAAAATGGGATATGCGCTGGCGGAAGCGGCAGTCCGGCGCGGGGCACAGGTGGTTTTAATCTCCGGCCCCGTCAATCTGCCGGTTCCGGCGAAGGTCAAACGCATCTCCGTTCGAACCGCTCAGGAAATGCGCGCCGAGGTGCTGAAGCAGCTTGACGCCGCTACCATCGTCATTAAAGCCGCGGCTGTGGCAGATTACTACGTTCGCAATGTGCCGCAGCAAAAGTTGAAGAAAACCGCCGCCCGCCTTTCGCTCGAACTGGACCCCACCGCGGATATCCTGGCCGAGGTGGGCCAGCGGAAAGGCGATCGCCTTCTGATCGGTTTCGCTGCTGAGACGGAAAATCTGCTGGAAGAAGCCCGCCGCAAGATGAATTCGAAAAAATGCGACATGCTGGTTGCCAATCTGGTCAACCGGGATGGGTTGGGCTTTGAATCCGATCGGAATGAGGTAGACATTATCAGCCGTTCCGGCCAGGTTGTGCATGCCGGGCCGGCAGATAAGAGCGAAATTGCCGGGCGCATTCTCGATCAGATTGCAACTCTGCGGCTCTCGCTTCACGCGACCGATACGCCGGTTAAAATCTCCCGATGACGCGAGAGCAGATTCGCAGCTACCTGGAACTTTACCGCGACTTGGGCGTAGATTCCATCTACCGCCGCGATCCCGGCAAAGTCCCCGCCGCGATGAATGTCTGCGCGCCCAGTATTGCGCCTATTGCGCCGGCCGGCGAAACGCTCGACCAGATACGCCTCGATCTGGGAGACTGCAAACGGTGCCGGCTGTGCGAAGGCCGCAACAAGATCGTATTCGGCTCCGGAAATGAACGCTCACCGCTGGTCTTCGTGGGCGAAGGTCCAGGGGCGGATGAAGACGAACAGGGGCTGCCGTTCGTGGGCCGCGCCGGTCAACTGTTGACCCAGATGATTGAAAATACCGCCGCGAAAGAAGGCATTCCCGTTCGCCGCGACGACGTCTATATCTGCAACGTCGTGAAGTGCCGGCCGCCGGACAACCGGACGCCTTTGCCCGATGAGATGGAAATATGTGGCGCGTTCCTGGCCCGCCAGCTTATGGTCATCAAACCGAAGGCCATCTGTGTATTGGGAGCAACCGCCATGAAGGCGCTTCTAAATACGAAAGAAGGCATCACGAAGCTGCGCGGCAAATGGCATAAGTGGCGCGACATTCCTGTGATGATCACCTATCATCCCTCGTATCTGTTGCGCCAATATAACCAGCAGGCGAAACGCGAGGCGTGGGAAGATCTCAAGGTGCTTTTGCATTTCGTTTATGACTAGCGAAGGACGAGGCATGCCTCGCCCCTACGTAGAATCGGGCATGCCCGATCATCGCGGACTTTTCATCAGCTTCGAAGGTACGGAAGGCAGCGGGAAAAGCACGCAGATGCGCCTGCTGGTCTCGCGGCTGCGCGACAGCGGTTATGCAGTGGTCGAAAATCAGGAACCAGGCGCAACCGGCATCGGCAGGCAGATCCGGCGCATTCTTCTCGATCCCGCGCACCAGGAAATGACGCCCATGACCGAATTGCTGCTCATGTTTGCATCGCGCGCCCAGGCGGTTGCGGAAATCATTGTTCCGGCCCTGCAGCGCGGTGAGATCATAGTTTCCGACCGGTTTACAGACTCGACTCTGGCTTACCAGGGAGAGGCGCGGGGCCTGGGCTTCGACGTGGTGTTTGCCGCCCAGCAACTTGCATTGGGTTCTCTGCTGCCAGATTTGACCTTATGCGTTTCGCTCGATCTAGAGACGGCGCTTGCGCGCGCCCACGTTCGCAACCAGCGCGGCGCACCGGGCACGTCTGAAACGCGCATTGACCAGCAATCATTGGAATTTCATCGCCGCGTGGACGCCGGATACCGCAAGATCGCGGACTTGGATTCCGGGCGCTTCCGCATGATCGACGGAACCGGTGAACCCGGCGATGTCGCCAAACGCATCTGGGCGCAAGTCTCTCCTCTGCTGCCCCAAGCGGCGCGTTGAGAGAATAGAGATAACGCGGATGGGTGCTTTCCCCGATTTTTTCGGTAATTCACAGGTTGCCGGTACGCTAGCCCAGATGGTCAGCGGGAACCGCATACCCCAAACCGTGCTGATCAGCGGTCCGGAGGGTATCGGAAAGGCAACGCTAGTTCGCCGTTTTGCCGCTTCCCTTGTTGGGGATGCAGCCAAAATTGAACAGGACGATTTAAGTCTCGCGGGCAATCTTGAGCTGATTGAGCAGCGCGAGAAATGGCTCGCCGAAAAACGCTCGGATGATCCGCTGCTTTTTGGGAGCCACCCCGACTTTATCACCTTCGCGCCAGATGGCCCGCTGCGTCAGATCAGCATCCAGCAAATGCGTCTTCTCCGGGAACGCGCTCAATTCAAGCCGCTTAGCGGCCCGTACCGCATCTTCTTGATCGATCATCTGGACCGCGCAAACGAGCAATCGGCTAATTCGCTCCTAAAAGTGCTCGAGGAGCCTCCGGAGCATCTGATCATATTCGCTACTGCTGAAAATTTGTATGACCTTTTGCCCACCATCCGATCGCGCGCGGTCGTGCTTCAGATGGGCCGGCTTTCCGATGAAGAAATGGCCCAATTTGCCTCGGCGCGGAAGATTCCCGAAGCGGAGACCCGCATCGCCTTATCGGGTGGGAGCCCGGGCATCGCAGCCACGCTTGATTTGGATCGATTTCGCGAGCGCAGGGCGCTTCTTATGGCCGCATTTGAGTGCGGTGCGGGCTTGACGCAATGGCAGGCGTGGGTGCAGCACTCGGAATCGTTCGCATCGCGCAAATCCGAAAAATTGGATTCTTACCTCAAATTGGCGTATGGCATCCTTGAAGATGTTCTGAACGCGCTATACGAACGGCCGCCGGACGCCAATCGCGATATCCGGCAGAGAATAGAAGCACTTTCGGCGCGTGTGGACTATCGGTGGGTGGAGAGGGCCGTCTATTCTGTAGACGAGCTTGTGCTCATGGTACGAAGAAATATACAGAAATTAGCAGCGCTTGACGCTATGATTATTAATTTACGTAACCGTGTAAGCTTGGCCGCACCTAATTGAACATTGCGAACGTCATGATAGCGGGGCCCAGCTCTATCGGGTAATTCACGTTTTAGCGGAGAACAAGAGGAGAGGCGTTTGGAATCGCTCATCAGGAAACCAATTCGTAACACAGAAAACAAAGAGACCGGCCGGCGGCCGCCGAGCGCAAGCGGGAAGAAAAGTACCCCGCCGGATCAGACCAACGCCGAGCAATTCTACTATTCCAAGCAGATGCAAGGGAAGACCCACATGATCATCGCCTTAACCGACGGTGAACAACTGGAGGGCGTCATAGAGTGGTATGATCGCGACTGTCTGAAACTGAATCGCACCGGCGCGCCGAATCTGCTGCTCTTCAAGCATTGCATTAAGTATATGTACAAAGCTGAGCCGGAATAGGCGGTGATCCGGACGTCTCTACTCGTCCGGATTGCTCTTCGTTTTGGCCTTACACGCCAGCCGGTAGGCTCTTCGTTCGGCCGCCTCGGCAAACCGCCGCTTTTCCTCTTCCGTCTCCGGAACTACGGGCGGAAGCACCACGCGGTTGCCTGCTCTGTCCAGTGCTACGAATGTGAGGTACGCGGAGGACGTGTGCCGCATCTCTCTGCTAACCAGGTTTTCAACCCAGACCTTCACGCCCACTTCCATTGAGGTGCGGAAGACGCGATTCACCTGCGATTTCAACTTTACCAGCTCGCCAACGGCGACGGGATGAAGAAAACTCATCTGATCCACGGAGGCAGTGACAACCGGGCAGCGGGCGTGCCGGATGGCGGCGATCGCGCCGCACAGATCCACCAAATGCATCACGTGCCCTCCAAGCATGTTGCCAAGCAGGTTAGCGTCGTTCGGGAGGCAGATCTCCGAATATTCCGATTGCGTCTCGCGAACGGTACGGGAGACACTTCCGTTCGCTTGTTCAACCATCACCGGCTTGGATTCTGTGCTCGCCATATGCTTTTAAGGATCGAAGATCGCAACCGAAGAACACTTCAAGATTCGCACACGCCGCCGCCCGGAACGCCGATAAGCCTCCTGGGAGTTTTGCCTACGCTCCGGCCGAGATATGCTAACTTTTATGCGCGTGGGGAAAAGCCTCTGCTAGGAAAAACGGCGCGCCCTGAGCACGCAGCACCAGGGCTCTTTCACTTCCAGTGATTTTCCACGAATTTCCAATCGGAAGGCCGGGGCTGGGCGGTTTCCTTGACATACTTCAGGTTGACCCAAGCGGGATTATTCGCATCCTGGGCTGGAGCGATTCTCTATTTCGAGTTGAGCAGGCTCCCGGCATTTACCTGGCGGGCGAGCGCGTTCCCTTTCTTCAGCATTTTCGGTATCACCGGGGGGACGCCGCTTTAGCCGTTTCGAGCGGATACACGCAGCGCGGGCTTGCGCTGGACTATTTGACGCCCGGTCACTTGATCGGAAGGTCTTTGACCGTCCTCAGGCTTGAGTTTGAAAATGGGGAACTGGAATTTGAGGCGGATTTTCACTTCCTCAATCCGAATTACCGCGAGCTCTTGAACTCCCCGGATGTGTGGCGTCGCGAGCAGATCTACGGCTCGGGTCCACCTAATGTCGCTGTTCATCCCGAGGTGCTGGATTTGGCGAAAGAGCTAAAGGGCCCCGTTCTTGATTTTGGATGCGGGCGGGGAGCGCTGATCGCCGCTTTGCAGCCACTTGGAGTGGAAGCGCATGGGTTGGAGCTGAACTCAGATCTGCTCCGGCAGGTGATACCGCCAAGCTTGAAGTCTCTGATCACCCTCTATGATGGAGCCTTCCCTTCCCCGTTCCGCGATGCTCAATTTCGATCCGTGATGTGCTCCGAAGTGCTGGAACATATCCCTGATTATCAATCTGCAGTACGCGACATAGCCAGGCTCACTTCAGAAAGCGCAGTTTTCACTGTTCCCGACGCGAGTGCAATCCCGGTTGGGTTTCGGCATGGCAGCGTTCCGTGGCACCTGTTGGAAGGTACACACGTAAATTTCTTCACGCAACAGAGTTTGCATAACGCCTTGCAGCCGCACTTCTCAAAAATCGAATTTGGACGGGTTGGCTTATCCCGGTTTAACGATAGTTCCTACTTCGTGAGTCTGGCGGCGTTCTGTTCGAAATAGCGAACAGCGTCAAAGCTACGTGCAAAAGCAGCGCAGGTAGCTGCGGCAGAACGCCACTACCTGTGCCCGCACGCAAGGTTCTTGAACCTCCGGGTCCAGCCCTTCGCTGCGGATCGAATAGGTAACCGCGCGCCATTCCGCCGGGGCATAATTTTGTTCTTCAACGATCATGACCTTGAGTTCCGCTTCGGTTCGGCCCACCAGGTCGTAACGGAGAGCCGATCTGGTTTCGCCTGAAGGGAAATCCTGGCAGGCTCCGCGTGAATACCCCTGGTTGCAGTAACGAAAGCGCATGGCAGGGCGCGCTTCCACCGGCTGCTCGCCCGCGCGGCAAAGGCCCTGGTGCTCCTGAATAAGAGGCAGGCGAGCGTTAGTCCGCTGAGCCGCCGGCGCTATCGCTTGCGGCTCGAAATAAGGGCATGCCATAGCGGGTTCACATCGGTCGGGTCGTTCATCGGCGCGACGATCCTCAGTATACTTCAGCTTCGAGCGCGAACCGTTCCGGGGCGAGTTCCCGAATCATCTCGCCTACTTCGCGTAGAAATTCATTCAGATCGGCCGATTTCCTCAGATAGCGGTCTGCTCCCAGCCGTCCAGCTTCCGTCTTCTCTTCCGGGGCAAGCGATGACGTGAGCACCGCGACCGGTATGCCGGCAAGCCGCGGGTGGCCCTTTATTTTCTCGAGCAGTTCCAGCCCGTTCATTTTTGGCATGTTGAGATCGAGCACAATCAGGTTCGGCAGGCTCGCCGCGCCGGATGCGTTTCCAAAAAGATGGACAGCGGCCTCCGCGCCATCTTTGAAGTGCTGTATCTCAAAAGAGATTGAATTCGCGCTCAGGCACTCTTCGAGCAGCACCACATCCGCCGTATTATCCTCGACGACTGCGATACGCACCGGGCTGGGATTAGGCAATCTTGAACCTCCATTGGGGACGCTGGCCATTCAGGCGATCTGCCTGACCACCCACCGCGAAATTGAGGGAGCACAAACATGCGCCGCGAACGATGCTCATTCAGAGTTCCTCAATTGTACCTGCATTTAGCACAATATGTTTAGGTGGATTCCCGGGGGCGGCGGCCTGCCGGACGCTGCCCGGCATCACTCCGTTTCCAGATGCGATTCGAATTCGCAACGGCATCACGCATCATCTTCGGCTTCGGCGTCCGGCGGCAACTTCCCGGCCTGGTCCGGGAGTTCGGGACCCGCGCCCTTGTGATCACCGGGGCTAGCGCCGATCGGGCAGCTCCGCTGATTGCCGCGCTCGAAGCTTTAGGAATCCGCTGTTCGCGGTTCAGCATTCCCCGCGAG
>DATIMA010000104.1:0-9605 GCA_035475915.1 Bryobacteraceae bacterium
TGGGGCCTGTTGCTGCCGCCCCGGAGCAAGAGCACAAGGACAACGGTTCCCAGGACGGCCTTCCAACGGCGATCGCGGAAGTCGAAATCCAGAAACCCCAGCAGACCTTCTCTGAGCACCTACAGAGCGCCGATTCAGCTAAAACGGCCGAGCCGGAGCCTGACCTGAAGAACGTTCCAGCCGAACCAGCACGGCAAATCCACGTTCAAGTGGCCGGAGACGGCAATCAGCGTGTCGACCTGCGAGTAATCGAGCGCGATGGAACGATGAGCGTGAGCGTGAGGGCGGCAGACCCGAATTTGAGCCGCACTCTTCAGGAGCACATGCCTGAGTTAACCAGCCGGCTGGAAGCGGAGCACTTCCACGCAGAGACCTGGATTCCGAAAGCGAATGCTTCCACCTCCAGTTCTTTCGAGCAGGGTAAGTCGGACTCGAACCCAGGATATTCGCCGGGCGGAAATGGTTCCGGCCAGCAGCAAGGCGGACAGCGAGACGCAAAACCCGAGTGGGTGGATGAACTCGAGAATTATGCCCGCAACTCTCAAACAAGGAGAAACAATCTATGGCGACAATAGGAAACATCCCTTCGAGCTTGTTTCAGCAGGATACGAACGGAGTAAATGGCAGTAACTCATCGAACATCGGCGCTTCGGGATCAACGGTTCCGGGGAGCGCCGATCCGCTTGCAAACGAATCAACCTTTCTGCAACTGCTGGTAGCGCAGCTCAAAAACCAGAATCCATCGCAGCCAATGGACGGAACGACTTTCGTAACGCAGTTGGCGCAGTTCAGCGATCTGGAGCAGAATCTCGCGATGCGGCAGGACCTGGATTCGATCAATTCCAAGTATGTAGGCGCTCCAGCGCCGACCGGCACTGGAACCGATGGGCAGACGACCCAAGATTCCCAGTCGAATAAGACATCCGGAAGCTAATAACCGTGAATTAGTCAGCGCATATCTGTAAGGAGAACAAACAATGTCAAGCACATTCTCAATCGCATTATCCGCTCTCAAAGCTCAATCGGAGGCGATTGATACAACCGGCAATAATCTGGCGAATCTGAACACGACCGGGTTCAAGGGCAGCACGGTAGATTTCAAGGATCTGTTCAGCGAGTACCTAGGGATTGATACCGGGTTTCAGTACGGACTCGGTGTTGGCGCTCCTATCAGCAACCAGCAATTTACGCAGGGGGCAATTCAGAGCAGCCAGGCGCCTCTGGCGGCAGCCATTCAGGGGAACGGATTCTTTGTCGTTAACACACCCGCGAATCAGCAGTTGTACACGCGCGATGGAAACTTCATTGTCGATTCGAACGGCGTTCTGAAAACGCAGACGGGCGAACGCGTGCAGGGTTGGTCGGCGGATGCGAACGGCGTCATCAACTCGAACCTGCAGACGGGCGATATCATCATGCCGACTGGCGCCGTGCTTCCGGCGAAGGCCACCAATAACATCTCGATCGCTGCCAACCTGAATGCGACCACCGCCGCAACAGGCACATACGCCGTGCCGATTCAGGTGGTGGACTCCTTGGGCGGTACTCATTCGCTGACCGTCACGTTTACCAAGACCGCGACAAACACCTGGACTTACAGCTCAGCGATTCCGGCCGCAGACGGCGCCATTACTGGTGGTACCGGGACGATAAATTTCAACTCGGACGGCACCATGCCCGCGGCAACCACTCCTCCCACGCCAATTGTGATTACGGCACTGACAGACGGAGCACAGGCTATGAACATTAACTGGGATCTCTTCAATGCCAGCGGCGCAGGGGCGATCACCCAATACGGAGAAGCATCCACAGCATCCTCCAGCCAGAATGGCACGCAAGCGGCCCAGTTGACGCAGGTCGGCATTCAACAAGGCGGCCAGGTTGTGGCTTCATTCTCCGACGGTACGCAGAAAGTTGAGGCGCAGTTAGCGCTCGCGTCGATTCAGAACCCAACTTCACTCCAGAATGTCGGGAACAACAACTATGCCACCACCACTTCTACAGCAACACCCTCCGTCGGTGTGCCGCAAAGCGGCGGCCGCGGCCAGATTATGGGTGGAGAACTAGAAGGATCAAACGTCGACATGGCGACTGAGTTCACGAATCTGATCGTGTATCAGAGCGGGTACCAGGCGAGTTCCAAGGTGATAACAACGGCGGACCAGATGAATCAGGATCTGCTGAATCTGATTCACTAATGAAACCGCTTGCTACACGCGCGGCTCAGAATCAGCATCACCGATGGGCAGGAGTGTGCGGAGATACCAAAACTGAGCTGCGACCAACGGGAGCGATTTAGCGATGATACAGCAGGGCGTTGCTATTTGCCTGGTCCTTGGGCTGCTGGGCGGGACCCTTTGGCTGCTGAAGCGCAAAGGTCTAGCAAGATTCAGTGGGATCGGAATCAAGGGAGCGAAAGGTGCGAAGGCGATGGCGGTGCTCGAGCGTATGCCGCTTACCGCGCAGCACTCGTTGCACCTGGTGCGCGTGCTGGACGAGACGATTCTGATTGGAGTCTCACCGTCCGGATGCACACAGATTGCGAGCTTCACCGGGCAGCGCGAGGCGGGAAGGCAGGGACATACAGGATGCGTATCCGGACAGTAATCCTGGTCGTGAGTGCGTTTATGTTGTCCACTGCGCCCGCGCTTGCGCAGACGTTCGATTCCATCGGAGTCAGCACGGTAAGGGGTGGTCGGGGCCTGACATTGAGCGTGCCCATGCAGATTGCGCTCGGGTTAACGCTGCTCACTCTACTTCCAGCGGTGGTTATGTGCATCACGCCGTTCTTACGAATTGCGGTGGTTCTGCACTTCCTGCGACAAGCGTTGGGAACACAGAGTGCTCCTTCGAACCAGGTGCTTATCGGGTTGTCGTTATTTCTCTCGCTGGTGATTGTGCAGCCGGTCTTTTCAGAGATCTATACGCACGCCTGGGAACCTCTCGAGAAGGGCCAAATCACCCCCGAACAGGCGATTGACCAAGGCACCGTACCGCTGCGCAAATTCCTTATACGATTCGCTCGGGAAAAGGACATCCGCCTATTCGTAGAAATTGCAAAAGATCCGGCGCCCCATAACTCTTCGGATGTGAGCCTGAAAGTTCTGATTCCGGCCTATATCCTCTCCGAATTGAAGGCGGGCTTCCAGATTGGGGCTGTTCTATTCCTGCCTTTTCTGGTTATCGATATGGCGGTGGCATCGGTAACGCTTTCGATCGGAATGATGCAGCTTCCGCCCGCGATGATCTCGGCGCCTTTCAAGATTCTGCTGTTCGTGCTGGTAGACGGCTGGAATCTGGTGATTGGCTCTTTGATGAAGAGCTTTTATCAATAGGAAACACCTCAGCATGAATCCACAATTTGCAGTTCACATCGTAGGACAGGCGCTCATGGCAACATTCTGGGTCTGCGCTCCGCTGCTGGTTATCTCATTTGTGCTGAGCATTCTAATCAACTTCGTGCAGATTGCCACCTCGATGCAGGACCCGGTGTTCAGCACTGTTCCGCGGCTTGCCGCGTGCTTTGTCGGTTTCATTCTGCTACTCCCCTGGATGTTGAACCATGCAGTAGGATTCGCAGTTGCAATTCTGGGAGACCTGGGCCGATTTGCACACTGAACTGACAATTTCCACGTCCACGCTGCTTGCATTCCTGCTGGTGCTGGCTCGTGTATCCGGCGCATTTGTGTTCGTTCCGCTGCCTGTGAAGGATGCCGGCCCGAGCATCGCTCGAATTGTCATGGCGCTGGCCGTTACTATTGCGTTGTTCCCGCGCTGGCCATCGATAACTGTTCACGACGCGGGCGTGGGACTGCTGTTGTTCTGGGTCATCTCAGAGGCGGCGCTTGGGGCCGCAATCGGCTTGATGGTCAGTTTTTTGACCGAGGCAATGACGTTTGGAGCCCAGATACTCGGTCTACAGGCAGGCTATGGTTACGCCTCCATTGTCGATCCCACAACACAGGCCGATTCCGAAGTGCTTCCCGTGATTACTCAGCTCACTGCGGGCCTGCTGTTCTTTACGATGGGTCTGGATCGATATGTGATCCGTGCTTTCGCAGAGAGTCTGGACAAATATTCGGCTGGAACATTCGTTCTGAAGCCGGATTTGTCGACAGAAGTAATACATCTCGCAGGAAGTGTTTTCTCAGTCGGATTGCGCCTCGCATTTCCGGTTCTCGGACTTCTGTTCATGACCGACATCGCGCTGGCGCTGGTAGGGAGAATCAACTCACAGCTTCATCTCAGCATGCACGCGTTTCCGGTGAAAATGCTGATGACACTGGTGATGCTGGGGACGGTGCTTGCGGTATCGCCGCAACTGTATCAGGCCTACGCGGCAGAGGTTTTCAAGGCCCTCCACCACAGCTTTTTGCCGTGAGAAGGGAACGCGGTGATTGCGTGCCGGTCCGATCTAGGGCGCTTACGCTTCCGGCTCAGCTTCCAGGTTTCCCGACCCGTATGAGGGCGGCTTAATTGGCAACTTCGGCGGGCGATAAAACAGAGAAGCCGACACCACAACGGCTAAAGAAGGCCCGGGAACAGGGCCAGTTCTTAACCTCGCGCGGGCTGGTTGGAGCAATTCAGTTTTTAGCGTTCGTAGTTTTAGTGGGCGGCCTCATTCCGAAATGGAAAGATCAGCTTCAGTTGTCCGGGAGCGAATTGATCCGGCGCGCGATGGACCGGCCCATCGAAGCCTCCGATTGGCCGGTTCTTCTCAGCGGCTTCTTTGTCCAGACGCTTGTGCCGGTACTTGAATGCGGCGCAATCTTGTTCGCTCTCAGCGTAGGCGCCCATCTGGCGTTAACGAGAGCGGGTTTTAGTCTGCAAGCGGCAACCCCCAAGTTCGAGCGGCTAAACTCGCTATCGCGGCTTCGAGAGCTTCCTGCTCAGAATCTGAAATCGCTGCTCCAGGCAGTGGGGCTGGCGGGGGCGCTGTCATGGCTCATCTACGCGTATCTCGAAGATAACGCCGTAGCGCTGTTGCGGCTGCCTTTTGAATCGGTGCATTCGGCGTCCGCGCAAATTGGAGATTCCATTCAGGGCCTCCTATGGAAATCCGCGGCGATCTTTGTGCTTTTCGGCTCAATAGACGTGTTCCAGCAGTATCGGAAGCACATGTCTGGTCTTCGGATGACGAAACAGGAGATCCGGGACGAGAACAAGCGAATGGAAGGCGACCCACAATTGAAGGGGCGGATTCGTCGCCTCCGCCGCGATTTTCTGCGCCGGCAAATGATTAAGGAAGTGCCGAAGGCGACGGCGGTGGTGGTGAACCCCACGCACTTCGCTGTCGCGATCCGCTACGACATGGAAAGCATGCCATGCCCGATGGTAGTTGCTAAGGGTAAAAACTGGCTTGCGCTGCGAATTCGACAGATTGCGATGGAGAATCAAATCCCCATCATTGAGAATCCGCCGCTTGCGCGAGCACTCTATGAGTCTATCGACGTAGGCCGGGCGGTCTCCCCCGAATTCTACAAGGCCATCGCCGAAATCCTTGCCTACGTGTACCGTCTGATGGGCCGAAAATTGCCCGGATGATTGGCTAGCGGGTCAGCAGTCAGCGGCCAGCAATCAGCATTAATGTCTTCGACAACACAAGCGATTCATACGTCCGGAGCAGGGAAGGCTCTCAAGCGGATCTCGTTCCCGGGGCTTGGGGAACTTGCTGTTCCTCTTGCGGTGTTGGGGATTGTGGTCGCACTTATCACGCCGATGCCGGCTATGCTGCTGGACATTCTGATTGTCCTCGACATCGGCATGTCGGTCATCGTGATGATGGTCACGATGTACATTCTAAAGCCGGTGGAGTTCAGCGTATTTCCGACAACCCTGCTGCTGTTAACCCTGTTTCGACTCGCATTGAATGTAAGCTCGGCGCGGCTGATTCTACTGGATGGAAACAGCGGGACGGCTGCCGCGGGCTCTGTAATTGAGGCGTTCGGAAATTTCGTAGTCGGTGGCAATTACGTGATTGGGGGAGTGATCTTCCTCATCCTGATCGCCATTCAGTACGTGGTCATCAACCACGGCGCGGTCCGCATCTCGGAAGTGGCGGCGCGCTTCACTCTCGATGCTCTCCCAGGCAAGCAGATGTCGATTGACGCCGAGATGAATGCCGGCTTGATCGACGAAGCGGAAGGGCGGAACCGGCGCAAGCAACTTGCGGCGGAGGCCGAGTTTTACGGCGCTATGGACGGAGCATCGCGGTTTACGCAGCGAGACGCGATCGCCAGCATCCTGATTACGAGCATCAATATCTTTGCAGGGTTCCTGATCGGCGTTTTGCAGCATGGCATGGAGCTAAAGAAGGCTCTGCAAACTTACACGGTTCTGACGATCGGAGATGGCCTGGTCACGGTCATTCCGGCGTTAATGATCTCTGTTTCCGGTGGTTTGATCGTGACTCGCGCGACCTCCGACAACCGGGTGGGAGAAGAATTTCAGAAGCAGATCTTCGGCAGATCGGAGCCGCTGCTGCTATCGAGTGGCGTGTTGCTGGTGCTCGCTGCGTTTCCTGGACTGCCCACGGCGCCGTTCCTGCTTTTGGGTGGCGGGCTCGGAACAGTGGCCTGGATCAAGCGTAAAAATATTGACAGCGCCGTCAAGAAAGAGGCGCTTCTCACCTCCGCTCCACCCAAGGAAGACCTGGAATCGCTTCTTCGGGTGGAACCGGTTTCGATCGAAGTAGGTTTGGGGCTGGCGTCGCTTGTAGCGGGAGGAAAGTCGTCGCCTCTGTTAAAGCGGATCGCGGGAATTCGAAGGCAGTTCGTTACGAATCTTGGATTCTTGCTGCCGCCTGTTCGGGTAAGCGATAACGTCTCGCTTCATTCGCGGGAATATCTGGTGCTCCTAAAAGGCAGCGAGATTGGAAGATACGAACTTCTGGCGGGCAGCGAGCTGGCCATTCCTTCCGTGCGAGCCGACAAGAGTTTTCCGGGGAAGCAGACGCGAGAACCGGCGTTTGGATTGCCGGCGTTGTGGATTCCGTCGGATCGGGTGGATGCGGCTCGGGGCGCAGGCTACACAGTGGTCGACACCGTAAACGTGATTGGGACCCACCTCTCTGAGTTAGTTCGACAATACGCGAGCGAAATGCTGTCGCGGCAAGATGCCAAATTGTTTTGCGACCGGGTGGGTCATGAAAACGCCAAGCTGGTGGAAGATTTGGTGCCGAAAATGCTTTCGCTATCGGTGGTCCAAAAGGTGCTTCAGAATCTGCTGCGTGAGCGCGTTTCGATTCGCGACGGGATTTCCATCCTGGAAGCACTGAGCGAAGCCGCGAATACAACCAAAAATCCCGTGCTGCTAACCGAGTACACCCGGCAATGCATCCGGAGGACGGTGGTGAAACCGTATCTCAATCAGAAAGGTGAGCTGCCGGCGTACTTCCTGGAAACATCGCTCGAACAGACCATGGAATCGGCCGTGCAGCATTCCGAGCAAAATAGCATTCTGATGCTTTCACCGCAAACTGTACGCGATGTTGTCACACGGTTCGAGCGAAAGCTGGACAACCGCGAAGTACCAACGTTAGTGATGACCAGCTCCGGCGCTCGCTACTTCTTGCGCCAGATATTGGAGCCATCGATGGCCAATGTGTTCCCGATCTCGCACAGCGAGGTTCCGCCGGGTGTCAAGATCCTGTCATTAGGAGTTATCTGAAGTGTCGATGAGAATTAAATCGTATTTTGCCGATTCGGTCCAGGAAGCTATCGAGAGAGCCCGGGTGGAGCTAGGGCAGGATGCCATGCTGCTGAACTCGAAAAAGACGGAACCCGAACTCCGGAACCTGGGTGAGTTTGAAGTTGTTTTCGGGGTGTCCAAGGCGGCTGAACGGGAAGCCCGGCAGGAGTCGCGGACCGGTGTTCACGGCGAGGCATCCACGGCCCTGATTCAGGAGATTGCGGAGCTTCGAAAACAGGTAGAGACAATCAGGCACTCCGTAACAAATCAGAACAGGGTATCTGCGTCTGGTAGAAAGCAACTCATGCCCGGAACGGAGGACGTTTTTGTGCGTCTGAGTGCCGCTGGATTCTCGCATGAACTTGCGCAAGAGATCGCGGAGGGCGTGGAGCTCCGGCTGTACTCGGAGGCGAGGCATGCGGGGCGCGACGGCAAACCAGCCGAGCAACGCTTTTCATGGCAGGCGATTGATGCCGCACTGATTGAGGAGGTGGAGGCGCGCTTCACGGTAGGTCCCGAAGAGAACGTGTCTGGAGCAAATGCGCGGGTCGTAGTTTTCGTGGGGCCGGCTGGGGCAGGCAAGACAACCACTTTGATGAAACTGGCTTTGCGGTGGGGCGTTACCGGGCGAGTCCCGTTGCAGATTCTATCGACGGATACTCTTCGCGTTGGCGGAAGCGAACAACTCGCGGCCTATGCCAGGATTGCCGGCCTGCCCTTTGATCGGGTGGACACAGCCGCCGCTTTGGACTCGGCCCTGGAGGAGCACCGGCAGAAGAGGTTGATTTTAATTGATACGCCGGGCTTTGGAGCGGCAGAAATGGAAGATGCCGCCGAACTCGCTGCCTTCGTCGCGGCTGAGCGTCGAGCCGAAGTTCATTTAGTCTTACCGGCTACGCTGCAGCCCGATGCCGCAGCCGGAATAGCCGAGCGGTTTGCGGTCCTGAATCCATCTAAATTGGTGCTGACGCATATGGATGAAACGGCCAAAGCTGGGGCCGTCCTGGAGCTGGCTATGCGAGCGCGGCTGCCTTTGTCCTACCTGACGGATGGACAGCAGATCCCTGAGGATTTGGAAGCGGCATCCAAGGCGGCGCTTACCGAAAGCCTCCGGCAGCGAGCTCGAATAGCGGCGGTATCAGCCGCGTAGTTGCCCCGTTTATGTACGCGTATGCACCGGTCGATCGGTCCAGCGAGGAGCGGGACGAGCTCATTATCGAGCACCTGCCGCAGGTGAACTGGATTGCAGCGCGCATCCGCGAGAAGCTGCCGCCCAGTATAGAGCTCGATGATTTGATTTCGGCCGGGATTGTCGGCCTGTTAGCGGCGGTGGATAATTTCGACCCAAGCCGCAAGGCCTCGCTACGCACCTATGCGGAATATAAGATCCGCGGTGCAATTCTGGACAGCATACGGGGCTTAGACGGGATTCCGACGCACAAGCGCAAGCGGCTGAAGCAGGTACAGGAAGCAATCGGCAACGCGGAACGCACCCTTCAGCGAACCCCGACGGAGGATGAGATTGCGGCCGAGATCGGAATCGGTGTTGCGGAGTATCAGCAATGGGTGCTGGAACTGCAGGGCGTCTCACTCGGCAGCCTGCAAGTGCTGGATGACGGTGAAGAGATCAGCCTGCTGAAATTCATTGCGGATGACGAAGATGAATCACCGGCCTGCATGTTGGAACGATCCGAGTTGGAGCGGGTGCTTGCGGAGGGGATGAAAAAGATGCCTGAGAACGAACGCATGGTTCTGAGCCTTTATTACAAGGAGGAGCTAAACCTGCGCGAGATTGCATCCATTATGGATCTGCACATTACCCGGATATCGCAGCTTCGGGCCCAAGGAATTCTGCGATTGCGCGGATATATGGAGCACAAGTGGCCGGGAGGAAGGCGTCCCTCCCCTGTGCATTA
>DATIMA010000105.1:0-7019 GCA_035475915.1 Bryobacteraceae bacterium
GAGACACATCGCTCATCTACCCAAAAGAAATGGACTTTTGACCAGTTGAAAACGGCTTTGGCCAGTGCCGAAAAGAGCAGCTTCGGCGTGCTGCCGCCCGAGATCGCGATGGTCGCGTGCGGCTGCGAACTTAACGCCTCCGCCAGTTGTTTGAGAATGTATTCCGCGCACCCGCCCGCCAACTCCTCGGGCGCTTTGCGAATTCGTAACTGCGGCGAATTATTCAAGTCCATGAACCAGCTCCCGGGCACGATCGAAAGCGGCATTGAAGGCTCCGTCCGGACCAAGCACCGAAAGCTCTTCCGTCATGAGCGCCGCCAAACCTGCATTCTCATAGTTATACTTGCGCTCTCTTCCGTTCGTGCTGCGCAGCGTCATGCAGTCACGGGAAGAGCGTTCGAACTCAATCGTCTCAGCATCCGACTGTAGCGTGATCCGGTAAAGACCGGCGTCGGGCCCTTGCTCTCTGCTGAATTTGACTTTCGCTCCGTTGGGTGCCGATAGCCAACCGGCCACGTACAACGCTGATGGGGTCGGGCGCTCGTCTGTATGAGCTATTTCGATGGTATGAAACTTTGAGAAGACGTTGGCCCGCGCAACATTGTCGAAGATATGCGCCAGCGGCTCCCGCCACGGAGTCAGCCGCGTCCATTCCAGATCGGCAACCACGCGCCCCTGCCCCTGCCAGCTAGCGATTAAATCGAACGCCGGCTTTGCCTGTAGCGCCGATGTATCGATGATGATCTTGGTCGCGATATTCATCACGGCTTCGAGTCCGGCCTTTTGATCATCGGTTGCATGCGGGCTGAGAGCCGCCTGATGGCGGCACCAGAAAATAACGGGTAAATCCGCGGCGGTCAGGCCAATCAACGTCGGCCCCACGTTCGGCCAACTCTCCGGGCGAGCGGTGATCTCGATCTGCTCGCAGCAGATCTGCTGAGCTTTCCCGAAAGGCTTCCAGCATTGCGCCAGAACACGCGCCTCCAGGCTCTTTTCGGCTTGGCCGGATACCGAGAGCACGATGCCGCGGCTTGGATGTTCCCGCATCAGCTCCGAGATGGTCTGCGAGGCTGAAAATCCGCCGTCGGCTTCATCCGTTGCTACGATTAACGTCATCGCGCAAGCGCGTAATACCGTCGGCTTGCCGTGCTGCTTTTCCTCTTCGCCAAGCGAAGTCCACAACTTTCCAAGCCCCTTCAGAATCTGTTCCGGCTGAGCGGGGAAAATGACCGCGCTACTCATGGCACTCTCCACACGTGACCCTGGCGAGCAAGCATTTCATCTGAAGCGGCTGGGCCCCACGTTCCCGCAGCATAGTTCGGAAAGGCAAACCGGCTCTGCGCCCAGACATCCAGAATGGGCTGGACAATCTGCCAGCTTGCTTCCACCATGTCCTGACGCGTATACAAGGTTGGATCGCCCGCCATGGCATCTACCAGCAGCGTTTCATATGCGGTCGGGGTGCGTTCTCCAAAGCTTGATCCGTAATTGAAATCCATCGAGACAGGTCGAACGCGCATGCCGCTCCCCGGACTCTTCGAAAGAAAGCGCAGCGAAATACCTTCCTCCGGCTGAATGCGGACCACCAGCAGATTCGGCCTAACCTCCCGAGGCCCGGTCTTCGTTTCCTGGGTGAACAATCCGAGCGGCGGCGCTTTAAATTGGATTGCAATATCCGTGACGCGTTTCGGCAGACGTTTGCCGGTTCGGACATAGAACGGCACGCCGGCCCACCGCCAGTTGTCGATGAAGAAGTTAACCGCTGCGTACGTGTCGGTTTGAGAGTTAGAATCTACGCTCGGCTCGTGCCGGAAACCGGGCAGGTCTTGGCCGCCAACTTTTCCCGGACCATACTGGCCCGCCACAGCGTATGTAGACACATCTTCCGGCTTCATTACACGAACGGAACGCAGCAGCTTCGCGCGCTCATCCCGCACGTTCGTAGCATCAAAAATGCTGGGCGGTTCCATTGCCACCGTGGCCATCACCTGGCTGAGGTGGTTCTGGATCATATCGCGCAGGGCACCGGCTTCCTGGTAATACGCGCCGCGGCCCTCTACCCCGATTGATTCGGCGGCCGTGATCTGAACGTGATCGACGTACCGGCGGTTCCATAGCGGCTCGAACATACTGTTCCCGAATCGAAATGCCAGAATGTTCTGGACCGTTTCCTTGCCCAGGTAATGATCGATGCGATAGACCTCCGATTCATCGAAGACCTTGTGAATCTCATCGTTCAGCCGTCGCGCGCTGTTGAGATCGTGCCCGAAAGGTTTTTCAATGATGACCCGCCGCCATCCGCTCCCGTGATTCAGATTGTGCTTGCCGAGTTCCAGGATCGCTTCGGCATAATGACTCGGCTGAGTGGACAGGTAGAACAGAACATTCCCGCCGGTCTGGTGTGACTTCTCCACGCTGTCCAGCTTGCTCCGCAAATCATCGTAAGAAGCTGGATTGTTAAGATCGCCCGGGACATAGAACAGGCACTGCGCAAACGATTTCCACACATCCTCATCGAAAGGCGCATCTTCCAGGAAGTTAGAAACCGATTCCTTCATCACGTCCCGGAAGCGGTCATCGGAAAGTGGCGTTCGCGAACTGCCGATTACCGCGAAATTCGGCGAAATGCGGCGCTCGTAAAAAAGCCTGTAAAGGGAGGGCAGAAGTTTCCGCTTAGACAAGTCGCCGCTTGCGCCGAAGATGACAACCGCACAAGGAGGAACCCGCCGGGCAAACCGTAGCGGATCCTGGAGAGGGTTCACCTCGGGTACCGGCTGAACGAGTGCGCTCATGATCTCTTTGATGATAAAGCGAAAGCGTTTGTACCACCAACATCTGGAGATTTGTGGGCCGTTATGGACCTATGATGCTGGCTGGACCGGCTCTGACATCGTGACCAGCAGAGTACTATCCTGATCGCTGGATAACCGGTGACTCGCCCCAGGCCCAAGACTGATCAGAACGCCGGGAGTTAACTCAACGCGCTCGTCACCTGCAATAAACCGAACTTGTCCCCTAAGACAATACACCGCAATAGCTCCCCGCGTTTGATGTTCCGGAATCCCTTCTCCGGGCCCTAGATGCAGCAGTAGAGCCCGCAATCCGTTCTCCCGCACCAGCGCCGTTGTGCGCGGCAGCGCGCTGGAATCGTCCAACAAAGATCGCACATCTATCTGTTTCATATACGTTCCGAATTTGCTGGCGTGCTGGCGTGAGGGACGGAGCCGTGGTACATCGAGATCGCCTGTAGCAGCCGGTCCCCAATCATTTCGGCCCTCTGGACGAACAAAGATGCTGCCTCTTCGGAACACACCTCTGACGCTGTCTCTTGCCACAACTGCAGCCAGCGTGCGAAATGGTCCCGCCTCAGACGCGGCAGTTGCAGGTGCGCAATCATCGGATTCCCTTTATAGGTTCGTGAAGCCAGCAGGACCGATGCCCAGAAGGCCTTCATCTTTGCCAGATGCGGACCCCAGTCGTTGCCGATGGCCTCGGCAAAAATCGGCCCTAAAAGCTGATCGTCGCGAACTTTCCCGTAAAAAGCGTCTACTAGCGCGGCGATGTTCTCCTCGTTCACAACAGCCGTTGAATTGTGCATATCAAAACTGTAAAGATGTATTTATAATACATCTTTACGAAAACAGCTCCTATGTACCTCACACGCCACTCCGACTACACCATGCGCCTTCTGATTCATCTCGCTGTTCAGCCTGATGCCATCCCCACGATCAAGGAAATTGCGGACAACTACGGAATTTCGCGCAATCATCTCATGAAAGTTGCAAACCGGGCGGTTCAGGCTGGCTATGTCGAAGGAGTGCGCGGGCGAGCAGGTGGACTCCGATTGGCCCGGCCGGCGAACCGGATCAATATCGGGGAGGTGTTAAGGACGACAGAAGACTGGAATCTGGTCGAATGCTTTGACCCGGAGTCGAACCGCTGTACGATTTCGGGCGGATGCGGTTTACAGCCCATCCTTCGCCAGGCGCTAGATGCCTATTTTTCAATTCTCGATCGTTACTCTTTAGCTGACGTGGTCAGGCGTCGGCCGCTGCTGGTCCAACTCCTCCGCCTGAAAATGGCATAGGATTGGAGCCGCACATTCCGGTCAAAGCGAATCAGGTAGCCGATAATCGGCATTAATGCGCGTCTTATCGGTAAACGTCGGCCAACCACGCGAGATCCACACCAGTCGTGAAACCGTATTGACCAGCATCTTCAAATTGCCGGTGGACGGCCGGATTCCTGCGCGCGGATACAACTTGCAGGGAGACCGGCAAGCGGATCTCACGGTTCATGGAGGCCCATGGAAGGCGGTTTATCTCTATCCGTCCGAGCATTACTCCAACTGGGCGCGAGAACTGCCCGGCATGGACTTACCGTTCGGAGTATTCGGTGAAAACTTGACGACTGAAGGTCTGACGGAAGAGTCCGCGCATATCGGCGATCAATTCCGGATTGGATCAGTGATCTTACAAATTACTCAGCCAAGAATGCCCTGCTACAAACTCGCGCTTCGTTTCGGACGCGCCGACATGGTGAAGCGCTTCTGGAAGAGCGGCCGGCCGGGTATTTACTTCTCGATCGTGCAAGAAGGTGAGCTGGGATTCGGAGATTCCATAGAACAGTTGCACGCGGATCCTTTGCAGGTGAGCGTTGCTGACGTAGTACGTCTGCTTAAGCGCGAAACAATCGATGAGGACTTATTTTTCCGGGCATTGCAAGCGCCTCTCCACGGCAGTTGGAAAGAGGAAATTCGGGCCCGTTTCGCCGAAGCCGGGTAACCCTGTCAATTTTTCCCAGTACCGCAACACCTCGGTCCCGTGTCGAATTCCGCGCGTTTCCTCCGTCTACCTGGTAGATGGTACGGCTGTTTCTCCAAGGATCAATTCTGCTGCTGTTCTGCGGCCTTCTGGCGGCTAAACCGCCGGACGTTAATGGAAGATACATCGCTACCGCCTACTCTGTTTCCGGCAAAACAGCGTCCGGCGAATATACGCAGCGCCATATCGTAGCGGCAGATCCAGCAGTATTGCCCATCGGTTCCGTCATCAAAATTAAGCATGCCGGCCGATATTCCGGAGAGTACGTCGTGGCGGACACGGGCGAGAAGATCGTCGGGCGCAAGTTGGATATTTTCATCCCGAGCACCAAAGCCGCTATGAAGTTCGGCAGGAAACGAGTAAGCGTCACAGTAGTTCAACTGGGGAACGGAACGCACCTGGATGCAAAGCAAGCCGTTCACCAGGTTAAGCAGGATGTGAACAACGATGTCGAACAGGGCGTCGCCGGCAATGCCGCCACGGAAACGGATTTGGTGAAACAAGGCGAAGCGAAATCCGCGGACGCACAGCCTTCCAACAAGCCTCAGACACCCAATACCGGCAATACGTCCAACCCTAAAACACCGCCTCAATGATCCCGCTCCGACGGGCTGCAGCGGGCGATCTGAAATAATCAGAAATTCCACTTTGAGGAGCAAATGCCGAAACTATCAGGGAAGAATGTATTAGTCACAGGAGCATCGTCGGGCATTGGAGAAGCCATTGCCATCCGTTTCGCTCAGGAAGGAGCCAGCGTCGCGATCAATTATCACAGCGGCGCGGACCGGGCTGAAGAAGTGCGGCGGAAGGCGGAAAAGGCCGGCGCGCAAACGAAAGGCTCCGGCTCGAAATACATCACGGTTAAGGCCGATGTATCTCGCGAGCAAGATGTCAAAGATATGTTTGACAAAGTGCTCAAAGAATTCGGAACGCTGGATGTTCTCATCAATAACTCGGGCGTTCAAAAACCGGCCGCGAGCCATGAAGTCGAGATGACGGATTTTGATCGGGTCATCGGCATAAATCTCCGGGGAGCATTCATGTGCTCTCGCGAAGCGATCCGGCATTTTCTCTCGCGTGGGGCCGCCGGCGTCATCGTGAATAATTCCAGCGTCCACGAAATCATTCCAAAACCCAAATACGTTCCTTATTCAATCAGCAAAGGAGGCATGGAAAATCTCACCAAGTCCCTTGCGCTCGAATATGCCGATCGGGGCATCCGTGTGAATGCGGTGGGACCAGGAGCGATTGTTACACCCATCAACAACGCGTGGATCAACGATCCAAAAGCGCGCGCCGAAGTTCAGAGCCACATCCCCATGGGGAGACCCGGCGAGGCTGACGAGATTGCCGGTGTGTTCGCTTTT
This sequence comes from Bryobacteraceae bacterium, assembly GCA_035475915.1. Lineage (GTDB taxonomy): Bacteria > Acidobacteriota > Terriglobia > Bryobacterales > Bryobacteraceae > Bog-105. The sequence continues at coordinate 6,191 of DATIMA010000105.1, forward strand.
CTCGCCTCGGACGAATCGTCGTACATAACCGGGCAAACCATTTTTGCGTGCGGCGGCCTCACGTTGTATCCTGAGTTCCGCGTTGCGTGGTCCTCAGGCGAATAGCCTACTTCGCGGCGGAACTTACGGCGGCCTTCGTCCCCCTGGTTTCGCCGCTGCTTCCATTGCCGGACCAAGTGCCCGTGAGCTTGTCCCCTTCCAGTTTCAGGTCGATGTCGTAATCTTCATCCTGGTAGGTGGTCCGCAAATGAACCTTTTCACCATCCACCTTCAGGTCTTTTGCCGGGCTTTGCCCATCGGCTCCATCAACGGTGCCGCTGTATTTTCCATCGTTATTAGCGATTGATAGCGTCCAAGTAACCTGGTCTCCGTCGGGGGTTAGCGAAACCATATTCCATTTGCCGGCTAATTGGCTGTTCTGCTGGGCGAAGCACAGCACAAGCGAAAATGTCGTGACGGCAATGCAGAAGGCGATCAGCCTTAGGCGAGAAAGAGCGCTCATGGGCTCCTACTTTATCAAAGAAGCTGCGCCCGGAATCCGTTGTGGTCTAATCGCACAAGCTAAAAGAAGGACGCTCGCCGTCTATGCCATATGTAGAGATCCCTAAAGACCATCGCGCCCTCCAGATGTACCTTGCCGAAGTGAATGGCGGGCAAGATTTGAATCTCGAGCGGGGCGGGGACACCCCGCAAGCGACCAGCTCAGTGCTGGAAAGCCTGGAGAACCTGGAGCGTTCGGAACTGAATCGGCCCGAAGCCGGCGTCAGCTTTATATTCCGGAGTACGCACATCCAGTTGCGAGAGGGTATATGGGAGTTTCTGATCCTCG
>DATIMA010000106.1:0-14982 GCA_035475915.1 Bryobacteraceae bacterium
ATAAGTCGGCCTCTTCGCCTACGGCTGCTATCAACATACGCCAGTGAGCGAGGCTTCGGCAGCGCAGCGAAGAAGCTTCGCGAACGCTCTCCATTTTCATGCGCTGTTGTGGCGCTTCAAAAGCGTCATGAGTCATTCGTATCTCAAGGCCGTCATCGGGTCAACTTTCGTCGCGCGCCGAGCGGGAATATAGCTTGCTAAGAGGGCAACCGCGAAAAGCAACGATACTCCAGCCACAAACGAGACGGGATCGAGCGCCCGGACGCCAAACAAGAGTTTCGAAATATACTGCGCCGCGAAGGCTCCGGCTGCGACGCCGAACAGGATACCCCAGCCCGCCAACCGTGCTCCCTCACTTACTACTAAGCGCTGAATTTCAATTGGCCTTGCGCCAAGCGCGAAGCGAAGCCCCATCTCTTGCATGCGTTGTGTGACGGCATACGATAAAAGACCATAGATGCCGATGAGCGATAACAATAGTGCAATAACACCAAAACTGCCCACGAGCATCAGCGAGGCGCGCCGGATCGCAAGCGATGACGACACAACCTGCTGGAGCGTACTGAAATCCATAATCGGTAAGCCTCGATCTACTGACCAAATCGCCTCGCGCGCAGAAGCGGCGAGACGCATCGAATCTGATTCGTGGGTTCGGATGAGGAACACCGCACTCGTCGATGGGCCGCTCTCGATTTGGTAGACGGAAGTGTAGGTCGCAGGCGTCATCGGCTTATCAAGAGCTTCGACGTGGACATCTCCCACCACGCCGATTACGGTCAGATGCCTGCCGCCCCATTTGAATCGTTTTCCAAGGGGATCTTCTTTCGGCCAGTACTCGCTTGCCATCGTTTGGCTTACAACCGCCGCGAAGGGAGAGCTTGCCGTATCGGTCACGGAAAACGTCCGCCCTCGCAGCAAAGGAATTTTCATCGCGTGAAAATAATCACCGCTGACAAGAGCGTTGTCGGCCCAGTGAAACTCGTCGGGCGGCTGGCCGTCGATTACGAATCCGATCTGACGCTCGTCAGCAAGTGGGACATGCGTTGTCACGGCAACCGCCGATACGTCCGGCAAAGACGACAGCCGCGCCTCAATCGCACGCTCAATCGCGTGACGATGTGGGGGAGAATAACGATGCCGGTTGAGACTTGTGCGAACGATAAGAGTCTGTTGCGGATCGAAGCCGAGCGGCACCTCGAGTATTCGGATGAAGCTCCTTAAGAGGAGTCCGGAGCCGATTAACACGACGACGCAACAGGCGATCTCAGCGACGATCAGCGAACCGGCAAACCGACGGTTACCGGCGCTTTGTCCAGAGTGCCTGCTTGATTGCTTGAGAGCCTCATGCATGCCCGAACCTCGGAACATCCACGCGGGCGCCATGCCACAAAGAAGGCACGTAAAGCTGCACAGGACGAATATAAACAGAAGCACTCGTATATCCATGCTCGCGGCGCGGATGTTGATCTCATTTAGGGAAACGGTATTCATTAGATGAAGCAAGCCGTACGCCAGCGCGCATCCTGCTGCACCTCCCGCTGATGTGAGAACTGCCGTTTCCGTCAAAACTTGCCGCGTGACCTGACTTGGGCTCGCTCCCAGCGCTTTCCGAATCGACATTTCGCGCTGCCGTGCACCAGCGCGTGCCAGCAGCAGATTGGCTACGTTTGCGCAGGCGATCAGCAAGAGAAGTCCAACCGCGCCGCCAAGCATGAGCAGCACGATACGCGTATGGGCGCCAAATTTGGGCGACCACGGCTCTGCGGAGGCATCCAGGCGAACATTTCCGGAATAAATGCCGGGATGCTCGCGCTGAAATTGAGAGGCGACTCGCTTCACATCACCCTGCGCTTGTGCCAGAGAGACGCCGTCTTTCAGGCGAGCAATCATGGACATATCGAAGCTGCTGGCCCAATCATTCAACTGAACGATTGTGAATGACAACGGAACCCAAAATGCCGGAGGTTCACCGGGGCTTGCCGGAGTGGACGGGAAGATAAAGCCTCGTGGCATAACACCGATAACCTGATAGGGCTGCTCATTCAGCCGGATCAATCTTCCGATGACTTGTGCATCTTCCGCGTAGTGCCGCCGCCAGAATGGATAGCTAAGGACCACGACCTTTGCGGCGCCGGGAAATTCCTCTTGTCGCGTGAAAGTGCGGCCAAGCAGAGGCTGGACGCCAAGAGTCGGGAAGAGACTCGATGATGCCGCATATCCGGAGATGTGCTCGGGTTCGCCTTCATTCGTAAGATCGAGGGTCTCCGGTTCGTACCCAGCAACGTTCGAAAATACGCGTGTGCGATCACGGTATGCAGCGAACTCGGGAGGCGCCGCGCCAAGATGACCTTCGAACAGCCCCGGCCCGCTCTGCCAAATGCGAATGAGCCGGTTCACATCCGGGTAGGGAAGCGGCCGCAACAGAACTGCATCCGTAATGCTGAAAATGGCGGTATTAGCGCCGATACCAATGGCGAGAGTCAATATAGCGACGGCTGCGAAGCCCCGATTACGGCGCAGTTGTCTCACTGTGTAGCGGATATCTTGCACGAATCGCTCGACAGATGCCCATCCCCACATTTCGCGTGTCTCCTCTCTGATTAAGGCTGTATTTCCAAAAGCCCGCCGAGCTGCATAGTGTGCCTCTTCCTCTGACAGGCCATTCTCCCGCTGCTCTTCGGCTTCCAGATCGAGGTCGGAATGCAACTCGCGTTCGAGATCTTGTTCGCGTAATTTGCGCCGCCGCCAGAACATCACCCCTCCTTGGCAGGCCACATGACGCGAGCGATCGCCGCGGCCATCTGCTTCCACTTCGATTCCTCAACCGTTAGCTGTTTCTTCCCGGCAGGAGTGAGCCGGTAATATTTGAATTCACGCTTCAGGTCTTTGCCGGCGGGCTCCCATTTCGCTGCCACCCAGCCTTTTCGTTCCAGACGGTGGAGAGCGGGGTAGAGAGACCCATGCTCCACTTGCAGGAGATCGTCTGTCGTGCGTTGAATGTGCTTCGCTATCTGGTGACCGTGAGCGGGGCCGAACAGGAGGGTCCGCAGGATCAGCATGTCCAGCGTCCCCTGCAGCAACTCGACCCGATCGGGAGTTTTTTTTCGCATATCTCAGAAGATATTCTACCCAGATTCAATCGAGACTGGGTAGATAATCAACTGAGATGCTAACTCAACTCGTCAAGCTGAATCCTGGAGACCGCTTCCTTCGGGCGCGGCTCTGTGAGCTGCTAAAAGCACCAGAAGCGTTTTCTGGGCCATGGCCGTGAGCCACTTGCCCGGAGCGTTACTCGTAGCGCAAGGCTTCGACAGGATCCAGGCGCGCGGCTTTGCTTGCGGGCCAGATGCCGAAGAACAAACCGGTACCCGCCGATACGATCAATCCCAACGCAGCCGCCCACAGAGGAACGCTGGCTGGCAGGCTGGGGAAGATGAGGCGACTGATGAGCGCGACCATCCACCCAAACAGAATTCCAGCAAGGCCGCCCAGAGCTGTGAGGACGACCGCTTCCAACAGAAATTGAAGAACGATATCCGACTTTCGGGCCCCGATCGCCTTTCGAATGCCGATCTCTTTGGTGCGCTCCGTAACCGACACAAGCATGATGTTCATCACGCCGATGCCGCCAACCAACAAGCCGACCGAACTGAGCACCACCATCACCAGCGCCACCATCGACGTGATCTGCCGGAAATCGCTGACCATCTCCTCGGCGGTTTGCATGCCGAAATTATCGGGCTTGTTGTATGGAACCCGGCGGTCGATGCGCAAAATTACCCGTACATCGTCAAGTGCTCGCGGCAATTGTCCATCTTTCGCGTTAACCACGATTGCCAGGCCCTTCGAAGCCGGATAATTTTTCTGCATTGTGAAATACGGCAGTAATACCCGCATGTCGTTTTGCCCGAAGAAGGAAGCGGCAGGCCGGTTCATGGTTCCGATCACTTCGTATTCCTGTCCGTTCACTTTTACCGTTTTGCCGACAGGGTCCGCGTTGGCGTAAAGACTACTGGCAACATCCGCCCCGAGGACCGCCACCGGTGCGCGGCGTCGGCTCTCTTCGTCCGTCAGGAAGCGGCCGGAATGTATATCCACCTGGCCCTCGCGCGCGTAGGCTTCATCAACGCCAAGCAGGTTAATTCCGTAAACATCGTTCCCTTTATAGCGGGCCACCAGATTGTTGTTGTCGACAAACAAGAGCGGCGAGACTTCGGCGCAAGAGCCGCACTTTTCCCGGATATCCAAAACATTCTGGTAGACGAGATCTTTGCGGGTTCTTTCCTCCGCAGTGGGAGCAGATGTACGGAAGCCTGCCTTGAACTTAAAAACAATAATCGAATTCGGCCCGAAGCTGTTCAGAACGGCGGTTATGTTCGAATCGAATCCTGTGAGTATGGAACCGACTCCGATGATGGTGCCGGTGCCCATAACGACGCCCAACACGGTCAAAAGCGCGCGCATTTTGTGAGCGCGAATGGTTTGGAGAGCCAGTCCGGCAGCGTTCAGAAACGCAAGCCAATTCATAAATTATTATTCCGTCCTGAGCGCTTCGATTGGATCGAGCTTGGAAGCTCGCTGAGCGGGATATATCCCGAAGAACAACCCGACAACAGCAGAAAGACCGACGCCGACCACAACGGAAAGAAACGGGAGAGCCATCGGGATCGACGCCGCATTTCTGATAAGGACGGCAATGGCCCACGCGATCAAAACGCCTATCAGCCCGCCCATTGAGGCAAGGGTCGCCGCCTCAACCAGAAACTGGTTCAGAATATCGCTTCTGCGCGCTCCTAGCGATTTGCGGATGCCAATCTCATGCGTCCGCTCCGTCACGGCGGCCAGCATGATGTTCATAATGACGATGCCGCCAACCACCATAAACACAGAGACTATCCCGACGGCCGTGGCGGCAATGGCCGCAGTCAGTCGCTGCCAAAGGTTTACAAACGAATCGGATGTCATGATGCCGAAATTATCGTCCTGGCCGGGACGGAGATGCCGGAAAGCGCGCAGCAGCATGGTCACTTCGTCTTTCGCCTGATTCAGGTGGTCCTGATCGACCGCTTTTGCAATCAGATCGATGCCCTTTTGCGATCCGTACATTTTGAAATAGCTGTCGATCGGCATCATCACGAAGTTATCCTGAGATTGGCCGAATACGCTGCCCAGTGATTTCGCTACGCCGACCACTTCAAATGGCACCCCATCCACCTGGAGAGCCTTTCCTATCGGGTCCCGGTTTTCGAAGAAGCGCTTGCGAATATCGCTGCCGATGAAAACCACAGCCGCATGGCGCTGCACTTCATTTGGACTGATCGGACGGCCAACATCTACCTGCACGTTGTTCAACGCAGGTATATTCGCCGTAATCCCCTCGATTGAGATCGTGTTGTCCGTCGATTGTCCCTGAAAAGACACGCGGCCATTGCGATCGGCGGTCATTCCCAATCCGCGCAGCAATGTCACATTTTCCCGGAGGAACTCGTACTCTTCGGGCTTGATTTGAGGGTTCCGCTTTGACATCAGCCTCAACTTCTTGGGATCACGCGTTCCAAACCAAGCCATTCGAACGACGCGAAAGCCATCCGAACCCATGTCCGAGACCTTGGTGGCGATGTACAGATTCATCCCGTGTATCAATGCCATCACCGAAATCAGAGTGGTGGTGGCGAGGATGATCCCCAGCAAAGTCAGGAAACTGCGCAGTTTGTTCTTGTTGAGCGAATCGATCGCAATACGGCCCGCTTCCCAGAATGAGGCGCTCGGGCGATACCTTCTTTGCTTTGACACAGACCTTTCAGGCAGACGCAAAACGCTCCGTCCTTGTTCCCGTAATTCCATTAGACGATGAGAGCAGACCGGCAATCCAGTCCAATGCGAGCCCGTCCAGCCAAAACCGTGGTTTTCGCCGCGAAATGAAGCCAAGATGGCCGCCGTGTTCGGGCGCGACCAGCGTTAGATCGGGATTCGATGTGAAAGCCGGGTGGCTGTAGACCTGGAACGGCACAAGCGGATCGTCTTTGGCCGCAATTACCAGCGTTGGCAGCCGGATCGCATCAAGAAAGCCCGTTGCCGATTGGGTAGCGTAATAGTTCGCTGCTGACCCGAAGTTGAAGAGCGGAGCTGTAAAGCGGTCGTCGAATTCCCAAATGGTTCGGACCTCCGCAAGCCCATCGGGGCTGTAAAGATCCGGGGAGAGCTTGCTCTTGCGCCTCACGCGACCTCGCAGCCGGTCGAGAAATCGCCGTGCGTATAGAAGGTTCGATCGTTTGTCCATTGATCGCACGCAGGCAGCAAGATCGATCGGCGTCGATATGGCGCAAACGCCTGCGAGCAGATCGGTTGAGCCCAGTTCACCGGCCAGTTTGAGCGCCACGTTCCCGCCCAGGGAAAAGCCAACCAGGAAAGTAGGCTCACCGTACCGTTTCTGAAGCGTTTGTAAAACAAACCTAGTATCGCCCGTAAGGCCGGAGTGATACATGGTTTCGCAGAGGTTTTCGGTGCCGCCGCAGGTACGCATGTTCAAGCGATGCACGCCAAACCCGCGCACCAGTGCCTCCTGTGCGAAGCTTGCAATATATCCTGCACCGGCTGAGCCTTCAAGCCCGTGCAGAAAGACGATCTGACCGCGTGCGGGACCTGCTGGCTGGTGTTCAAGCGAAACAACAGCCGTCTTCGCGTCGATGCGGTACTCCATCCGCTGTACCGGATAGCGCACCAGATCGATTTTTCGCGGCCAGAAGTTTCCAGCGATTGTAAGCAGATGAGAATTTCGGAAAAGCGGCTGAAAGTCCGGCTGCAAGTACAATTCTACCGGCAAGGCACCTCAATGCGCGGCGCGGTTAATCCTTCTGGGTTTGGATTGCACTTATTCCTCCCGCAAGGCCGTGATCGGATCAATTCGCATGGCGCGGCGCGATGGCAAATAGCTGGCAACGAAGGCAGCGAAACCAAGAACCGCTGTGAATATCGCAAACGTCCAAGGGTCCACAACCACAACGTTATAGAGAGCGCTTGCCATAACTCGAGCGAGCACGATAGCCAGCGCGAGGCCAACCACAAGGCCGGCCGACGTCAGCCGCACAGTCTGCCGAATGATCATTTTGAAGATATCGGCCCGGCTGGCACCTAAGGCCATGCGCACCCCGATATCGTGCGTCCGCGCCGCTACAAAGTAGGAGAAAACGGCATAGACGCCGGTTATAGCTAAGAGCAGCGCGATGATGGCGTAGATTGCCATCATTCTGGCGGCAGCGCGAACGCCAGACGTCTCTTCGGCAATGAGCTGTTCCATGGTTTTCACCGCATAGACGGGCAGATCCCGATCGACAACAGCAATCCGCGAGCGCGCGCCCTTAGCGGCTTGCATCGGATCGCCTGCCGTGCGGAGCACAAATTGCGCTGAAGATGACGGAAATTGCGCGTAAGAAATATACGCAGCAGGCAGCGGCTGGCCGCTAAACCGGTCCTTGGTATCACGCGCAACACCGACAACGGTAAGCCAGTCCGATTTACTGTTCAGCCTTAAGCGATGGCCAATCGGATCAGAATTCGGCCAATACTGCCGTGCAATGGTCTCGCTGATAACGGCAACACGCGGCGATTGCGGGCGGTCTCCATCTGAAATCGACCGGCCCTGCAGGATAGGAATGCGCATTGCATCGAGGTAATGCCCGTTTATGGCCGCCACATCGGGTCGCGGTTCTCCGGCCCGAGGTTCAGGATGCCCTTCGATGCCGAGATTTTCGGCAGGCCCCATGTCAGACGAAAGTCCGGCTGCCGCGATGTTGTGAAGCGTGCCGAGTCCCTGCAGCGCACGATCGTAAAAAGATCGGATCTGAGCTCGATCCCGGTACTCGTTTGCGGGGAGCGATACCTGCATGGTCAGGAGGTTTTTCGGATTGAAGCCCTGGTCGCGATCGAGCAGGCGCTCGAATGTCTTTACCATCAAACCGGCGCCGACCAACAATACCAGCGCAAGCGCGAGTTCCGAGATAATCAGGACGGCGCGGAGCCGATTGCGCGGTGAAGATCCCGCGGAGCCTCCGCGTTCACGAAGGGCGTCACTCAAATCGCTGCCGACCTTCCCATACAGGAGCTGAAATATCGCCGGCAAGCTGCACAGAATTCCTGTCAGAAGCGTTACAACGATGGTGAGCAGCACAACGGTAGAATCCACATGCATCGTGCGCAGGCCGGGAACGATCCGCAGGGCGGTCGTGGGAATACCCGCCTTTGCGTAGTCGTTGTTCCAACCGGCCAGCAAGAGCCCAATTCCCCCTGCCACGCCAGAGATGAGAAGAGTCTCCACCAGCAGCTGGCGTGCGATCTGAAACCGCGTTGCTCCAATCGCCGCGCGAAGAGTAATTTCTTTCTGCCGGGTGGCCGCGCGCGCCATCTGTAAATTGCCAATGTTTGCGCATGCCAGTAGCAGCACAAATCCGGCCGCCCCGAGCAGCGTTAAAAGGAAATGGCTGGTCACGGTATCTGTGAGGTCGCGAAGCGGCACAAGAACCATGCTGCGATCCTCGTTGGTTCCTGGATACTGTTGCGCCAGCCGGGCAGCGACCGCGGCTGCCTCACTGTGAGCTTGTGCCGCTGAAACGTTCTTCTTCAATAGGCCAAGTACCATCAGGTCGCGTGCTCCGCGCTGATGCTGCTCAGCGGGGCTGAGGATCAATGGAGACCAGATATCCGTTAACAGAGGATAGTCAAAATCGTCCGGCATCACGCCGATAACCGTATACTTCTCTCCCGAAAGCGACATTGACTTGCCCACGGCATCGGGCGAACCCGCCAAGTGGCTCTTCCAAAAGCCCTGGCTGACCACGACCACTTTTGAGCGAGCGGGCTGATCTTCATCCGGCGAAATTGTACGGCCCAGTGCCGCGCGGCCTCCGAGCACGGCGAAGAAATTCGGAGACACTTCGTACGCCTCCACCCGTTCCGGGTTCGTCTTGCCGGTTAGATTCACATCCCAGTTGCGATAAGCTGCCAGCTTCTCGAAAGAATTACTTTGCGCTTTGAGATCGACAAAATCGGCCGGGGCAAGCGCGTCCCGCTGTGTCCGGAGCTTAGGGGCCGTTTCCCATATGGTGACAATCCGCTCCAGGCGCGGGTACGGGAACGGGTGGAGGATCATCGAATCGATCAGGATGAAGGATCCCGTATTTACACCGATCCCAAGGGCCAGCGCAAGCACCGCGACAATCGCGGCCACAGGACTCTTCAGGGACATCCGGAAACCGTAGCGAAGGTCTCGGAGGAAATTGTTCATCACATTGCTCAAGTGAAATGTAAGCAATCCGGCTACAAGTGTATGTTATTGAATCGTCACAATGAACTGATCTCTTCCGCAAAAGGTAGTTAGCGATTGTGGGACAGCATGTCCGGAAATGACCGGATTCGCCAGCCCTCTACAATGTAGATTCGAAGGAGCGCCATTGTCGTTAGAAGATGAACTACTGCGCCAGCGCCATGAGCGATTAGCACAGATCCGCGAACTCGGTTTCGAACCCTACGGCCACGCGTTCGAATACACGCACACTATTCCGGCGATTCTCGCTGAGTACGCATCAAAGACAGCGGAGGATCTCGCTACCGCTGTTCACGTCCGTATCGCGGGACGCATTCAGACCGTCCGCCGCATGGGAAAGGCAGGTTTCCTGCACCTCTTGCAAAACGGCGAGCGGCTTCAGGTTTACATCAAAAAAGACGCGGTCAGCGATCGCGCTTACAAGCTTTACGAAATTCTCGACATCGGCGACATCATCGGCGTCAGCGGATATCTGTTTCGCACCAGGACCGGCGAGCTCACCGTTCATGCCGAAGAACTCTACTTTCTCTCGAAGATTCTGCTGGCTCTGCCCGAGAAGTGGCACGGCCTCGAGGACATTGAAACCCGATACCGGCAGCGCTACGTCGACCTGATCGCGAATGCCGAGGTACGCAAAGTCTTTGTAACTCGCGCGAAGATCATCCGCTCTTTCCGCCGGCAGTTAGATGAGCGCGGTTTCCTGGAAGTGGAAACACCCATGATGCAGCCGCTGCCAGGCGGCGCGACGGCGCGGCCCTTCATCACGCACCACAACACGCTCGATATCGATCTGTATCTTCGCGTCGCCCCGGAGCTTTACCTGAAGCGCCTAGTGGTCGGCGGACTGGAGCGTGTCTATGAAATTAACCGCAACTTCCGGAATGAGGGCGTTTCCACTCAACACAACCCGGAATTTACGATGCTTGAGTTTTATCAGGCTTATACGGATTACCGCGGCATGATTCAACTCTCGAAAGACCTGCTCCGCCAGGTCGCGATTGATGCTACCGGCGGGACGCAGGTCACGTACGAAGGCCGCACGCTGGACGTCGCAAATTTCAGGCAGTTCAGCATGCGCGAAGCACTCATTGAGTTCTGGCCCAACGCCGACAAACCGACTCTGGACAACGTAAAGGACCCCGAGTGGCTTCTCCGCCATTCGAAAGAGAAGACCCCCGGCGCCGCGCTGGCCGATCTGTTCGAGCAGCACGCCGAAGATCACCTGTTCGAGCCGACCGTCATCTACGAATTCCCGGTCGAAATATCGCCGCTATCCAAAAATAAAGCGGATGAGCCCGATTTCGTCGATCGCTTCGAGATCTACGCGGCCGGCATGGAGATTGCGAACGCCTTCACGGAGTTGAATGATCCGCAGGAACAGCGCCGCCGTTTTGAGCAGCAACTGGCTCGCAGGGCAGGCGGCGATGAAGAAGCGCATGTCATGGATGAAGACTACATCCGCGCGCTCAGTTACGGAATGCCGCCGGCCGGCGGGGAGGGAATCGGCATTGACCGGCTGACGATGATTCTCACCGGTTCAAAATCAATCCGCGATGTGATCCTGTTCCCGCTGCTAAGACCGGAAAGCGACGGCGGACTCCTAAGCCGGCTTCGGGCGCTCGCGCCGTGAACTCAGGCGATGGCGCGGCTGGTGTTTCGGTCGCTCAGCCAAACCTCAGCGTGCTCGCAAACCGATTGGAAACACGCTCTCAACTGCTCAATTTCCGTGGTCGAAATCGCGCGGGAATCTCCGCATGCGCTTTCAATCTGGCGCAATTGCGCCTGCAGCGCCGGATTGAGTACGCGGGAAGCACCGCCTTGCAGCCAGTGCGCAAGTTGCTTGGCTTCCAGCCAGTTTTCGTTTTGCAGTGCGTCCATCAGATCGCCGAAAACAGGTGGTGCGGTCTCGATGAAAATTCCCATTAAGCTTTCCAGGAATTCTGCTGAGTAGGTTTCCAGATTGCCGGCTTGCGGCGCAGCGGATTGGCTCAGGCCAGGTCTACCCAAGGCCGCACACTTGGCAACCAGCTCATGAGCGCGGAAGGGTTTGGAAATGAAATCGTCCATGCCAGCCTGTTGCGCCCTCTCCCGGTCCTCCTTATACGCGCTGGCGGTTAACGCAATAATTGGAACTCTGGCGGCTGGACCTGCCAGTTGCCGGATCCGTCGTGCTGCTGCGTAACCGTCCATCACGGGCATCCTGCAGTCCATCAGAACCGCATCAAACCTGTTTTCGCGGACTGCGTTGAGCGCGTCGAGTCCGTTATCGACCTCGTGCACTCGAAAACCCGCCCGCTCCAGAGTGAGGCGCGCAACCATCCGATTCCCCGGATTATCCTCGGCTAGTAAAATGTTCAAGTTCGTTGCGGCCGCTACAGGCAGTTCGTCAGATTCTCGACCACGGTCCAGCGCTGCCATACCAGGAGCAAGCAGGGCTTGGGAGATTGGAGCCTCAAACCTGGCGGTGAAATGGAACTCGCTTCCACGGCCCGGTTCGCTGCTGGCCCAGATAACGCCGCCCATAAGCTGCACCAGGCGATGGCTGATGGCAAGGCCCAACCCCGTGCCCCCAAATCGTCTGGTTGTCGAGCTATCCGCCTGGGCGAAGGCATCGAATATTGATTTCAATTTTTCCTGGGCGATCCCAATACCCGTATCCCGGACCATGAAATGCAGCAAAGGCCCGCTCGCGTCAGACGGCCCGTTAGCGATGTGCAATTCGACTTCGCCGCGATCCGTAAATTTGATTGCGTTGCCTAGCAAGTTCAGGACTACCTGCCGGAGCCGCACCGGATCGGCATTCACCAACGATGGAATATCCGGCTCGACATTACAGATAAGTTCCAAACGCTTCTGATGGGCTCGATAAGCGATGGATCTGATCGTGTCTTCCATGCTTTCACGCAGATTGAAATCAATCGGATCAAAATCGAGTTTGCCTGCCTCAATTTTAGAAAAGTCAAGAATATCGTTGATCACCGTCAACAGCGACCCTGCGGAATCCTTCACGATCTCCAGATACTCGCGCTGCTCCGCGCTTAGCTCTGTAGCTAGTGCGAGTTCCGTCATGCCCATCACGGCGTTCATAGGCGTCCGGATCTCATGGCTCATGTTTGCCAGAAACTCGCTCTTTACACGACTGGATGCCTCGGCGGAGTCCTTGGCTTTGATCAACTCGAGTTCGGCCCGCTCCCGCTCCGAGATTTCGCTGCGCAGTTCCGCCGTTCGCTCCGTCACGCGCAATTCCAAGAGCTTCTCTCTGACCCGCAACTGCCTTACCCGCGCCAGATGCGATGCTCCTGCAAGCCCTACCAAGCCGCAGATGCAGAGCCCAAAGAAGAAGAACGTTTCATAGAAATGAGGCTTCAGCCGAAAATTGAGCGCGGCAGCAGGCGAACTCCACTTCCCATCGCCATCGCCCGGCATCACGAGGAAGCGGTAGCGCCCGGGTGGAATGTTGGTGTAATAGACGATACGCCGCCCGTCGGCTTCGATCCAGCTTTGATCAAAGCCCTCCAGCTTGTATTTGAAAACGATCCGGCGGGCCGATTGAAAATCCGGAGCCGAGTAATGGAACTCAAGCTCCCCTCTTCCTGGCGGGATCTGGAGATCGTCACCTATGCGCACTTCTTGACCATTGATGAAGGCCTGCTCGATAATCGCGGGCGGGACAGAATTACTTCTGCTTAGTTTGTGAGGATCGACAGCAACGATTCCGTTCATCGTGGGGAACCACAGCCGGCCATCGCGGCTCTTCCAACCCGCGGGTTGAAAGCCGCCGTTACACTCGTTGGTCTTCATCCCGTCCGCCATTCCGTAAGAAACGATCGAAATCCGATGAATCTTCTTATTGGCGAACTCGGTCAGTTCCGAAATGCTCGCGCGGAAAATGCCTTTATCGCTGCTCATTAACAGATTTCCCGAATCGTCCTGGAGAATCTGGAAGATCGCGTCGTCGAACAGCCCGTCCCTGGTCGTGTAAGTGGTAAATTTGGCGTTCTTGAGGCGATTCAGCCCACCCCCGTCGGTCCCAATCCAGAGCACCCCTTCCGCATCCTCGTGGAGAGAGAGTACGACATCATTTGAGAGACCGCGGCGTGAGTCGAACACTTCAAAATGCCCGTTGCTATAACGATCTAAACCCCCGCCGCCTGTGCCAATCCACAAGCTGTTATGCCGGTCTTCATAAATAACCTGGACGACATTACTGGAAAGTCCATCGGCTGTCGTGTAAGTCTTGAACTTCCCTTCCCTCCATCGCACCAGCCCGGCGCGGGTTCCAAACCAAACGGATCCTTGACGATCTGCGTAACTGGCGAATGCAACATCACTCGGCAGCCCATCCTCTTTCGTGTAAGTGGTAAACCGGCCGTTCTGTAGCCTGCTAAGTCCCTTACGAGTACCAATCCAAAGAGCGCCTTCGTAATCCTCGCAAATCGTGAATATAGAGTTATCTGCGAGACCGTCTCTAGTGGTCAGGGCAGTAAATCTTCCATCCTGAAAGCGATTGAGCCCACCGCCATTCGTGCCGATCCAAATGACGCCCTTGTGGTCTTCGAGAATTGGCAAAGCAACGGCATTTGAGAGCCCATCCGCGGCATCATAGGCCGTAAACGAATTTCCGTCAAACAGGCGGACCAGGCCTCCCCCGCCGGTTCCAATCCAAAGACTTCCACTGCGATCTTCATAAACTGACCAAACGTCGTTTCTCGGCAGGCCATCCTTGCTCGTGTAAGAGTTGAATCTATCTCCGGTCATTCGCGTCAGGCCGCCACCCAGAGTTCCGATCCACAGAGTGCCGCGCCGGTCTTCGCGAACCGAAGTGATCGCGTTGCTTGAAAGGCCGTTGCTCGTGGTGAACAGGCGGAACTTCCCGTCGCTGAATCTGCTCAAACCTCCGCCGTTTGTGCCGATCCAAAGTATCCCGGACCTGGTCATCTCCAGACACCGGATATTGGAATTGGGTAGGCCATCCCGGGCGCCGTAATTACGGAACGAACCGTTCGCAAAATGACTCAGGCCGTTGTTGGTGCCGATCCAGATACTTCCATCCAGATCTGGCGCTAGGCTGAACACTTCATCATCGGGGAGGCCATCTCTCGTTTTGTAAGTCGTGAAACGTCCATTGTGAATCCGATCGAGGCCGCTTCCGTTGGTTCCTATCCAGATATCGCCCGACCGGTCTTGCAACAGGCACAGCACAGAATTACCGGATAAGCCATTGTTCGTGGTGAACGTCTTAAACGTCCCTTTGCTAAGAACAGTAAGGCCGCCGCCAATGGCGCCGATCCAGAGATCGCCGTCGCCCGCCGCTAATAGCGCATCTATTTTATTGCTCTTCAGTTCCGGAGTGTTGGTTTTGTCAAAGACAGTGAAGTGAAGACCATCAAAGCGCACCAGGCCGAGTTCTGTCCCAAGCCAGAGATAGCCGTCATTTGTTTGCGCGATCGCTGGAACAGTATTCTGCGGTAACCCCTGCAGGGTTCCCCACACGTCCTGATGAAACTGCCTTACTGATTTTGAAGGATCCAGGCCGGCATCGGCACTAATTGCATGACCGGCAAAGGCTACCCAACAGAACAGAGGGAACGCGATTGCCTTCCACTTGCATGGCACTTTCTGAATGAACCGGTAGTATTTTCCGGACTATTTGATTTTATCTA
>DATIMA010000107.1:0-6878 GCA_035475915.1 Bryobacteraceae bacterium
GAGGTCAGCCTGCACCTGGCTCGCCATGGATTTCGCATTTTCGGCGTTGACAATAACGAGCGCGCCGTCTTCTTCGGACCCGAAGGCGACACCAGTTGGTCCTTAAACCGGCTTCGAACTAACATCCCGAACTATTCTCACTACGATCTCGATATCCGCAATCGGCAGGGCGTTTTAGATCTCGTTGCCGAGATCAAGCCCGATGCCATCGTGCATACTGCCGCCCAGCCTTCCCATGACCGTGCGGCTGCGATTCCGTTTGACGATTTCGATACGAACGCCGTCGGGACTTTGAATTTCCTTGAAGCCGCGCGGCGCGCCTGCCCTGAATCTCCGTTTGTCCACATGTCCACGAACAAGGTTTACGGCGACCTCCCGAATACGATCCGCCTGCGGGAACTGGAGACGCGCTGGGATTATGACGATCCCGCCTACGAGCACGGTATACCGGAAACATTCTCCATCGATCAGTCGAAACACTCCATCTTCGGCGCGTCGAAAGTCGCCGGAGATGTGATGGTTCAGGAATATGGCCGCTACTTCGGCATGCCTACCTGCTGCCTGCGCGGCGGATGCCTCACCGGCCCGAATCACTCCGGCGTCGAGTTGCACGGATTCCTAAGTTACCTTGTCCGCTGCAATATCGAACAGCGCGAATATAAGGTCTTCGGCTACAAAGGCAAGCAGGTTCGCGACAACATCCATTCCGAAGATGTGGCCAACTTCATCGTCGCTTTTTGCGAAGCCCCGCGTTCCGCTCAGACCTATAACATCGGCGGCGGAAAGGAGAACTCATGCTCCATTCTCGAAGCTTTTCGCATGGTCGAGGAGTTCACCGGGCACCCGCAAAAATACACCTACCTCGATCAGAATCGGATTGGCGACCACATCTGCTACTACAGCGACCTCCGAAAGATGAAACAGCATTATCCTGGCTGGACGATTACACGCTCGTTGCGGGATGTGATTCGGGAAATCGTGGACTCATGGCATGTCCGGCTAGCGAACCAGAGTGAGGCCGGCGCCGGCGTTCACGGATGAAGCTCCTCATCACCGGTATTTGCGGCTTTGTGGGCAGCCAGCTCGCCGCCTCTCTTCTGGAGCGGATACCTGGGCTCGAAATCAGTGGCATCGATAATCTTGTCCGGCCCGGATCGGAGGGGAATCGAGCCGACCTTCACTCCAAAGGCATCAACTTCACGCACGGCGATCTACGCTGTCGGAGCGATGTGGAATCGTTGCCCTCAGGTGAGTGGGTAATCGACGCCGCTGCAAATCCTAGCGTATTGGCCGGCGTAGATGGACGATCCAGTCCAAGGCAGCTCACGGAGCATAATCTTTCGGGAACCCTCAATGTTCTCGAATACTGCCGGGAGCGCAAGGCCGGCCTTATTCTGTTGAGCAGCAGCCGGGTTTACTCGCTAAAGGATCTTGCCGGATTGCCGATGCACGAACAGGCAAATGCATTTGTTCTTGACGCGGGCGGGAGCTTGCCCGAAGGCGTCAGCATTAGCGGGATAACCGAGAGATTCGCGACCAATCCGCCTGTCTCGCTTTACGGGGCAACGAAGCTGGCCTCAGAGATCATGGCTCTGGAATACGGCCTCACGTTTGGCTTTCCGGTTTGGATCAATCGCTGCGGCGTACTCGCCGGCGCGGGGCAGTTTGGAACCGCCGAACAGGGCATCTTCTCGTATTGGCTGCACGCTCACGCTGCACGGCAGCCACTACGCTATATCGGTTTTGGGGGCTGCGGCCGTCAGGTTCGAGATGCCTTTCATCCGCAAGACTTGGCCGCCTTGATTGCGATGCAGGTTCAGCGGAAGCCGCCCGCAAATCCCATCTACAACGTGGGCGGGGGGACCATAAATTCGATGTCTCTGGCGCAACTGACCGAGTGGTGCAATAAGCGCTTCGGTCCACATGAGCCGAAGCCCGACCTGCGGCCGCGGCCTTTCGATATTCCGTGGCTCATTATGGATTACGGTCGTACGCGGGATGACTTCGGCTGGAGGCCGCAGCGCGGTCTCGATTCCATCCTCGATGAAATTGCAGCTCACGTCCGGAATAATCCAGAGTGGCTGCAGCGCTCGGGAGCTGTATGAAATCCAGATTGCCGCCCGCCGGCCGGCCACCTTTGCAGTTGCTGAGCGTTGTGATTCCGGCTCGCGATGAAGAAGGCTGCATTTCGTCTACCGTCGAGCATCTGCATGTCGAGCTGCGCATTCATAACATTCCTCACGAAATTATCGTGGTAGACGACGGCAGCACGGATTCAACCTGGGACAGACTTGAATCCATAGCAGAGCGGCTCCCAATGGTTCGACCGTTGCAGAACACGGGACAGCATGGTTTTGGGCGCGCCATCATCTGCGGCCTCGACAACATGGAAGGCGATGCCGTCGTGATTATGATGGCGGATGAATCAGACGACTCGCGCGATGTGGTGCGCTACTGGCAGTTGTTGAATGAAGGCTGGGACGCGGTATTCGGCTCGCGGTTTATTCGAGGCGGCGGCGTCATCGATTATCCCTGGCTGAAGCGGCGAGTGAACCGGCTGGCGAATTTGTTCATCCGCCTCATGTTCCGGGTCCGATTGAATGACACGACCAATGCCTTCAAAGCGTACCGGCGAACGGTTATCAACGGTTGCAGGCCGCTGCTGTCGCCCCACTTCAATCTCACAGTGGAACTGCCGCTGAAGACCATGGTTCGTGGATACACCTGGACCGTGATTCCCATCACATGGCGGAATCGCAGAACCGGAACGGCCAAATTGAAGATGAAGGAAATGGGCAGCCGCTACCTTTTTATCTGCCTGTATGTCTGGCTCGAAAAATACTTCAGCCGCGGAGATTACCGGCGCGAAGCCTGAGGCATAAGCAATCAGCTATTTGCCTCGTGCAGCTAGCATGTTGGGATTGTGCAGGGCCTTAATTGCCGCCTGGACCTGCGGATCGTTTTCCGCCTGAACCTGATCACCCTCCGCGACGCCGACACCCTGCGTGATGATCTCTTCCATCAAGCGGCTGGTGATCCAGGAGCGCTCATTGGTCCATTCCCCAATGTTCGGCTGGATCCGCCTGACTGATAGGAACACTTTGAAATCGTCGATGATCTCCGGCGTCACATCAAATGCCTTGGGCAAGGGCGAGTGTTTCGATAAGTACTCCGTTGCAAACGAGGTAATCGCGCCGCTTGCATCGAGGACCGTTTCCAGGCGTGATAGTACCCGTGGGGCCACCACTACATCCGGCTGAATACCGCCGCCGCCCGTGACAACGCGGCCGTCATCTGTTTTGTAGCGGGGCCGTCCAGCTTGCGGCTTGTCGTTAAATGTTTCCGACAGCGCGGAATCCCGCAAGGGCTTCTGAATCGAGCGCCCGCTCGGCGTGTAATAGAAAGCAGTAGTGATCGCCAAACCCGTTCCACCCGAGAGCGGCATGACGCTTTGAACCAATCCCTTACCGTAACTCGGCAGGCCCACAATTACAGCCCGGTCGTGATCCTGCAGTGCTCCGGACAGGATCTCGGAAGCGCTGGCGGTCTTTTCATTTATCAACACCGCGATCGGAAAGCGGTAGGGAGTCGCCTTGGCCGGAACATTTGCGGCTTCCACTTCACTTGTCCGCCCGCGTGCCGTAAGTATCCTTTGGCCTGGCTGCAGGAACATGGCAGCGGCATCCAAAGCTGCCTTCACGACGCCACCGGGATTGTTGCGCAAATCAAGAATCAACCCTCCCAAGGAATCCCCACCCAGTTTCTTCACCGCGTCCTGGAGTTGCTTTGCCGTTTGCATATCCCAGCTTGCAATTCGCACGTAGCCGAGGCCCGGATTGAGCATGAAGGCGCGGTCTACGCTGGGCGAGTCAACCAGCTCCGGCGTCAGCGTAAATTGAAGCAGCCGCGGAGAACCCTGGCGGCGTATATACACAGAGACTTTCTGCTGCCGGGCCTCAGTCAAAAGCTCGATAATCTGTTCGGGCTCAAGCGACCGGATAGCAATATTGTTGACAGCCAGCAGCTCGTCGCCCGCCTGAATACCGGCCTTATTCGACGGTGTCCCCGGCAGGGTCTGAAGAAAGATAACCTGTCCGGGCAGAACTGAAACGATGCTGCCGAAGCCCTTCTGCTCGGAATCCTCCATTTGCTTCAACTGTTCAAATTGCGCAGGATCAAAGAACTGAGTATGCGGATCGAGTTGCCGGAGCATCGATGGGATTGCTCCGCCATAGATTAGCTTGTCGACCGGTGGCGCTTCGGCCGCTTCGGACTGAATCGTTGAGAACACCTCGGCAAATTTTCGCAGATAGGGGCTCAAATCAGGCGCCGGGTCGGGCGGTTCGGGCGGAGGCAACTTTTGAGCTTGAGCTGCCAGCACACAACTTACCGCCAGACCGCAGAGACAGCGCTTTCCAATTGCTCGAAACATCGGTTCTTCCTATCGGGCGTATTGAGTCTGCCGGCGCGTCTCGGCACGTGTTAACGCAAGATCGATAAGTGTGTCCAGTAACTTTGAGTAGGGGATGCCCGAGTATTCCCACATTTTGGGGTATCCACTGATAGACGTGAAACCCGGAATTGTGTTGATCTCATTCACGTAAAACTGTCCTGTTGCGCCGTCCATCAGAAAATCGACGCGCGCCATGCCGTCGCAATTCACAGCCTTGAAACATTCGACCGCGAGGCTTTGGATCTCTCGGGTTTGCTGCTCGTTCAAGTTCGCGGGAATCTCGACGCGCGCCTTGTCCAGCAGGTACTTATCTTCATACGTGTAGAACTCCTGAGAGGGAATGATTTCGCAAGGAACAGAGGCCCGGGGTTTGTCACCGCCGAGAATGCCGCATTCGAACTCCCGGCCCGTAATACCGCGTTCAACGATGATTGCGCTGTCGAACTGCGCGGCAGTTCTCAACGCGCCCAGGAATTCCTGTTCGTTTTTCGCTTTGGTAATACCGACCGAGGAGCCCAGGTTGGCCGGCTTCACGAAGACTGGATAGCCGAAGGGAAGCGCGCTAACCCCATTGCCGGTTTGGCTCCGCGATAAGACCACATACTCCACCACCGGAAGCCCCGCCTGCTGGCAAAGGCGCTTCGTCATAGGCTTGTCCATCGAAACGGCGGAAGACAGAACACCGCCGCCGACGTAGGGCAATTCCGCCATTTCCAGCAATCCCTGCACGGTTCCGTCCTCCCCGAAGGTGCCGTGCAGTACGGGGAAGACTACATCGATTCCTGGGTTCGCACCGGGCTCAGGGGAGAGCGGCGCGGGATTCCATTTGCCGTCTTTTCCAATGAGGATTTCCGAAACGGTATAGCGGCCTGGATTGAGCGCGCGCCGGATCGCGTCGGCAGAGCGTATAGATATCTCGTGCTCTCCGGAGCGCCCGCCATAGAGCAGCGTGATACGGATTTTGTCTGAATTGCTGGGCAATCTCCATTGTCTCTGATGCCCAGCAAGATTGACTACGAGCAACAGGGGGTCTCGCTGATGTATGCGCTTTCTCGAAGTACATCCAGAAACAGCCTTTGTATTCTTGGGAACTGGCTACGATGTTAGTTACTCCGCGTGGACTGCGCCGGCTCTCGGCCGCGCTCGCTTGAACAGCATCACCAGCGGCAGGCAGCCGAAGCACACCAGCGCCATGTAACGGAAATCATCGATATACGACAGCAGCGAGGCTTGCGCCGAAAGCATGTTGTTCAATATCGCGATCGCGCTGTTGTGAGCCGTAACGGCGCCCGCCGCATTCGTCTGTCCAACAACTCCCTGCAGTGTGGAGATGCGGTGCTGAACCTGCGGGTTCATCGGATTTATCATATGTGCCATTTCGTTGTGATGAATCTGTTCGTGCCGCGCCAGAATCGTGTTCACGATGGAAATGCCGATGCTGCCGCCAACGTTGCGCAGCAGATTGTACAGCCCGCTGGCATTGCCGATCTGTTCATTCGAGAGCGTCCCCATGGTGGTCGTCGAGAGCGGAACAAACACCATGCCGGAGCCGAACCCGCTGAGGATGATCGCCCATAAGAACGACCACGGACCAATCGCCAGGTTAACCTCCGCGAACCACAGGCTGCAGATGGCGAAGGTGAAGAATCCACACCCAATCAGCCACCGGTTGTCCATTCGCGTGGTGAGAATGCCAATGATGGGCATCGCGACAATCGCGCCAACACCTCTCGGGCTCACAATAATCCCCGCGTTCAGAGCCGTGTATCCCATGAGTTCCTGATAGAAAAGCGGCAGCAGAACCACCAGCCCATAGATGGCTGCGCCGAACAGTGTAATCAGCAGGCATCCGGTGGCGAAATTTCGGTTCCTGAAAATCTTCAGGTCCACCAGCGGCTTGTCCTTGGTCAATTCCCACGCAAGGAATAGCACAAAGCAAACGCAGCCGAGAAGCGTGGCCCAGCGAATCCAGGTAGCGCCAAACCAGTCGTCTTCCTGCCCTTTGTCGAGGATCACCTGCAGGCAACCCAGCCAGATTGCCAGCAGTCCCAGGCCCCACGCGTCAAACTTGCCGGGCGAAGCGTGCTTGATGTAAGGCGGATCTTCCACATTCCGCAAGATCATCATCACCGCCAGGATGCCGATAGGAATGTTGATGTAGAAACTCCAGCGCCAGGAATAGTTGTCGGTCAGCCAGCCGCCGAAGGTGGGGCCCAGTATGGGGGCGACCACCACGCCCAGCGCAAATACCGCCATCGCCAGGCCGCGTTTTTCGGGCGGAAAACTCTCGAGCAGAATCGCTTGCGAGATAGGCTGCAGTGCGCCACCGCCCGCGCCCTGGACCGCGCGCGCAAGCAGGAGGATGCCCAGCGAAGGAGCCGCGCCGCATAAGAATGAAGAAAACGTGAAAATAATGATGCAGGTA
>DATIMA010000108.1:0-20221 GCA_035475915.1 Bryobacteraceae bacterium
GAGCGAGAACTGGCGGGCCCATAAGGATATGGCGAGAAAAACGCGGCAATCCGCATACGTAGATTCATTCCGGCGGATAGGCTGGCGACCTTGCGTGGAATGACTTCGATGTTCCGGCAAACATGAGATAGTTCCACTCTGTGTCGATCCAGTTCCGCAGGATCACCGAAGCACAAAAGGTCCACACAGCAGCGCTCCGCACGAAGGCAGTTCAGTATCGCCCATACCCGCATCTTGTAGCCATTCGTGGATGGATAGGGCAAGCTGTTTGCGAGCATCAGCACCCGGCGCTGACTCGATCGGACTGTGCCGAAGCCGGTCAATTGCTCGTCTTCCACCGTGGGCAGGCGGCTATCGGCGAAAGAGGTCTTCATGCCCGGGTTGCCTCCAGAAACTGGTGATAATTCCAACCGATTTCGACGGCCATTTCGCGCCAGTTCGCAGATTGGTTGTGCCGAACGACCGGGAGCAGTCGGCTCAGCTCGTCTGACACCAGCGCTGTTTTTGATTCAGCGACCGGAGTTCCCAGGCCGAATAGTATTTCGGTTGCAGCGCGGTAAATCGAATATCGGGGAGATGACCGCAGTCCTCCGGTCAACCACCGTGTCCCATAGCGTAGCGTCTCTCCCCAGCCACATCGGCGAGCTACAAAGCTCCATCCTCGCAAGCGCTGATACGCGGATTGCTTCGGCATTCCGCTCGGGGATTGGGATAGCTCCTTCAACTCCCACAACCATAGGGCTTTTGCATCGGTGATCGCTGCAAATATACAGCTTGCGCGTTCGTCCACTGTGCCTTCGCCTTGCAGTTTGTACCGCGTGGCGGAGCGAACGCGTTCCACGAATGTCTCAAGAGATTGAAAAGGATGGTTTGGTTGGGCCGCAGCCACTTGCTCCAGGATTTCGGCTCGGCGGCGGTAGCCCGCTTCAAATGCGTTTACGAATATAAGATACGAGCTCGCCATGTCGAGATACAGCTTGCCAAGCTTGTACTGCAAAGCCGGGGTGAGCGGTGCATCGGAACGCAGATCCGAAGCCGCGCATTCGAGTAATTCGATCAGACGATTCGCCAGCATTCTCCAGGCGTCTTCTTTGGGAATGTCGCCGGCCCCGAATTCAGGAATCGCGCGGAGTACGGCTGGATCGCCCCAGATCACATCGCCACACATGCGCAGTTCGTAACCGAAGATATGGGGCTGCATTTTGCGAAAGTAGTTCATCGTTACGGGCGAGAGGTAAACTGGACAGCAAATTCCCGCAACCCCGAGCCGATCGTCAATTTGCCGGATCGCGCTCGCGATCCAAGCGCTATCGGGCAGCTTACTTCTGCTATCGAAAACCAAAAGGCACTCTGCATCGCCTTCGCAATGCCAGGAGCCATTCCGATTTGAGAAAGAGCTTTCCTGCCGCGCCATGCTTCCGGTAAGGACGATCGAGCGCAGTTGTGCAAACTCGCCGGAACAAACCTGGCAAACGGCCTCCTTGATGTGCTGCTCGGGATTCACCATTAAACCAAGTTGGTCTGGACCGGATCCGCGGTTGCGGGCACCCGAACCTTTTTCTTCATTGCTGCAAAGTAGAGCGCTTCCGTGTCGCGAATCTGCCGTCCGATGCTGAAGCGATCTACAATCCATTGGCGGCCTGCAATTCCGAGCTGGCATGTCAATTCGCGGTCTTCCAGCAATCGGCACATCGCCTGGGCCAGGGCGGAGACATCTCCGGGAGGCACCAGAAGGCCGGTTCGACCATTCAGCACGACTTCCGGCGTGCCATCCACTGCGGTTGCAATCACCGGTCTCGCCATAGCCAGCGACTCCATGGCGGCCAGTGGCAGGCCTTCGTAGAGGGACGGCAGAACCGTAAAATCGCTTGCCGCAAGCCACTCGGGTGTATTTCCCTGAAAACCTGCGAATTTTATATTCGGTGTGAGATCCAGCGATCTAGCCTGTTGTTCGAGCGGCTCGCGCAAGGAGCCTTCTCCTAAAAGCACGACGCAAACCCGAGGGAACTGCTTGCACACAGTTGAAAGAGCATCCAGCAGGAGAGCGTGACCTTTCTGGGGTTCTAATCGTGCAAGGACGGCGATAACGGAATCAAATTTCGCCAGTCCAAAGGCCTTTCGCAACTCGCCATGTTCGCCGCGCGTAGGACAGAATCGCTCTGTGTCAATACCGTTCTGGATCGTTCGGATTTTGCTCGCGGGCAGACGTTTTTCGCCGGCCAGGTATCGAGCGTTTGCTTCCGAGACTGCGATGTAAGCGTCCACCATCCGTGCAACCAACCGATCCACGAAATAGGAGCGTTTCCAGCCCCGGCGCCAGTATTCGCGAACGTGCGGAGTCTCAACGATGACGGGTACGCCGCAGAAGCGCCCAAGCGGCGAAGCCACCAGGCTCGCGTGGAACATATGCGAATGAAGTATGTCTATGGCGTGCCGGCGAAGCAACGATGCGAGTTGCCGCGCTCCCTTGATGTCGGTCGGATTGTAATATTCGATCGGTTCCGCTACTACATCGGAGGGGATATCGGCTCCGAACTTGGAAAGCACGGTCGGCGGGCATGCGAGAACAACGCGGAACGAGTCGCGCCGAAGGGCACGCGCCAGCATCAGCATGTGCTCTTCAGCGCCGCCGCGAGTGGTAGGGTCGTTGCCGAATAGCAACACATTCAAGCGTTGGCCGGCTAGCATTCCACTGCCTCTCTCAGCGATGCATGCACGTCCGCGATGCTGTGCATGGGCCTGCCGGGATCGCGGCTTGACAGAAAAATTGCATCCGAGGACGGGTCATCCGGGTGATATCCGTGCATTCCGAGCGGGTGCCAGCCGCCACTCGAGAAATTGTTGTTCGAAATCAGCCATCCCGGATTGAGTAGAAAGATAAGGTCGCCGTACCGGTTATCCGGGAAGTCGAGGCCAAGCGCAGCCAGTTCGGACCGGCTGAGGATTTTGCCGCAAGGTATGCGGTCCAGAGCCGCGGTGATCGCCTCCTTTGCCCGCGCGCTGAACAACCAGAACCGCGCCATGGTCGAATCGTAGACAGAGAGATAGTCGTCCGGAGACCGCAGCCCGAGCGCCTCGATTTCCGAGATCAGCGGATACCGATTCCGAACGGGCGCCATGCCGTGGTCGGAAAATATGGTCATGCTGGCGCTTGGATTTACGTTCTGGGCGAGTTGGTACAACGCGCGCAATTGGTCCGCGTAACGCGCAAGAATCTCATCTACACTATGTGGTTCATCGCAATGAAAGTGAAGAAAATGATCGATCTCGCTGAGATAAAGGAAAAACACAGAAGCTTCCCTTGCGCTGATATCCTGCCGGGCTTTGGCCAGGATCTCGTTGTCTTTCCAGTCACGGTAGGTGTACACACGAAAACCGGTATGTGTTTCAACGAGTTCATCGAAAATGGAGCGTGCTCCGGTAATTCCGCCGGGAGAATAAATGTCGTGCTTTTCGATCCAGTTGAACCAGGGCATCAGCCGCGGGCTCACGAAACACTCAAACAACGGTCCCATCCCGAGAACGCGCTTGCCTAATTCTTTAACGATTTTTCGGGCAACCCGGCTGTCCAGCAGCCGGTCGGGTAGGAAGTTGAAGTATTTTAGCCAGCGGAACGGCGAAGTTTGAGGATCGTAATAAAACAGATTCCAGTGACCGGTTCGGGCCGGCGGCAATCCGGTCAGGATGGTCGGAATTGCGCCCGAACTGAAACCGAGCACGGTCCGAAGGGGTGTGCGATAGGTCAGGACGTCGTTAAGGAACTCCCGGTTCTTAACGAATTCCCACCCGAGCGCATCAATCAGCACGAAAATGTGCAGCCCGCGCTGACCTGGCAACCCATTCTGCGCAGCAGGCTCTTCGGTCAAACAATCGGCCCGTAATCCATTGCCTATGTTCATGTCAGGGCAACCCCCGCACGATTCGCGGTCCCACTGTATTTGCCACGGCCAAGGGCAAGCGTTTCCACAGGGCAATTGCCAATTGATATTTAGGATTTTCAGGCCGAAGCTGTCCCGCCGATACGCCAGGGGAATGCCAATACTGCCAGTTCAAAGCGCGTTCCACGCAATTCCAGTGGTGTTTGAACCGATGCGGTCCGCTGTTTGGCGTGCATCGTCCGAGATCGAGCTTGGTATACCCGTTTAGAATCGCCCATTCGATAAATTGCCAATACAGCGGGAGTTGAGAGTACTTCTCTCGGGCGGGGGCAAGCGACGCCGCCCAAGGGAGTTCTAATTTCGAGCGGAAAGAAGACAGAAATGCCGCAAAGGCCGCCCGTCTCCCTTCCCGCAGCAACAGAATTCGAATCGTCTGCGGGCTACGCCGGATTTGGTTAATAAAGAAACTTATCGGATACACCGGCGTGCCAAGATCGCGCATATTCGCGGCAAACACGTCGTAAAAGTCTGGAACCAGGTCAATGCCTCCCCATTGCGGTACGAGCGAATGGCGGGACGCATAGCGCACTTTTTTTCTCATACCCGAACCCAGCGCTTTCAAATATTCATCGGGCGTCGAGGGAAGAGTCATTTCCATCGTGACCTTCGAGCAAACATGCGGCCACCCGCCACGTTCATCCACGTGCCGAAGCTCGACTTGTTTGGCGTTGATCTCTCGAGCGATCTCCGCTGCCATTTTAAGCAGCTCGTCTTGTACATCTGACCGATCGGTCAAAATGCCGCCGTAGGTAAAAAAAGGAATCGAGACGAGAGAGCATCCGAATAGCCGCGTTTGAATGCCAAACAGCGGAAGGGCGCCGACCATTGTGCCGTTTTCGACAGCAGCCAAATAGTAAGGCTTATGTCCGAAGGTGTCCTCGATGACCTCTCTCCAGCACCAGCGGTGGTAATTGCATGCGTTCGGGTGCGCTTCGACAAAGGTATCCCACGTAATCGCGTTTTTCCAAATCTCAACCTGCATCTTACGCGCCTCCCGCCATTACTCTTGGTTGAGGCGAGTCGATCCAGCAGTTTGCCCGTTCCACGTACTGCTCTGACAGCCGCCCGAAAGTATCGAATTTGAATTCCGCAAGCAGGCTCGTAATCTTTCTCTCAGTCGATGCGATATTGACGTACGATTTGAATCGTCTGTGCAGTGGCATCGGCAACCGGGGTTGAGATGAATCGATCTCCCGCGGGTGTACGTAAAAGATGATCGGTCGCCCCTCATCAAGCACCTGAGCGGCCATGGCGCGGATAACAGGAAGCGGGCTCAACCGCAAATAACCTCCCCCAAAGAAGCAGGCCGGCCGGCCCAAAACGCTTGCCACAGTGATCGGAAATTCCAACAACTCGCCGATGAAATGAGGACCACGCGCCGCGCCCGGCATTCCTCCATGCCCGTGGCGCGCCGGAAATACGGACGAATCGTATCGAAATCCTGCTTCTAGCAACGTTTCAAAGAACCAAGATGTCGCAGGAGTTACTGAGAAGCCCGGCGCCCGGAATCCGTCTACTGACGCCCCGGAGATATCTTCTAAAAGCTTCCGCGAACTCGACGCATCTTCGCGAAACTCGCTTCGACTCATTTCATAGATCAAGCGATGTTTGTTCCCGTGCGAAGCGATTTCGTGCTTACGCTGAAACGCTTCCCTTACCAGTCGCGGATACTTCTGCGCCACCCAGCCCAAAAAGAAACAGGTCGACGAGACAAGGTGTTGATCGAGGAGATCGAGTAATCTCAGGAAATTTCGTTCCACCCTTGAGGGGAATGTTTCCCATTCACTGCACGTGGAACTTCCAGGCAAACCGAGGATATGAAACCAGTCCTCGACATCTACTGAGAATACGCAGGCCGCGCCTTGATTCGTTTTCACTTAGATACCTGCTGGCCGCGCGAAAGCGTCGGAATTTCCCAAATGGCGAAGCGCTTGCCTAGAGCAGTATCAATGATGCCCAACAATGCCCCCCACACGCCAAGCACAATATAGAAGGGGACCGAAGTCCAACGGGGCATGGATCGGTTTGCCCGCGTCAGAGCCCAGCCCAGTAGAGCGATGGCATAGAAGAGGATCTGAGCGGCGGCGATAACGGCGAAAATGGGTCTCCATGCTAACGCTACCGAGGAAAAAAGCACCATTGCCATTGGAATTAGCGTTAGCCAACGTAAGACTTTGTGCGAGAAAAACTGCCATTGCCGAAGGGGCCGATCTCTTCTTGCGAGCCAACGCACTCCCAAAGCGCCTTGTCCGCAAATACGCCTCCGTCGGCTCAACTCTTCCCGTGGACAACTCGTATCGACTTCGATCGCGCGTGCTCTTGGTTCATAAATCACCCAATATCCTCCGCTGGCGACGTCGGCGGGGGTTTGGACGTCGTTCGCGATTTCAGGTATTAGCGGACGGAACTGCGATGCTCGTATACAAAAAATGGCGCCATCACACACCAAGACGGAGCCGATCTGGCTTTCCAAATACTGGAGCAACGATTCGTAACTCCAGTAGATTCCTGCTCCTTTGGCGATGCTTCCGTTACCGCCCGACTGAGGCGATGTCGCTGATGTGCTACCTGTCACACAACCCACTTTTTGATCCGCGAAGTGCCGAATCATCCGTTGAAGCGCCTCGGGCTCGATATGTGCGTTGGCATCCGTAAAAAATAGAAACTCGCCAGACGCATGCCGCGCCAGATTATTCAACGCACAACTCTTTCCAACTCGCGTCGGCATGCGGATCAATCTCACCCGCGAATCCTTTAGCGCAAGAACTATTTCATCTGTCCGATCTGTTGAAGCGTCCGACGCCACCAGGATTTCGAGCCGATCTGCCTGATAGTTCCATGCCAGCGTCTCGCGAATTTTCCAAGCAATGTCCTTTTCTTCATTCCTCGCGGCTATGAGAACCGAGACAGTTGGGAAATAGTCTTCACGACTCTCGGGACGCACTCGCCGCACGAGCCCGATTATCGCGAGCAGTGCCGGATAGCCCAGGTATAGGTAGGCAATCCAAGCTATCCCCAAGGCGAAAACAAGAACCCGCCAGTCTGTCAAAGGAATCGCAGGCAACACAATAGGTTCGTTCCTGGGAAGATCAGGCGACCGCCAGGCCCGGCCCCTTTCTATCGAGCTGCTGCTTGCCAGGGCGTATCACCTCTACCTCGCTGACGTCCAGCTCTGTCGCCACCGACTGCGACAGGAGATTTACCGAAACGATCAGGCGGCCCCGGCTCTTCATTTGGACGAATAGGCCTTCGAGGTTTCTGAGAGGGCCTCGCTTCACGCGCACCCATGCGCCTTCGCGCAAGAACGGATGCAGAAAGCAATGACTGTCCGTCTCCAACATGCAGCGGACGGATTCGATTTCGCAGTCTGGCACAGGCGAGAAGTAGCTCCCGGTTCCCAGTATTCGTGCTGCCCCGCGCGTTCGCAGAACGTTGATATGCGCGCCTCCAGCATCTACAAATCGAGCGAAAATATAACCGCTAAAGACTGGTTGTTCCACCAACTTCTTGCGGTCCTTCCATTGACGCCATTCATGAAAGACAGGCAAATAGTTTTCAATGCTCTTTTTTGTTAGCTCATCTCGAACGATTTGTTCATGACGCGATCGAGTGTGAATGGCGTACCAACGAAAACATGGTTGATCCGTGGCTTCTGACATCCTGATACAGCTCCGCCCTCTCACTTACATAAGTCTATGTAAGTGCTTGAAAGTAAATGCAAATAAAAATCTCGCCGAAACAATCGACGAGGTCTAACGCGATCCTCTACCCAATAGCAAAATCTTAATCGTCTGAAATAAAATCAAGCAGTCTAGCCCCAGCGATAAATTCTTGACGTAATAGAGGTCATAACTGAGCTTTTCTGCATTGTCTTCCAGGGAACTGCAATAGCCGCGCTGCGTCTGCGCCCAGCCGGTAGCGCCCGGTTTTATTCTCCAGCGGTAGCTATAGAACGGAATCTGCTGCGAAAAATCATTCTCCAAATTCGAAGTAAATGGCCGGGGCCCTATGAAGTACATGTCGCCCCGCAGAATGTTATATAGTTGCGGCAGTTCATCCAATCGGGTGCGGCGAAGCCATTTCCCAAGTCGTGTGAAACGGCGATCTCGCTTCTCGGCAGGCTTCCATGCTCCGTGCGAATCCGATCCCTGAAACATCGTCCGAAATTTAAAAATCGTGAACTGCTTGCCACCTCTCCCGACGCGCTTTTGGCGAAACAGTATCGGCCCTGGAGAATCCAGGCGAATCGCCAATGCCACAATCATCATTACCGGGAGGCTTACGACGAGACCAAGGATGGAGAATATAATCGAAGCTACTCGTTTGTAGAGGAGCATTGCCTTCGAGACGCAGAATCCATTGGAGAAGAGCAGCCAGGAGGGCCGCAGCGATTCCAGGTGTATCTTGCCTGTAATGGCCTCGTACACCTGCACTCCGTCTTGTACAGTTACGCCACGCGACTTGATCGCCAGAAGCGCCTCGACGGGAAGTGCTCCACGGCGGTCGCGCATTGTGATAATCAATCGAGATATGTTCCGCTCCTCGACCAAATCGTCGAGCTGCTCCAGTTCGCCGAGTTTGAAGAGATCCGTTTCGGAGCTCTCCACCTCTGGACCCACGAATCCCAGGAGATCGATTCCCAACTCGGGTCTGACGGCGATCTCATACGGCAAAGCCTGCGCCAGCGGGCCAGTACCAATCAGTAATGTCCGCTGACTCAGGCGGCTGGAACGGTTCAGCACCCAAAACAAATGCCGCCACATTACCAAGACAACTCCGGCGAGCGCGATCCAAATCAGGAATGCGCCACGGTCGAGTTGCACGACTGGATACACGTAATACAGCAGCATGATAGCCACACAGACGGTGCCAAGCGCCTGGACAAGGCGAGGCAGGCATTCACGCGTGCTTCTTAACACCGCCGAATCATATAAATCGTAGTAATACATGCTCAGCATGCACATGGCGCAGGGCAGGAGAAACTTGTATAATTCGCCGCCATAAACTAACGGAGCGTCCCCATCTATGGCAACCCAGCCAAAAACAGCAGCTATGAGCGCGGCTGCGACGAGTATCGTCTCTGAGATGAGTAGCAAGACCGTCCGCCCAGCAAAATGGACGTGCAGAAGGCGTATCACGGGCGTGAACCTTCCGATCTCGCCGTCATGGTGTATGAGGATCTGAGCATCGTCCTAATTAGCGGCCTCAGATCTATAGCGGCCGCCAACCGAAATAGAGGCCTGTTCCGATCCCGAGGACAACGATTGCGATCAGGAATGAGACCGCAAGTCTAGCGGCAGTCGATCTTTTGAATGGATTGGCGCCCGATTCCGCCGCGGATGTCTTCACATCCATCAGGGGTACGCGGCCCAATATCACGACATCTTTAGGCAGTTCCCACTCTCCGAGTACGACGTTCTCCTGAAACGTTTTTCCGATGACAAACGCGATGGCAAGCACCAGGCTCAGGGCAACGCCGATCGCGCCGACAAGAGGCCGATTCGGCTTAAAAGGCACCTCCGGCACGCGTGCCGGCTCGAGCATCGTGAATCTCTCCGACTTTTGTCGCTTTTCCATATCTGCCGCCATTCCAGCGGCCAGCTTTTTATCCAGGAGAGATCGATAATTTGCCTTGGTAATCTCGTAATCCCGCGTCACCGATGCCATTTGCTGCTCTCGCACCGGCAATCGATCGACGTGCGATTGAATCGAATTGATTTGGGCGAGAATTCGCTCCCGCTCGGAAGTAAGGCTTTCAATCTGCTTGAGCGTGACAGCCTGTTGCGCTTTCAGATTGTTCAGCCGTTCTCGCTCGTTTGCCAGTGCCGCGGCTAGAGACGGATCATCTATTTCTGCCTCCTCCAGGCCGGCCGCTGGGGAGGCTGGCTGCGCTGTCGCCTTGCCCCGTGCACCCTTGCCATCTAACCCTCGAGCCTGGCTTTCATCCGCTCTCTTTTTGGCCTCGGCGAGCGAGGCCTTCACGCTCAGCACCTCCGGGTAATCCTCGGTGTATCTCGTTCTCAGCTCTGCCAGTTGTGCTTCTAATTGTTTGATCGACCGCGGGTCGCTGCCAAGTCCTGAGGAGTTTGTTCCCACAGCGACCGATCGCTGGCCGATACGTGCCATTGTCGCGAGCGTGGCCTGGCCGGCCTGGATCGAATCTTGAACAAGAATCTTGTTCTGCTGCGCGCGGCTGAGCGCTTCCTGAATGCCTTGCAGTTGCACCTGCAGCCGGTTCAAGCTCGCAATCAGACTATTTTCCTGCTCGGGCAATTCCCCCTGGTGCTCGAGCTTATACTGGCTGAGCCTGGCTTCTTGCTCTTCCAGCCTTCTCTTGGCATCCGCGAGCTGGTTATCGAGAAACTCGGATGTCCCGGTCGCCTGCACTTCGCGCGAGCGCAGATTTTCCTCAATGAAGAGATTGCCGAGTTCATTTGCAACCGATGCTACTAACGCGGGATTCTTCCCTTCATAGGAGATCCGAAAAGCGCCGGGTCGTTCCTGGCTCCATCCCTTGACAAGCTGGATATCAATATCCCCGCGCATCTGCTCGATGATCTCTTCCTCCGCATGCGTCTGCCGTTCCTTGTGGTAAAGATCAAACTTCTTTACGATCTCGAGCAGCCGCGAATAAGCTAGGATCTGCGCGCTCAGGCTGCTTAGCCTTTCTTTGAGGTCATCGTTGACTGTCGCGGTCACGAAGTCTTGCGGAATCCTTTGCGATTCGACAAGAATCACCGCTTCGGACTTATATTTGGGCGGCCACTCATACGTAACGGCTGCGGTAACCGCGCATCCCGCGATAAACAGCAGACATAGGCTCGTCTTGCGCTTCCACACTGCTCGGACCAGGGAGAGTGGAGGCAGATAAAAGCGCTCAGCAGAACGTTTTCTGGATGCCATTGGTTTCGTGTTGAATAGCCGGTATACCCCAGCGAAGCAATTTACCAGCCACCATCGATTCCCGATTCCTTTGCCTTTCCGTTTCTTACGAGCGATCCGGGTTCCCGGAAAATTGGAACTATTGCCAAAATGTAGAACTCGCGTTTTGGGGGTGGGGCAGGTCAATCTGCCCCACAACGGTTGGTGACTTACCTGCTGTAGAAACCCCGCAGACGCATGAGTTCATTCCCTGAGGCGATAGCCCCATCTAGTGCCGCCACGTCGCGAGGGATTAGCGCAAAAGTCCAGCTTGCACTCGTTGCGGTTGTGCTTGTCGTCATGTATTGGCAGGTCATACCTGCTATGGTGCTGGATTGGTGGCAGCAAGAGGGCTATTCTTACGGGTTTTTGATTCCCCCGTTGGTGGCATACGTCGTTTGGTGTCGCCGGCAGAGCATCGCAGCCCGGCCCGCACTCTTTGACGGCCGCGGGTTATGGCTTACGGGATCGGCTTGTCTGGTCTACCTGGCGGGACGGCTGGCGGTGGAATTTTTTTTGACTCGTGCTTCCCTGGTGCTCTTACTCGCCGGATTCGTCTGGACATTTTGGGGCCTCCGCCGGCTGCAGGTGCTTGCCTTTCCACTGATCCTGCTGTTCTCCATGATTCCGCTGCCCACAGTGGTCTATTACCAAGTGACTGCTCCCTTGCAGCTCTATTCAACCAGCGTTGCGACTGATGTTGTGCGGTTACTGGGATTAA
Organism: Bryobacteraceae bacterium; assembly: GCA_035475915.1. Classification (GTDB taxonomy): domain Bacteria; phylum Acidobacteriota; class Terriglobia; order Bryobacterales; family Bryobacteraceae; genus Bog-105. The sequence goes on from DATIMA010000108.1 coordinate 11,581, forward strand.
CCATCTATCGCGACGGCAACATCATTTACTTGCCAAACATATCCTTAGGAGTCGCGGAGGCTTGCAGCGGCCTTCATTCTGCCCTTTCGCTCTCGGTTACCGCTTTGCTGTTGGGCTATGTGGAGTGTTCCCGGTTTCGGACCAAAGCAGTCCTGCTAGCCATTGCGATCCCCATTGCCATCCTCTTTAATATCGTAAGAATCGCGGGGACAGCCCTTCTCGCGGAATACAACCCGGAGCTGGCGACCGGCTTCTATCACAGCTTTTCCGGCTGGATCGTGTACGTCGCCGGCTCGGTCGCGCTCTTTGCCGCGGCACGGCTGCTTCGAGCCGTGCTGGAGAGGAGACCAACGGGATGACCCAGCGTTCCTGGTATTTCGGCATCAGCTTGTTTCTGATGTGCGCCGCATGGACCGGCGCCACTTTGATCGAATTGCGTCCGGCTACTGCGCTGGCGAAACCGTTGCAAACCATCGATCGCCGCATTGATGGCTGGGTGGGGAGAGAGGATCCGCCGCTTAGCGGATCTGTGCTGGAAAGCTTGCGCCCGACCTCCTACGTGTCGAGAACTTACCAGAAGGAAACGAAATCACTGGGCCTGTTTGTCGCTTATTATGCCTTAACCCGGCCTGGAGAAAGCATGCACTCGCCGAAAAACTGCTTGCCGGGCGGCGGCTGGGAGATCCTGGAATCCGGTTTCACCGATGTGCAACTCGGATCGAAGCATGTAGCTGTAAATAAGTACTTGATTGAGAAGAGCGGTGAACGGCAACTGGTTATCTATTGGTATCAATCCAAAGAGCGCATCGTGGCGAGTGAATATTCCGGCAAGCTGTTTCGAGCCTGGGACGCCATTTCAAATGGCGATACCTCAGGATCGATTGTGAGAATTGTACTTCCGGACCGCCCCGATGCGCTGGGAGATGCACGATCATTTGCTGAGGCTGTCATTCCCGAAGTGCAGCAAGCAATCGGGCGCTGATTGCGGCGTCCTGCCAGGGGCAATCTTTAACGTGGCGCACGCACGAGTGCGTACGCCACATTAAGTTAGCGCCGTATCTCGGTTTTTGGAACTCTGACCGACCGGCGTCGCATTAGCACGCCGATCATGCTGGAAGCAAGCAAAACCGCGCCGGCCGGCTCCGGAACGTTAGTGGGCGGATCGTTGGCGGAAAATCCAGTCTTGAATGCCCGGGAAGAAGTGCTGCAACCCGGTTCGGCACACGCGAAGACGTGAACGGCAGCCTCGAATCCACCTCTGTTCGGGGTGAGTACGCGCGATGCGCTCGGCCAGGCGCCGCTTGTATTCGTGATCGTAAAGCTGACTCTAGTGGCAGAATCGGTGAACCCGCCAGAATTGTCGAGGCTAAGATTGAACTTGCCGAATCCCGCTGCCTCGCCGGGTTTGTTGTCCTTAAACTTTGACGTGAACCCCGCGAGACTGTTCGATTCGGTGACCCCACCCAACGCATAGCTGCCGTTCACATTGAGGTCGGCAGCCCCGCTGGCGCCGATTAAGTAAATGAAATCTCCGTTCGTGTCTGAAGCGAAAGTGATCACCGCATGAGTGGCATCAACCCGGTCTATCTGGACCGTTGCGTATGGACCGGTGCAGCAGGTCATGGCGGTATTCGGCGCACCGATGGTTAGCGTTGCGATATCCGCTCGTGCAACCGAAGCAGGCAGTGTAAAGAGAAAAAGGCATAGGCCGGGAAAGAATACACTGCGTAGACACTTGCAAAAAGTCATTGTCCTTACGCTCCGTCTGGCAACACGCAGGTCGGAGGCCAAAAGAGTCGGCGAGTAAACTCAAGGAGTTACCCTAGTACGCCGGGATTGCTTGTAACAAACAGTGATGAATTTTAAGATCCGTGCCGGATAATTTGCAAAATGTCCGCTGATGGACTTATCTCGCTGGCATGTGGGCGGAAGGAATGGGACAAATGAAGCGCGGCTTACAAGGGAACGAATGAATTATCAAAAAAACGCCCATTCTGGTATTTCGCCAGAATGGGCCTAAGTTCTTTTATAGAGCGGTCCTGCGCAGATGTTTAGCTCTGGGCCGATCGCGTGTTCCGCCGACGCCGGCGAATAACCGCACCGAGTCCGATCATGCTGGAGCCAAGCAAAAGGATGGAAGTTGGCTCCGGTACCGGGGGTGCGTCGACCAAGCCCGCTTCCGTGAAAGGAGTGCTATAGGTAATGCCGGCTGATGCGCATCCGGTCGAGCTGAGCGTACCATCACAACCATATGAAATCGCGTACGTTCCATTAGACAGGTTGGAACCGAATGTGAACTGAGCATAGCCGTGTGGGACGAGAGATGACCCCGTGACGACGTACTCGTAGAGTGTGAAGCTTGTTACCCCTGTCAGCCCAGCTTTCGTCGCCACGGTGCCAAAAAGATTAGTCGGGTTGTTGGAGTTATCGCCAAAGTTCAAACCCAACGAGGTGTAAACATCGCTGCTGCTGGTGGTGAATGTGGCCGTCTTCGTTAGCGTAGCAGTGCCAGTGTCCGTCACCGTCCCCGCACTGCTGTAGTCTTGTTCAGTGATCGAGGTGGATGGAGCGGCTTGACCATTAGCGACCGCGAGGATCAGGGCGAAGTTACCGCTGGTGAGGGTAGTTGACCCGCCTTGATTTTGATAGATGTCTACGGTTGCGGTGGATCCTAACAGATTTGGATCTCCCGCACAGCCTTGAGCGCAGGCAGTGCCGACGCCAGCACCTATATGTAGCGTCGCCGGGTCAACCTCCTGACCATAAATCAGAGGCACAGTGATGGCGAGAACGCCTGTCAAAAATAATAACCGATAATGCATTTTCTCCTCCTTGCAAGTGTTTTGGGATGGCACGATATCTCCGTACACCCCTCTGCAAAGGTACAAAGCAGGTACATACCCAAAGGACATTAGCGCGCCCCGGGCCAGACGATGCTTACGCCTTTACCTCTGGATTTCGCGAAGCGCCTGAAAACAAATGAATTGCGCTCGTACCCAGCGCCGCATCTCCGAGGCCCCAATTGCTTGATTGAGAGCCCGGCGGCCAAACACGATCCATCAATTTTGTTTGCAAACCACAGAATCCGGTTTTTTGGCGAAAAAAACCACCTACGCGCGAAAACCGCTTACTCGGCAAAGAGGCGGAGTTTAGCGGTTCTGCATCTCGACCACCACGTTAGGGTCCAAGCGCATCGCCGCTTTCAGATTGCTCCGACTCTGCTCTGGATCGCCAATGCGGTCATCGATAAGGGAAAGATAATACCGGCGTATCGCGTTGTCTTTGTGAGACACTGCGGCTTCCATCTGTTGTTTTGCCTGCTGATATACGCCATTACGGTAAAGCGCGATTGCGAGAGTACCCTGCACGTCGGGATGGTCCGGAGCGCGTTCGGCGGCCTGCTGAGCGAATTTCAGAGCCTCCGCCGGGTTTCCGCCGCGTTCCGCCAGCAGGAACGCCAGGTTATTGAGAGCCGGCACGTTCGTTGGGTCCGATGCAAGAACTTTACGATACCCGTCCATAGCAGCCGGGAATCTTCGCCCACGCATATCAACCGTCGCAAGCCATAAAATGGCCTGGCTGTTGCCATGAGCGGCAAGCGGAGCCAGCCGCTCGCGAGCTGCGTCCAGTTTGTTTTGGGCGAGATCAATCTGAGCCAAGGCCAGATCTGCATTCTCCGCGGCGCCCGGCTTACTTCTCAAGGAGTTGAAGATCTGCCGTGCTCGATCAAGGTCTCCATGCGCTGCGAGGATTTGGGCTAAGAACTGTTGGACGGGAACCGAAGCGGACCGAGTCGCCGCATAATTGCGGATCGCTTCAATCGCGGCAGGTATTTGCTTCTGAACCGTATAGGTGCTTGCCAGCAGATTCAACGCATCGATGTCATCCGGCTGTTTCGATAGTACTTCCTTGGCGTCAGCGCGGGCCCCGGCGAAATCGCGCTGCCGGAATCTTAACTGGCCGTCCTGCAGGGCCAGCTCGGGTGCGTTCGACAGTTTCCGCTCCTCATCGATGGTAGCCCTCAACTTCTGTAAGTTGCCCAAAGCAAGCAGAGCCCGGTTCCGCTGAAGTATCAGAGGAACGGACTTCCTTTGTGATTCCGGCGCGGAGTTACAGAGATCAAGAGCCGATTGCGCGGAATTTGCGCTGAGCAGTAATTGCGCTAACTCGATTCTTGCGGCCAGATAAGTCGGACTGAGTCTCAGTGTCTCCGCGAGTTCTTGCCTTCGATTGAGATCTTGCCCATCCAGGCCCTGCAGCTTTGCTTTCAAGTAGTGAGCTTCCGCCGAATCAGGTTGCAAATGCAGGACCTGATCCAAATCAAGCTGCGCTTCGCGCAGTTTGCCGCTATCCAAATACAGCTTTGCCCGCTCCAGCAACGCCCTATTATTCTTCGGGTTCTTTTTCAGTAGTTTTGTGAGCAGTTGTTCGGCCGCCCTGGTACGGTGCGCGTCAAGATAGGTCGAGACGAGTAGCGCGGAGATCTGCTGATCTTTCGGGTATTCTTTGATGAGCCGCTCGAGCTCCGAGATCGCGGCATCCCGCCGCCCCCAGTTCAGCAAAAATAAGGCGTGCAGGGGATGATACTTTTCCCCCGGAAGGGAAGCAATCTGCTGATAAGTCTGATCGGCCTGCTCCATCTTGCCCTGCCGTACCTGCACTACAGCGAGCCCAAGTAAAGACTGAGCGTTTTTCGGTTCTCGTTTAATCACGGACCGAAAAAGGCCCTCCGCCTGAGGAATGCGGCCAATGTGCAAATACAGATCTGCGAGCGCAAGTTCGATTTTTGTGCCGGGCGATTGCCCGGCGGCCCTTTGCAGTGCCTGCTCTGCGGCTGGCACTCGTCCTTCAGCCAACTCGATTCTGGCGAGCATTAAGGGCGTGTCCAGATCTCGCGGAAAGTTCGCGGCGGTCTCCTGAAGAAGTTGCACGGCCTCTTTGGTTTTGCCCTGCTGCCACATGGTCAGCGCCAATACCCGCCGAGGATTCGCCGCATCGGGTGCGGCCGCAAGCGCAGCTCTTGCGTGCTGTTCTGCTTCCGCTAACAGCGTCTTCTCACCGCGCGCGCCGTCCGCCAACAGTTCGGCCAACTTCGCTTGTGCCGTCGAATGCTTCGGATTGAGCTGAATAGCCTTTCTCAAGCAAGCGACCGTTGATGAGAGGTCTCCTTCCGATTCGTATGCCTCCGCCATTTGATAAAACGGCTCCGGATCGCGCGGGGCAAGCTGGGCGGCGTTCTTGAAATCCAGAATGGCGCGAGCATAGTCCCCATGTACCAGTTTGCTCTTTCCATTCGCAAGATACTGTGATTCGGTGGGCCGCAAGCGGGAACAGCCTGACCACACAAATATCAACCCGAATAGAGCGAAAATATGTATAAAGCGGGAAAATGAGACACTATTCACTTGCACTCCTCCGACAATAGGTCGGGCTGTTTATCGCGCGACCGGTAAGTGTCTCAGCTTGTGCATTTCGAATGCCAACGAAGAAAGAACAGCCTTTGTGGCCGCGGGCTGCGCCTATCAAAAAAATGGCCCATTCTGGTATTTCGCCAGAATGGGCTAAGTCCTTTTATAAAGCGGTCCCGCAGATGTTTAGCTCTGGGCCGATCGCGTGCTCCTCCGGCGCCGTACGATTGCGCCGAGTCCGATCATGCTGGAGCCAAGCAAAAGAATGGCCGTCGGCTCGGGGACAGTGCCAGCGGGTTCTGCAGCAAAACCAGTGAGGCCAGTGTTGGCGCCACTAGTCACGAAAATATGAGCGGCAGCATCAAATCCGGACCCATTACCAGTGGCGCTAAGGACCTGCGACGCGCTACTCCACATGGTACTGCCTGTTGCGGTGACATCGAGGGTTATCGTGCTGGACCTGCCGCCTGGGCCGGAGTTACCACTATCGACAATAGCATTATAGCTGCCGACGCCGTCAACGTTGCCGGTACCACCGCTCGAGTAAGCGCAGGAGGAGCAATCTCCCGTGGCGCTCGTAAAGCTGAAACTGCCATTAGCGGCGACAGAGGACCCATCCGTGAACAGAAAGCCCGAGTCGGCGGTAAATGTGATAGTTGCCATCGTAGAACTCGTCAACGAGACGAGCACTTCTCCGTACGGTCCCGTAACGGCACTGAGAGCGCTATTAGGCGTACTCAATGTGCTTGTGAAGGTGTCCGCTGAGGCGATGCCTGCCCCCAGCGTAAGTAAAGCAAGTGTGCCTGCGAAGCATGGAGCGCGCAGGCGTTTCCAAATAGTCATTTCGTGTTTCTCCTTCTCTAGAGAGGTGTTAAGTTCTACACCCCATGGGCAGGTCTAGTGCCAAAGGAGTAAGGCTGTTTATTCAAGGAGATCGGAAGCGGCGCCCGCCAAGCGAGTGCGAAACAGTCCTACGATTTCGTTTCTGGAACCGAGAAGTTGGAACAAGTCGACTATTTCGCTGCGTGCTGGCTCGCCCCAGCTTCCTGCACAAGCTCCGAGTGCGACAAGCTGGGATCCATCTGCAAAGCGGCCGATAGCATTTGCCGGCCTTTGCGCTGCTCTCCCGATTTGAGATAGGCGAGGGCAAGATGGCACTCACGCAACCCGGTAGGCTCGTGCGTTGCCGCCTGTTCCAGGTACGGAATTGCGGACGTATAGAGCGCTTTGCGGTACAGGACCCAGCCGAGCGTGTCGGCCACGGTGGCGTTGTCGGGCGACAGTTCTTCTGCTTTCTGAGCAAACTTGAGCGCCTCATCCGGCTGCTTGCCAAACTCGGCCAGCAGAAATGCCAGGTTATTCAGCGCCTCCACATTGTTTTCATCCAGCTCGAGGGCCTTGCGGTACTGCTCAATAGCCGCCGGGTAATTGCGGGCTTGTTGCTCCACGTCGCCGAGCATCAAGTGCGGAGCTCCCTCTGACGGTTTCTTCGCGGCCAAAGCCTGCAATGTTTTCCGCGCCTCGTCCAGCTTCCCGTCGCGCACATCCAATTGAGCGAGATGCAAATCGGCGGCTGTTAACTTAGGATCTGCCATTTTCGCCGCCGCAAAAGCGGCGCGTGCCCCCCCTGCGTCGCCGTTCCGAAGCAACACCTCGCCGAGATAGAATTGCACGGGGGCCGATTTGGGATTTTGCCCAGCGTACTCGCGCAGCCATTGGACCGCGGCGGGCAACTGTTTCTGCGCTTGATAGCTCTGCACCATCAGGCTCAGCGCTTCCGTGTTTTCAGGGCTCTTTTGAAGCGCCTCTTCCAGAGACTGCCGGGCGCCGGCATAATCGCGCTCCATGATTTTGACTGCCGCGTCCTGTACCAACACTTCCGGTTGGCGATTTGCCGCCAGCAGCCGGTCGATGCCCTTCCGAGCTTCAGCCCGATCTCCGAGAGCTAAGTCGGCCCAATTCAGATGGACCAGAACCTTGGGATCGTTCTTTTGAGCCGGTGGTGCTTCGTTCAAAAGGTCTCGAGCTTCCTTCGCCCCTTTGCTGGAAATGAGCAGTTCCGCTAACTGAAGCCGGGCCGGCAGCAGATTCGGGTTCACTTGAAGCGCCTGGGACAACTCCTGCTTCTGCAGCCCGGGCTTGCCTGCCGCCTGATCCACCGCCGCAAGCAGATAATGGGCTTTGGCGGAATCCGGCTGGAAGTGAAGGGCGGTGGTGAGGTCGGTTTGCGCTTGGCCGGTTTTACCGTTTCGCAAATAGATTGCGCTCTCGTCCAGCAATGCGTCCACATCTTTCGGATTCTTCTTCAACGCTGCCGCTATCAATTTTTCGGCCTCGGAGCCCCGGTTCGCAGCTTCGTATGCCATGATGAGCTGCGTCCTGGTGGCGCGGTCGGACGGGTTCCGTTTGTGCAGTTTTTCGAATTCCTTAATGGCTGCATCCCGCTTGCCGGACCGGAACAGGAATATGGCGTGGACTGCCTGATATTGAGCGTCTGGCAACGCGGCGGCTCGCCTGTAAAGCTCTTCCGCGTTATCCGTCTTTCCGGCTTGCCAGTGAATTGCGGCGAGTGAAACCAGCGCTCCCCCGTTTTGCGGATCCAAATGGAGCGCTCGCTCGAACTGCCCGTCGGCATCTTTGAGACGTCCGGTCGCAGCATAGAATCGCCCCAAAATTACAGCGGCATCCGCTCGCTTGGGATTTGCCTCGACCACCTTCCTGAGAATCGCTTCGGCGCCGGCCACATCCTTCTTCGAGAGTTTGATTTGCGCCAAGGCCACGGAAAGCTTCAAATCCTGAGGAAACAACCCAAAAGCCTGGTTCAACAGTTTTTCCGCTTCTTCCGGCTTTCCCAACTGCCATTCCGCGTTGGCCAGAATATCCAGGGCGTCTATATTGTCCGGCGAATTCTCCAATACCTGCCGGACGCGTTTCTCGGCCTCCTGAAGCTCTGCGGGATTGCGGGTTGCGACCGCCAACTCGGAGAGTTTCAACTCTGCGTCTGTATATTTCGGATTCAGCTCCAACGCTTTACGCAGGCAACTTACTGCCGTGCGAACATCTTTAGCGCCTAAATACGCGAGCCCGAGCTCATAGTAGGCTTCAGCGGACTTAGGCTTTACTTGGATGGCATTCTTAAACTGCAGTGTGGCGCGCGGGTAATCATGCTTGTTGAGTTGTGCGACGCCGGTTTGGAAGAATTTGGCATATCTCTGCTCCGGACTCCGGGCGCA
>DATIMA010000109.1:0-6784 GCA_035475915.1 Bryobacteraceae bacterium
CATCAGCAATCAGTTCGTTTTCAAAAATCGCTGGCGACAGGGAAGCTTTGAGTACGAGGAGATTTCAGGCGAGCTGGGTGAGCCGGGAAGAGTAGCGACTCATCGACTGATTACTCCACAAAGAACGATGTCGCGCGGAACGGGCGAGCATGCCGGGCATCGGATTGGCATTCAGTTTGGCGCGCCGGGCGACGTGCGGAACTTGAGCCTGCAGAACCCGAACTCGAATACGTTCGCCCCCAGAGCCTTGCACGAGGCGTTTCGCGGACCGGGCGGCAGCTACCACGCTCTGGAGTCGCAATGGGCGTTGAGGTTGCACCAGGGATACCGTATCAGAGTGACGGTGCGGGACAAGTATCGGATTGGCGACGCGCGTCCAATTTCGCGCTGGGTGGAGTGGATAGAAACCGACCCTCAGGGCCGAACTGGAGCGCCGCAAAGGCTGGATTTCGGGAATTTCAGCTCGCCCCAACAGAGAGCGGCGGAGAAGCGATAAGCTTCCGGACGCGCGTGATCAACCGCCGCTAAAAGAAAGCTCCCGGACGGGCTCGGTTGCGCGGGTCTCGGCTGTAAACTCCCGGCCAAGAACAAACAGAGTCACATCGTCGGTCCGGCGGGCGTGAGCGCGGAAAGCGGTCAGGTCTTCGCGACATGCGGAAACGAGCGCCGGCGCATCCACTCGTCCACGGCGGTGGATTACGTTCTGCAACCGTTCCGTCGAATACTCGGCCCCGGATGGATCGAGGGCCTCCGAAACGCCATCGGAATAGATGACAAGCCCATCGCCAGGTTCGAAGCGCAATTCGGTTACTGAAAACTGTTCGGAGGCGAAGAGTCCAACGGGAAGGTCCGACTGCTCCAACTGGGTGAGATGCCCGTCGCGGATGAGCAGCGGCGGGGGGTGTCCCGCGTTGCTAATTTCTACCGTACCGTCTGGCCTGGCGCGCCCACACACCAGGGTCGCGTATTGGGAGGGCAGGGTGCTCTCGGAAAACACACGACTGGCGTGCTTCAGCATGTCCGCCAGCGGGAGATGAACTGAGATCAGGGTGCGAAACATGGCATGGAGATGGGCCATGAGCATAGAAGCGGCCATTCCCTTGCCAGAAACGTCGCCAACCATAAAGTACAGGCCCGCTTTTCCGGCGTCGATTACGTCGCAATAGTCTCCGCTAACCAGGCCGGCCGGTTCGTAGTGATAACAGATGTGCCAACCATCGAGTTCAAAACTCTGGCGCGGCAGCAAACCTTTCTGTACTTCGGCGGCAAGCTGCAGGTCGCGTTCCAGAGCATCACGCTCCTGACTGGAGAGGTGATCGAGGCAGATCCGGGCAAGCGGGTCGCATAAAAGGCGGTCCGGCTCAATCGACTCGTGACAGGACTCGCAGATACCGAAAGATCCGTTCTCGATACGGGCGAGCGCCCCATCGACCTCTTCGAGAAGCATGTGCAGATGGATTTGATCTTCGCTGTGGGCGGTTGCATGTTCAAGCCGGTGACGCCGGTCGAGCAACTGCTGCCGCATGAAAGTGTTGAGGGCGGCCTGCATGGGATCTCCAATGAGTGAATTTTAAATCCCCCGTTGGATGCCGCGATTTCCAGGGAAGTTGCCGAATGCGCGAGAGAACTTGCCGGGAAATGGGGAACTGCTATCAGAGAGCACCGGCCCCCAGCGGGCCAAATATGAGCACCGTTCGTTTTTTCCCAATTGCCTGTCTAGGCCTGATCTCAGCATTGTTTTTGCAAGCACAAATCCCGACTGTCAGCGGCTGTGCCGTTTTTCCTTCGAACAACATTTGGAACGCTCGGGTAGATTCCCTGCCCCTCGATGTCAATTCGGATGCGTACGTTCAAACGCTTGGAGCGACAAACAAAGGCCACGCGGATTTCGGATTTGACCCCGGAAATGGCATTCCTTACGCGGTAGTACCAGGGAGCCAGCCTAAGTTCAACGTGAAGTTCTACTACGATGGCGATGCTGGCCCGTATCCAATTCCGCCGAATCCGCCAATTGAAGCCGGCAGCGACCATCACTTACTGATGATCGATAAAGATAACTGCATACTGTACGAATTGTTCAACTTACAAAAGCAGACAGACGGATCGTGGTTAGCCGGGTCGGGAGCTATCTTCCCTCTGAACTCGGATCAACTGCGGGCTTCTGGCTATACATCCGCCGACGCCGCCGGTCTTCCGATGTTTCCCGGGCTGGTGCGCTATGACGAAGTCCTGTCCGGTCATATCAATCATGCGCTCCGGTTTACCGGGATACCGACAGGGAACCGGTTCATCTGGCCGGCCCGGCACTATGCATCAAGCTACAGCGGCACTAAGTATCCGCCCATGGGGCAACGCTTCCGCCTGAAGCAATCGGTGGATATCAGCCGCTACGGCCCGCATATGCAGGTGGTTTTGCAGGCGCTCAAGACCTACGGCATGATTCTTGCGGATAATGGAGCATCCTGGTTTGTCACGGGAGTCCCGGATTCACGCTGGAACGACGATGAAATGCACCAGTTCACGTGGCTGGTCGGGGCCGATTTCGAAGCGGTGGATGAATCGAGCCTGATGGTCAATGTGAACTCGGCGCAAGCTGGCGTCCTTCCGGCGGGATGGGTCAACATCGTTTCCAAAAACAGCGGCAAGTGCCTGGATGTTACCGGAATGTCGACGGCCGAGCGCGCTCCCATGCAGCAGTGGACGTGCACGGGCGGCGAGAACCAGAAATTTCGATTCACGGCCGTGCAGAACGGCTATGAGATTACTGCGGAGAACAGCGGATTGCAACTGGATGTCCTGGGAGGGCCTAGCTCAATACAAAATGGCACGCAGATCATCCAATGGCCATACTGGGGCGGATCAAATGAGATCTGGCAATTTCAACCGGCGGCCGGCGGCTTCTTCTCAATCACCGCACTCAGCAGCGCTAAGTGCATGGACGTAAGAGGCGTATCGGTCGATAACGGCGCGCGAATTCAGCAGTGGACATGCTTAGGGAGCAGCAACCAGCAATGGAAGCTGGTTCCGGTTCAGTAGAAAAGATAAGGAGATCTCTCGGAGGTCTCCTTTCCCCTTGATTACCGAGATGAGTTGAAGTACTCTGGTGTCGGTAACCGAGTGAGCAAACCATCCGATCTGGTCCAGGGTACTCTCGACCTGCTGCTACTAAAAATTGTTGCGCTTGAGCCGCTCCACGGCTGGGCCATTTCCCTCCGCCTCAGGCAAATTTCCGCAGAAGTACTCCAGGTCAGCGACGGGTCGCTATATCCCGCGTTGCACAAGCTGGAACAGGAAGGCTGGATCAAAGCCGAATGGAAAACGACCGAGAACAATCGCCGGGCGAAATTCTATTCTCTGACGCGCTTAGGCCGAAAGCAGCTTGAGCGAGAAACGGAAAACTGGGAGCGGCTTTCGAGCGCGATTTCCAACGTAATCCGCCTTGAGGAGATCTGAAATGCGCCTGGAGCACTGGCTATACACCGTTCCACTGCGGCTGCGGACGCTGTTGCAGCGCAGGCGCGTCGAGCTTGAGCTGGATGAAGAGATGCGCTTTCATCTGGAGCAGCGCACAAAAGAGAATATCGCGAAGGGCCTCACGTCTGAGGAGGCGCGCCATGAAGCGCTGCGCGCAATGCACGGTCTGGAACAGCGAAAAGAGGAGTGCCGGGACGCGCGACGACTCAACCCACTGGAGAATTTCGGCCGCGACCTGCGATACGCGCTGCGCATGATGCGTAAGAGCCCGGCATTTACGGCGGTTGCAATTCTGTCGCTCGCCTTGGGGATCGGCGCGAATACAGCGATTTTTAGTTTGATTGACACTCTGCTATTGCGGCCATTGCCGGTTTCGCACCCCGAGCAGCTGCGCAGCGTCTTCGCGAGCATGGATGGCGGCCGGCCCCGGTTCTATCTCACGTATCCGATGTTTGAAGCGCTCCGTTCACGTAACGAGATCTTCTCGACGATGTTTACGTGGGCTAGCCACCGGTTTCAAATGCGGTCCGGTCCCGACATGGCGCACGTCGATGGCATGCTTGCGAGTGGGGATTACTTTACATCGCTCGGGGTCTCTCCCGTGATCGGCCGTACTTTCACCGGTGCCGATGATCATCCGTCCGGCGGGAAGGATGGTCCGGTCGCGGTCATCAGCGATCGGTTTTGGGCTCGCCAGTTCCAGCGCAATCCCGCTGCTATTGGAAGTGCTCTCATGCTGGACGACATCCGCTTTACCGTGATCGGAGTGATGCCGTCAGGCTTCTTCGGCGCGGAAGTAGCCAGTCGTCCGGATATCTGGGTTCCGCTCGCGCTCGACGGCAGAATTGATGGTCCGGCCTGCATGAACAGCAGAAGCTGCTGGTGGCTTATCTTCATGGGGCGTTTGAAGCCGGGGATTTCGGACGAACAGGCGCAGGCGGCGCTCAAGGTAATATCGCCGCAAATATTTCGAGATACCCTCCCGCCGGGGTGGGACTCAGGTGGGAAGCAGAAATATCTGCGGTCGCAATTCTTCACCTCGCCGGGCGCGCGGGGCTGGTCGTTCCTGCGCATCCAATTCAGCAATCCGCTCGCGATTCTCATGACGTTGGTGGCTCTCGTGCTGCTGATCGCCTGCGCGAATATGGCGAATTTGTTGCTTGCGCGCGGGTCGGCGCGGCACCGGGAGATCGCAGTACGCCTGGCAATCGGCGCTGGCCGCGGCCGCATTGTCCGTCAGTTGCTAACCGAGAGCACGCTCCTGTCATTACTGGGCGGAGCAGCGGGCACACTGCTTGCCTTTTGGTTAACGCGGCTGTTGATCGCTTTCCTGGAATCTAAACAACAGGCTGGGCCGGGCCTGTCCGTTCAAATTGACCTTCACCCGGATTGGCGCGTTATTGTTTTCACCTTTGTCATTGCGGCCGGTTCCGGTCTTCTGTTTGGCTTGGCGCCAGCCCTTCGCGCCACCCGCACCGGCATCGGCGCGGCATTAAAGGAACGCGCACACAATTTGCGAAGCGGTGAAGGCCGCCTTGGGATCGGACGGATCACGCTCATGCTCCAGGCAACGCTCTCGGTATTGCTCGTCGCCGTGGCTGGACTTTTTGCCGGCAGTTTGTTTCACCTCCTGACCCTGAATCCGGGCTTCAACCCCAAAAATCTGATGCTGATTGGAATCGATACCGATAAACGCCAGGACAGCAGCATTGCGTTAGGAAATCTTTACGGCCGGTTGCTGGAACGGGTGAACGCATTGCCCGGCGTGCGGACAGCAAGCCTGCTGTGGGCGACGCCGCTGACTGATAGCGGCTGGGACGAGTTTGTGTCCGTCCCCGGCAGAACTGTTATCTCCAAACAACAGAGCGACACCTGCATCAACCTGATCGGGCCACGCTTCTTCGATACCATGGAAATCCCTTTGTTGGCCGGCCGGCAGTTTACTGAAACCGACACCGCTGCGTCTGAAAAAGTGGGAATCCTAAATGAACTCGCAGCGCGCAGATTTTTTCCTGGCGTGAATCCAATCGGCAAACACATTGAACTGGAGAACACAGCCATTCGGATCATAGGCATCGCAGGTAACATCAAGTACTTCAATCTGCGCGACCCGGCGCCACCCGAGCTCTACCTTCCTTACACACAGAAGACGGGAAAGACATGGTCCTTGACGTTCGTAATCAAGACTCGTTCCGGCATTGCCTCCATCTATCCCGCTTTCCGCTCTGTACTGCGCGAGATTGCCCCGGACGTTCCCACCGGCACCATCGAAACGATGCAGGAGCAGGTGGATGAATCTCTCGCTCGCGAGCGGCTGATGGCAACGCTTTCGGTATTCTTCGGGATTCTCGCACTGCTGCTCACTTCGATTGGCCTTTACGGCATTCTCGCGTACGGTGTTGTCCGCCGGACTGCCGAGATTGGCGTGCGGATGGCGCTCGGGGCGCGCGGTCACGATGTGATCTGGCTGGTCTTACGAGAAACGATTGGCCTTGTCGCGATAGGGACTGCATTCGGAGTGATCGCGGTGCTCACCACATCCAGGGTGATTGCGAGCTTGCTCTATGGAATCCGGCCGAACGATCCGGGGAATCTCGCATTAGCTGTTTTGGTGCTCATTTCGGTCGCCGCAATCGCCGCATATCTGCCCGCCAGACGCGCCAGCCGCCTGGATCCGATGCTTGCGCTGCGTGAAGAGTAACGAAAGCGCTGAGCGCGCCGGGCGTATAGGAGCGATGCGGTTAAACTGCTGACGACGTATAATCGCGTGAATGAAGGATCAGCGAACTTGCTGGGCAGCCATATTCCGCGATGTGCAGTTCTGGATTCCATTCGCGGTTCTGCTTGTGGGTTTGACCCTGCTGAGTTTCGTTCAATGAGCAGCATGGAGAAGAACGCCTCGATCCGCGCTACCTTGGGCCACAGCATCGCGGAAAACCAGGCGGGCCGTGCTCGCCAGAAGAAACTTCACCGCCTGGGAATCTTTTGCGGGATATCGGCCGCGCTCTGGCTGGCGGGAGCAGAAGCGCCCACAAAACTAGTAACTGTGTCCGTTTCGCCGCTGGTGATCTCGTTCATGATGGTGGCGGGCGCCTTCATCTCCCGCTGGAGTTTGCCCGCGCTGATGCGGGGCACGCGGGATACTTTCACGGATACGCGGCATGTCCCGCACCTGGTGATCTGGGGAGTGATGGCCGGGTGTCTTTGGGCAGTTGGAAACACGCTCACAATTTTTGCCGTCAAAGATATCGGCTTGAGCCTGGCATTCCCATTGTGGAATTCGAACAGCCTGATCGGTATTCTGTGGGGC
>DATIMA010000110.1:0-24407 GCA_035475915.1 Bryobacteraceae bacterium
TTCGATTTAATCGCTAGCTGGCAAGGGCAGGGGCGCGTGGTTGCCGATCTGGAATGGACGCGGCTGACTCCATGGCGGGAGCCGCTGGCGCATATCTTCGACAATGTGGCGCGGGCCAATGCCTTCTCGAAATTTCATACCATCGAAATCGCTCATACGGACGAGCGCCCAACTGCATCGGCGTTGTACGTGGCCGGTTGGCTCTCAGGACCGAACGGAGCGAAAGTCAAGTTCAGCAGAGAGGAAGGGCCCGGCGCCGGCCTCTACCGCATCACGCTACAGTCGGATACAGAAACGATTGAGTTCGAACGCTCTTCCCGAGATTGCATGACGCTGCGCAGCACGAACGGGAGAGAGCGCAAGTATAACCATGAAGAAGCAGGTTTGGCGGCGCTCATGACGGAAGAACTTTCGGTGCTTGGCCCGGACGGAGCCTTTAACGCCGCTTTCGACCGCGCCCGGGAGCTGGTCCATGAGCTTAAATAATTCTCCGCAGTTACGAATTCGCAAAGCGCCCGAAGAGTTGGCGGACGGGTGCGCGGAATATATTCTCAAACAACTGGCGGAGGCTTTGAGTTCGCAGCCGCACGCGACTATCGCGATCTCGGGCGGCAGCACGCCGAAGCTGCTATTTTCGGCACTGGCCAAAGCCGTTTTCAACTGGTCAAAAGTCCACTTCTTTTGGGTAGATGAGCGATGTGTCCCTCCGACGGACGATCGGAGCAATTTCAAGCTGGCGAACGAGACCCTTTTGCAGCCTGCGGGCATCCGGCGTGAAAATGTGCACCGGATTTATGGAGAAATGGACCCGGCGCAAGCGGCCGCGCGCTACGCCGCCGGCATTAAAACGTTCTTCGAACTGAGCGAGGGCGAGTTGCCGGCCTTTGATTTGATCCATCGAGGAATGGGCGCAGACGCTCACACGGCCAGCCTGTTTCCAGGCAGCCCGCTGATTCACAACCACACGGATATTGCGGCACATGTCTGGGTGGAGAAGCTGAAAATGGATCGCGTGACGCTTCTTCCCGGTGTGCTGGAGGCGGCGAGGTGTACCGTGCTGCAGGTAGTGGGTGAAGACAAGTCGAACGCCTTGCGTCATGTCCTCACGAACGGGGAAGACCCGCTCAATTACCCGTGTCAAATTGCGAGCCGCGATTCAAGAGCGATCTGGTTTCTCGACGAAGCCGCTGCTTCCAAGTTGTAGTGCGAGTCGCGCTGCTGGTTCTTGCAATTGTATCCGCAATCGCCTGCTCACAATCGCGGCCGCCGCAACCGCTCCCAAAACGGGCCGCCGAACCCGCTTTTAACCGGCTTGCTTTTGCGGGCGACATTATGCTCAGCCGCGGAGTGCGCAGACAGATCTTAGCGGCAAACGACCCGGCGCTTCCGTTTCGAAAGATCGCGCCGCTCCTGGCCGGATCCGATATTGCCTTCGTGAATCTGGAATCGCCCTTTTCCGATCGCGGCCCCTATCATGAAGGCGGCCTCATTTTCCATGCCGCGCCCAAAACTGTTTCGGGCCTCGAACTGGCTCACATTGCGATTGCGTCCACTGCCAATAATCACTCGCGCGATTGCGGATCGCATGGCGTCGGGTTTACGGTCGCATGGCTCCGCCAGCACGGGATTGAGCCGCTGGGTAGCAGCGAGTCAGCCGCGCGGACTCACCGGGGCGTGGTTCTACGAAGAAACGGCATTCGCTTCGGCTTCCTGGGCTATACGTACGATCAGCAGAATGGAAACTGGCGCGATATCGATGACCGGATTGCGCTGGCCGATCCGGCCGTGGTTTGCCGTGATGTAGCAGATATACGAAAACGCGCCGATGTGGTGATTGTTTCCATGCATTACGGTATCGAGTACCGGCCTAAACCCTCAAAGCCGCAGATCGCTTTCGCACATGCCGCGATAGATGCCGGGGCGACGCTGGTGATTGGCCATCATCCGCACGTGATCGAGCCCGAGGAGGCGTATCATGGCGGGTTCATCTTCTATTCGCTGGGCAATTTTGTATTCGATCAGTATCAGCGTGAAGCAACACAACATGGGGAGATCGTGCAGGTCTCGTTTGTGGGCCATGAGATTCTTGCCATTCACATCATGCCTGTCAGAATTACACCCACGGGTCCGGAATTGGAATTGCACTAGAGGAATATGAGAATCGACTCTCACCAGCACTTTTGGAAATATGATCCAGCGCAGTACGGCTGGATTGACGAAAGCAAGCGCGTGATACGACGCGATTTCCTACCCGAGCACCTGGCAGAGGAGATCACGAGAGCGGGCATCGGCGGAACCATCGCGGTTCAGGCGGGAGGGGCCGGGGAAACCGAATGGCTGCTTGGGTTGGCTAAGGAGTGGGATTTCATTCGCGGTGTTGTGGGATGGGGGCCGCTGATCGATCCGCACGTGGAAGATACGATTGAGCGGTTGGCGACGAATCCCAAGCTGCGCGGATTGCGGCACGTACTGCAGGATGAGCCCGATCCAAATTACATGCTGCGCGAAGATTTCAACGCGGGCATTGGAAAGCTGAGTGCATTCGGATTGGCGTATGACATTCTGATTTTCGAAAGGCATCTTCCGCAGACGATCGAGTTTGTAGACAGGCATCCGGATCAGGTATTCGTGCTGGATCACGTAGCGAAACCGCGCATCAGGGCAGGCGAGATCTCGCCTTGGCGAGAGAACATACGGGAGCTCGCCAAACGGCCAAACGTGTACTGCAAAATTTCGGGGATGGTCACCGAGGCAGACTGGACGGCCTGGACGCCTGACCAGATGAAGCCTTATATTCACGTAGTGCTGGAGGCGTTCGGCGCGAACCGATTAATGTTCGGGTCCGATTGGCCGGTGTGTCTGGTTGCGAGCACCTATCCGAAATGGGTGATCTTGATGGAAGAAGCACTCCAAGAACTCTCGATTGCCGAGCAGGAGCGGATTTGGGCGGGTACGGCGGTAGAAGCGTACGGCCTGTAGACGCACGCCACAAAAGTCCATTTTCGGATATACTCAGGTTTCTCGAAAATCAGCAGAATCGGCGGGGGTAAAAATCGTGCCCGGTGTTTTCCTTTCGCACTCTTCCAAAGACAAAGCATTTGTTTTGCGCCTGGCTGTTGACCTGGCCGTACGCCGGATTCCTGTCTGGTTGGATAGCTGGGAGATGGGATTGGGCGATTCGCTTTCTCAACTCATATTCGATGGGATTGATAACAGCGGCTTTCTGGTCGCGATTGTCTCTAAGAACTCGCTTAAATCGGGATGGGTGGATAAAGAACTGGCGGCGGCGCTGGCCAAGGAAGCAGCGAGCGGCCAGACGTTCATACTTCCAATAAAGATTTCGACTGCTGATTTGCCTGCATCTCTGGACGGGCGTATTTTTGCCGATTTTAGCGATTCGTATTTCGACGGTTTCGAAGACCTGCTGACGAAGCTGAAAAGCAGGGGCGCCGACCAGGCGGACATCCCGCCCGAGAAGCGTATCATCCCGCTTCTCTTCGCGCAACAGATTTTCCTGAAGGCAGATTTAATCGCTGAAGTGCTCAACTTCTTGCCTCCCGGTTATGTTGTCGGGCAGCAGCAACTAGTTGTTCACCCCTGCTCTGTGTACAACAAACTCCGCAAGGCACTCAAGCGGCGATTGGAACATATTCTGGACGATCCCGATTACGGGCCCGAGCTTGAAAGCATGCTCGAGTTCGACTATCGCAAACTCCTGAAGCTGGAAGACGCCCTTAAGGCTGGAATTGTTGAAATTCTGGAGCGCGGGAAGCAGACACATCTGCCAACGGGATCTTTACTGCGTGCTTGCGAGTACTATGCGCGGCTTGTTCGATCACGGATCTACGCGCTTTTGTGGGGAAGTCAATCGCCGCGATCTATGGTGATCGATCATCGCGACGGCAGATGGTTTCAGGAGCCCTTAAGTTCTGACGGAATTAAAGGTTTGTACGGCATCGAGGAACTGGAATATCTCTCCGTCGGCGATCCAATCAGGGAGGATGGATTTCCGGCCGCGTTGACAAATTCCTGGACCGTAGTTATTGAGGCGAACGCGGACGAGAGCAGGATGATCCGGCAGCATCAATATCCGACTCTTGCGAACGCTTATTCCGCGCTGGCCTCGGCGACACTCAGTGATTATTTCATTCCTCAGACAGTTTACAAGAGGCACATCTTGGGACAGGATATTCCATGGTGGGAAACAGAACGCTTCTATTTCGGAATTGAATGACTGCGATGCGGATTATTCGTGACGTAGAACAACCATCGGATCGATATGCGAGGCTCGCCATGCCGGGCGAAGGCAGGCGGCAAGCCCTGCCGCAAGCAGGATCAACGTTACGATCACGAATGAGACGGGATCGGAGGGCGAAACGCCCCAGATCAGCGAGGACAGCCAGCGGGTAGCAATGAGGCTGGCGATCACTCCGACGACAACGCCGGAGAATATGAGGCGCAGCGCTTCTCCGAAGATCAGGCCGGCAATATGGCCACGGCCCGCACCTAATGCGACCCGTACTCCCAGCGCCTGCATCTGGCGCGACACGGAATAATTTACGACGCCGTAGATTCCGACGATGCACAAAGTGAGACCGAGCGCGGCGAATACGCTAAAGAGGAAAACGCTGAAGCGCGGTTCTGCAAAGCCCTGATCGTCGAGGAGTTTCTGAACCGTTTGCACTTGCATGACCGGCTGCTCCGGGTCGATCGCGTGAATCTGCTGCGTGATTGCGTTTGCCAGAGTCTGCGGCGGCACGTGCGCAGTTATCAGAAGCATGGGGTGGATGAACGCTTCCAGGTATCCGGTGACCGTGTAGGGAACGTAAACTTCGGGGTAGATATCCTGCTCGAGTCCGACATTGCGAATGTCGCCTACGACGCCGACGATTGTGAATGAGTCATCGGCAATTTTAATCGGCTCGTCTTTCAGTTCGGGAAGCCGCAACGAATGTCCCACGGCAGCAGCATTCTTGAAGTAGGTACGCGCAAGCGTCTCGTTTACCAAAGCAATGCGGCGATGAAGGTCGACTTCTTGCCGGGTGAAGAATCGTCCCTGCTTAAGCGGAATGTGGAGTACCGCGGGATAACTATCGTTGATCTGCGAGAAAACAACGGGCCGCCGCTGATGCACGGTGCTGCCGGGGACCTCGACCTGCATGCCCCAGTTTGCAAACGGATGAACAAACGTGTTCAACGCGATCTGCTCGATAGCAGGCAGGGAGTGAATCCGGTAGAGGATATTGGATAGGAACCGATCTCGTGCTTCTATTGTGGGATAGTGCCGCTCCGGCAACGGAATCTGCATGCTGAGTACCGCTTCGGGATGGTAGCCGAGATTCACATCCTGCAGTTTGAGCAGTGTGCGAAGGACCAGGCTGGCGCCAATCAGTAGAAGCATCGCCAACGAGACTTCTGCCGCGACCAGAATTTTGCGGAGGCGGCCTTCATGAAGACTTCCGGCTAAGCCGCGTCCCGAGCTTCTCAACGCTCCCACGATATCCGTTCGGGCCGCTTGTATAGCCGGTGCGAGCCCAAAGAGCAATGCCGTAAGCAAAGACAAAGCCAGGGTGAACAAGAGTACCGGAACGTTGAGGGAAATTTGCGATTCGTCCGGAATCGTTCCTGGCGGAATGATCGCCACGACCGCATACAGCGTTGCAAATGCGAGAGCCGTCCCAAGAACCGCTGAAGCAATCCCCAACAGCAGGCTTTCGGTTAGCAACTGACGGGCAATCCGCAAGCGTCCGGCCCCGAGGGAAGCGCGAACCGCCAGCTCACGGCTGCGCGCGCCGGCTCTCGCGAGCATCAGATTCGACACGTTCGTGCAGGCGATCAGAAGCAGAAGCGCCACCGCGCTCAACAGAATCCACAACTGCTTCCGGATGCTGCTGGGATAGGTTTCGTAGAAGTTGTAGAGCTTAACGGTGAACTTTTGGTGGTGATACGACGGATCACGCGAAAGAATATCTTGGATGATCGGATGTAGATCAGTATCAGCCTCCGCGGCTGTGACCCCTGGTTTCAGTCTGCCGATCACGTTGATGTAGCGGACGCCTTCCACAACCTTGCCGCGTTCAAACACGATTGGCGCATAAACGTCCGCTCCGCGCCACATGAAACGGGGCGGCATGACGCCTACGACGGTTCGAACCTTGTCGTTCAAGCGCAGGTTCGTGCCGAGGACATGCGTATCCCCGCCGAAGTGTTTCTGCCAGAACTTGTAGCCGAGCACCACGACGGGAGCGGCATCGGTGCCTCCATCGGCAGCTGTAATGTACCGGCCAAGTAAGGGCTGCACGCCCATGACTTTAAAGGTGTTGGTGGTTACGAAATTCCCGCGTAAACGCTCCGGATTGCCTGCGCCGGTCAACAGAACATCACTTATGGTGGAAGCGATCACACCCTGGAAGATATGACTACGTTCCGCAATGTCCAGGTATTGATCGGGCGTGTACGGAGAGAAAACAAGGTTATGGTCCGGTTCACGGACCTGTATGCTCATCAGTGTTTCGGGATGAGCATAGGGAAATGGGTCGATGATTACGCCGTAGACGACGCTGAAGATGGAGGTGGTGGCGGCGATGCCGAGCGCAAGCGACAGCACCGCCGTCGTTGTGAACCCAGGGCTTTGAGCCAAACTTCGTATGCCGAAGCGAACATCTTGCCAAATCGATCCCATGGGTTATGGCGACCACCTCAAGCTCTCATTGTCGCGCGGCGCAGAAGACCGGCAGGTGGTGTAAACCCGCGAAAACCGTTTTGGCAGATGGCTGCAATCGACTTACTCCGGGGCGGCGCTGCTCAAGGCGTGAAGGCCACATCTTCTCCCGAACCATTATCCAGTCCCATCTGGGACAAGCGATAACGTAGGGTGTTCCGCGTCAGACCGAGCATCCGGGCGGCCTGGCTCTTGTTGCCATTGGCTCGCCGGAGCGCCTCGCGGATCATCATCTGCTCCCAATGTTCGAGCGATTCTCCTTCGGGAAGCAGCGGCATTTCCTGCGCATTCATCGCCGGCCCGCTTCGCGGCAGTTCAATCCGGATGTCCGCAGGCTGCAGAATTTCATTTGAGGCCAGGACCAAACTTCGCTCAATCGTGTTTTCCAGTTCCCGGACATTGCCGGGCCATGAATGAGCTACCAGACGGTCCATCGAAGCGGGGCTGATCTCCTTTGCTACAGAGCCCAGCTCTTTTGAAAGACTTCGAACGAAGTGCATTGCAAGAAACGGAATATCTTCTCGCCGCTCGCGCAGGGGAGGAATGTTAATCGGCACGACATTCAGCCGGTAATAGAGATCTTCGCGAAAGCGCCCCTGCTCCAGTGCCGCGCGAAGGTCGGCGTTGGTGGCTGCGATTACGCGCACGTCAACATGACGTGTCAGGTTTGACCCCAGTCGTTCAAACTGACGTTCCTGCAAGATCCGCAATAGTTTCACCTGGATATTGCCCGGCACGTCGCCAATTTCGTCAAGAAACGCCGTGCCGCCGTCGGCCTGCTCGAACTTCCCGGGTTTACTTGCCGTTGCGCCCGTAAACGCGCCTTTTTCGTAGCCGAACAACTCGCTCTCCATCAGGTTTTCGGGGAGCGCGGTGCAGTTGATCTTGACGAAGGCGTGATTTTTTCTCGGCGAGTGCTGATGAAGGGCGCGCGCGATCAGATCTTTTCCAACTCCGCTCTCACCGGCCAGCAGCACCGTAGTGCGGGTTGGCGCTACCCGCTCGACGGTGTGAAAAATTTCGCGCATGGCTGCGCTTCGACCGATGATGTTATCGAACTGGTAGCGTTGATCCAATTCCTGCCGCAGCCGCTGGTTTTCCTTACGCAAGGATTGGATCGCCAGCACCTTCTCCACGATGGTGGTCAGGTGATCGAGCGAAAACGGCTTCTGCAAAAAATCTGCCGCACCCAGTTTCATTGCTTCCACCGCGGTTTCCACCGAGCCGTGTGCGGTCATCACGATCACGGCTGCCTGTATGCCTCTTGCCTGTAATTGCTGGATGAACTCTAAACCGCCCATACCGGGCAGACGCAAATCGGTAATCGCCAGGTCCGCTACGGTTGCAAGCGGCAACGCCTGTTCGGCCGTAGGCGCGCCATCGACTTCAAATCCGGCTGACTCCAGGTGGAGCTGGATCACCCTCCGCAGCTTGTCCTCATCTTCGACAATCAGTATTCGTCCGGCCATGGCTCCGTCGCGTTTCCTAGCTCTCCTGACTTTTCGGCAAGGCGACCTCAAACGTGGTGCCCCTGCCCACTTCGCTGAACACGTTAATTCGCCCGTGATGCTCGTCTACAATTTTCGAGACGATTGCCAGCCCCAATCCGACGCCCTGGCTCTTGGTCGTAAAGAAAGGGTTGAAAATCGTTTCCAGCTGCTCTTTCTGAATACCGTGCCCACGGTCGATCACAAAGATCATTACATTCTTCCCTGCATCCGCGGCTTTGATATCGATGCTCTGGTTCGCGGCGCTGGCTTGAATCGCGTTCTGCAGCAGATTGGACAAGGCGACTTTAAGCAGATCCGGATCGAACAGAAACGTCAGCGGCTGTTCGCTCGTTTCGATGGAAACCGTAACGCCGCTTTGGGAGGCTAGATCCGATTGGCGCCTTACCACGTCCTCTATCACGGGCCGCAACTCCGCCGTGATCGGATGCAGTTGCAGTGGCCGCGCAAAATCCAGGAAGCTCGAAACGAGTCCGCTCATTCGGTCCACCTCACTCCCGATATAGCCCGCCATCTCAGACATTACGTCGGGCCTGTTCTTCATGGTCTCTTTTGTCAGCATTTCCGCCGATCCTTTAATAGTTCCCAATGGATTGCGAAGCTCATGGGCAAGTCCGGCGGTTAACTGCCCGAGTGCGGCCAATCGCTCACTGCGGCGCAGCGATGCCTGGGCCTGCCGCAGGTTCTCGTTCGACTCCGCCAGCCGTTCCGCAGCTTGTTTGGTCCGTTCCATTTCGTCGCGTTTCGCTTTCGCCTGCTGATATACCAGAAATCCCACAATTGCGTAAAAGGAAACATGGGTTGCCATCAGGCTGATCTGCCCGGGCGCTAATTGATATTGGCTGTAATCGATGAAGACCGGCAGAAGAAATGAAAAGTATGCCGCGCAGGCAAGCGCTGTGACAAGAATGACTCCCGGCAGCTCAAAGGCTGTTGCCGCCGAAACCACGGGAATCAAAAACATCGCATAGTAAGAGCTCGCGATGCCGTGAGACCAGCCGATCAACAAGTAGCTGAGGATCATTTTCAGAGTGATGGATGCGACTTGTCCCCTTGGCGAGGCGAAGCGTTTCCATCGCGGCTCCATGATCTGAAAAGCGCCGATCAACACCACCAGAATTCTGTAGTTATAATTCGTCTCCGGCGCGGTAGCAATCAGAACTCCTACAAACAGCAGCCATGCGAAATCCTGTGCCTGGAACAGGTGCGGGGTGCGTACGGTCATTTCGGGTGCTCTATGACAGAATAAGGGCATCCCCGCAGTCATGAGTAACGCGAACTTCCATCCTGTTCTGCCCGTGGACGACGAATCGCCAAGGGAAGAATCCAGTTTTGCCGACCTGTTGTCGAGCTTTGAGCAACAACATGCTGACGGACCCAACCGCGAAAGTGTTTCCGGCACGGTTGTCTCCGTCGGTCCTGAAGTCGTTCTGATAGATGTCGGGCGCAAAATCGAAGGCTCGCTGCCACTTCTGAAGTGGAAGGAAACGCAACCGGACGAACCGAAGCGTGGCGCTACGGTTACCGTTTCAATCGGGCCGCGCAACGAAGAGGGCTATTACGAACTCTCGACCATCAAGGTCGAGCGGCCGAGAGACTGGAGCGGTCTCCAAAGCGCGTTTGCCGAAAAGCGGAACATCGGCGGCGTGGTTGTAGAGCAAGTGAAGGGCGGCTTCCGTGTGGACATCGGAGTACGTGCTTTCTTGCCGGCTTCCCGCAGCGGTATCCGCGAAGCGGAAGAGATGCCCAAACTTGTCGGCCAGGAGATCGAGTGCCGGATAACCAAGCTCGATATTGAGAAGGAAGACGTGGTGGTGGACCGCCGGGCCGTGCTCGAAGAGGAGCAATCCCAACGCCGCCAGCAGGCCTTCTCGGAGCTGAAGGAAGGCGAGACAGTCCACGGCCGGGTTCGGAGCCTGATGGATTTTGGCGCATTCCTGGATATCGGCGGCGTG
The DNA here is from genome assembly GCA_035475915.1 of Bryobacteraceae bacterium. Classification (GTDB taxonomy): domain Bacteria; phylum Acidobacteriota; class Terriglobia; order Bryobacterales; family Bryobacteraceae; genus Bog-105. Next base: position 10,185 of record DATIMA010000110.1, read on the forward strand.
GATGGCCTCTTGCACGTGGCCGACATCTCGTATTCCCGGATCGGCAAGGCATCCGAAGTTGTCAATATCGGTGACGAACTCGACGTCAAAATTCTCAAGATCGATCCCGGTACGCGCAAGATCTCGCTTGGGCTGAAGCAACTTCAAGAAGATCCCTGGACGATTGCAACCCGCACGTTCCAGGTGGGCGACCGAGTGAGCGGGACTGTTTCGCGGCTGGCAGATTTCGGCGCATTTGTCGAACTGCTTCCCGGGGTTGACGGCCTGATTCATCTCTCGGAGCTGTCCTGGAACAAACGTGTGCGTAAACCCGGTGACATGCTCAAGGTCGGCGAGCGCGTGGAAACGGTTATCCTGCAGGTCAACCCGGCCGAACGCCGCATCGGCTTGGGTTACAAACAGGCGCTTGGTGACCCGTGGGACACCGTGTCTCAGAAATTCCCAATGGGTTCCACGGTTGAGGGCGTCATTGCCAATCTGACTCAGTTTGGCGCGTTTGTGGAGCTTGGCAACGGAATCGAAGGGATGGTGCACATCTCGGACATAACGAACGAGAAGCGCCTGGACCACCCGCGGGAAAAGTTAGCAAAGGGCCAGTCCGTAAAGGCCGTTGTTCTTGAAGTCGACCGGGAAAAGCGGCGTATCCGGTTGGGCATGAAACAGCTTGAGCCGACCACGGTGGACAACTACATCTCCGAACATCAGAGCGGCGAAACCGTTAGCGGCCGGCTGATGGAGATCCATGGCGATCGTGCCAAGGTGGAACTCGGTGAGGGGATTGTCGCTACCTGCCAGTTGAAAGCTCGGGAGGAGAAGCCATCGGAACCGGAACCGAAAGAGGCCAAAACGGCGGATGTATCTTCTCTGAGCGCCATGCTGGCCGCTAGGTGGAAGCAGGGTGGGGCCTCAGCCGGGGCGGGGAAGCCGGCTGCCCGCGCGGGCGAAGTGCGCAGTTTTCGCATTTCGCATTTAGACCCCGCCAAGCGGCTGATAGAGCTGGAGTTAGCCAGCTAGCAGGAAAGGCTAATTTAAACTGGGCCCATGAGCCCAATCCTCCGGCTTGAACGCTTAGTGACAGAATCGGATCTCATACGTCCACTACTGCAGTGGAGCCGCAGGCTGAAGTTGTTGGAACCGTAGCTGTGCGCCGTGCAAGTCAGCGTACGGACGAAAAAGAGTTGATTCGTGCCGCTCAGCGCGGAGACCCGGATGCATTCGAGCAACTGGTCCGGTCATACGACCAGAATGTGCTTCGAATGGCCTTCAATTTATTGCACTCTGAGGAAGATGCGCGCGATATATACCAGGAAGTCTTTCTCCGGGTTTTTCGTAATCTGCCGCGGTTTCGCTTCGAGTGTAGCTTCAGCACCTGGCTCTACCGGATTGTGGCGAATCTCTGCCTGGACCAGATTCGCAAGCGCAAGGTTCGCAAGGAATCCAGCCCGGCTGTGGAAACCCCGAGCGGGGAAGTGGATCGTCTGCAATTTATCCCCGAGCGCCGTGCCGACGTTGACCCGCAGCGTCAACTGATGAGCACCGAGGTCAAGATTCGCATCAATGAGGTCCTGGACGAACTGACGCCGCGCGAGCGCATCGTTTTTCAAATGCGCCATTTCCAGGGTATGCGGCTGCGGGCCATCGGTGAAGCGCTTGGCGTGACGGAGGAGGCTGCAAAGAATTGCCTTTTCCGCGCAACTCAAAAAATGCGCGCCGCATTAGGAGATTTCGTATGACTTGTCACCAGGTTCAAGTCAGCCTGTCGCTCTATCTTTATGGCGAGTTGGATTTCGCGCAAGAGGAGGCTCTCGAACGGCATGTAGCGGGTTGTGCGCTCTGCCAGCGATTCCTGGCGCGAGAGAAGGCTTGGCATACCAGCGCAAACTCCGGAGTGAGCGATGTGCCGATCGATCTACTCATGCAGTGCCGGCAGGAACTGCGCGCCACGATCACCCAGGGCGGCGCAAAGCGGAAAACAAATCATTTGTCCTGGGTGACCTGGGCAGAGCCTTTCGGCATGACGGCCGGCCGCTGGTCGGTGCGTCTCGCGCTGGCTTCCTTCCTTGTCTTCATTGGGTTCACCTCTGCACGCTGGTTCGGCCGTAACGGTTTTATGGGCAGCATCGATGGCGGAAAAACGAACAATATGAGCCTGCTTAACCCATCCTCCGCTCATATTCGTGACATTCGACCGGGCAATAACCACCAGGTGCGAATCCTGGTCCAGCAGGTAAACGAGCGGGAGGTGACCGGAACCCCCGAGGACGATAGCATTCGACGCCTTCTGCTGGCAGCGATGCAGGATACCGATGATCCCGGCCTCCGGGTTGATTCAGTCGAAGTCCTCCAAGGCCAGGGCGGTACCGATGTACGCGATGCCCTGATCAGAACCGTGCGCCGCGACCCCAACGCCGCAGTGAGACTCAAAGCACTCGAAGCTCTGCGCCAATTCTCGTCCGATACGGCAACCCGGGACGCGCTCAAGTTTGTTCTTCAGCATGACGAGAATGCCGATGTGCGTTCTGAAGCGATCGACATTCTGGCGCCTCTTAATCAGAAGCTGGACATCACGCCGGATCTGGCTGCGACTCTGCAGGAGATCATGCGTTCCGAGCCCGAAAGCGACTATGTGCGCGCGCGCTGCCTCCAGGTCTTGCACGACGTGAATGCACCCCTGAATGTGTATTGACTCCGCTGGAAGAGATCAAAAAACATTTTGAATCTTCCAATCGACTTTGCCGATTGTCCGTCCATACTGCGTAGCGAATTGACGACAAAGTTTTGACTTCTGGAGGTTCTGTCATGCGTCTTGGACTTGCGCTCATTCCTCTGCTTTCGGTCGCACTCTTTGCGGGACCCGTGTTCGGTCAGTCGAGCGTCGATGACGAATTGCAACTCCTGAAAGCGCAGTTTCGGGGGACAGGCAGTTACCTGGGCGTACGGCTGACCGACATCGACGCAGACCGCGCGCAAGCGCTGAAGCTGGGCGAACCGCGCGGCGTCGAAGTGACTCGGGTTGAGCCGGGCAGCCCAGCCGAACAGGCCGGAATAAAAGCCGGAGATGTTCTCCTCACTTATAACGGAGAAAACATCTTGGGCGCGCAGCAGCTTGGCAGACTTGTTTCGGAAACCCCGCAGGGCAGGAAAATTAAAATTCAATACTGGCGGGACGGCAGAACTGGAACGACTACGGTGACAACCGGCTCCCTCCGGTCGCGCGGCTTTGAGTTTCCCTCCGGACCGGTCAGCTTTCCGCAGGTCGATTTGCCGGATATGCGCTCGTTCAGCCTGCCAATTCCGCTGGTCGTTTGGAAAGACTCGCTGCTGGGTATCGAATGCGAGCAGCTTGGCCCTCAGCTCGGGCAGTACTTTGGAGTAAAGCACGGTGCACTGGTGCGTTCCGTGGAGAATGGCTCGGCTGCGGAAAAGGCCGGAATCAAGGCGGGAGATATCATTACAGCCATTGGCAACGAGCCTGTCGCCTCTCCCCGGGATGTAACCTCTTACGCGCGCACTGACCACAAGCCGGCGAAGAATATCCCGATCAACATTGTCCGGAACCACCGGGATATGATGCTGAACGTCTCAGCGCCCGAAAATCAGGAGTAGTCTCCGCGACGCCGCTGCGCTGAGCCTTAGCTTCGGCCCAACGGCCACCGTTTCTGCATATAAGACCGGAGCCTTAGGATTGCCTGAGATTTCAATTGCGAAATGCGCGATTCGTGGAGATCGACAATTTTGGCGATCTCGCGCAGGGTCATTTCTTCGTAATAGTAGAGGCTGAGTACGGTTCGTTCCAGGTGCGGCATTTTTTCAATGCTCTCGGCAAGCAGCCGCTCCAGCTCGCTGCGCTCTACGATCTGCGATGGCCACTGCTCGTTCGAATCGGATAAGTAGCGGAGAAGATCGCAGCCTTCCTCCTCTGTTCCGGCGTTCTCCAGGCTGCCAAGCGTGAGCCCGCGGCTATCGGTCAGCCAGTCCTGGTACTCGGCCACGGACAGTTCCAAGTGGGCAGCGATTTCTTCTTCGGTGGGCGTCCGATGATACTCCTGTTCAAGCACCGCGATAGCCGATTCGATGAGTTTCGAGCGCTTCCGCTGCTGCCTGGGCGCCCAGTCCAAACCGCGCAAGCTATCGAGAATTGCCCCCCGAATTTTATATTCGGCGTAAGTCTTCAGTTTTACATCGTGGCGTGGATCGTAGCGATCGATGGCGGCGATCAATCCCAGAACTCCAGTGGAGATCAAATCATCCAAACTGACCGAGACAGGAAGCCTCTCGTGAATTCGCCGCGCAATCAGCTTCACTTGCGGCAAGTGTTCCAGAATCAACTGCTCCCGCGTTTCCGGAGCTAAAGCTAAAGCTTCACAGGTTTCTAATTCACGAGCTGTCACGACCACCTCTTGGCGCTTATCCTCGGGTGCTCTAAGCGCTCTAAGATGTTCTTCGGCTGACGGCGTCGGAAACTTGAGATTGGGCGGCAAGAAAGCGTCGGCGGGTTCGTACGCCCAGCCACCCTATTCCCCCGGCAAAATTGGTGTGAAAATCGCTAAAATGCAGGTCATAAGGGTCGATAATGTCTAGGAAGGAACTGGTTATGCAAAACGGTCCAAGCTCACCGGCCGCGGCCTCTCAGGGCGTGGCAACCGCCGTCGCGCAGCAACGGGAGCCGGTTCCAGCCTGCAGCGAATCCGAAGAGCGAGTTGCGGACTTACGCCGCCGCTATCTGGAGGGGAGTTATACGGTGGATGCCGCTCAGCTCAGCGCCAGAATCGTCGACAAGCACTTGGAGCGCTGATCGCCCGGGCGACATTCTTCGCCGGTTGACGGAAAATTGGCGGACACTCTAAATGGCGTTCCCGCTCATTCGGCCCTGAGGTCGGCAGTGTCCTAAACTTGCGTTGATGGTGTGTCGTCTTTTTGGGCTGCGCGGAAGCGATCTTTCTGTGCCATCACCTTTTCTCCTTCCGCGTAAAGGAATTTGTCAATCTGTTTGAAGCCTAATCCAGCACCAAGGCCGTACACCTCGCGAAGCTTGGTCACCATCTCCAGGAACTCTCGATAGTGTTCCCAGTTATCTGGATTCTTCACAAGGAAGCTTCCCGAGGGCCTCTGCCTCAGCCATATTAGGTATGCTCTAACGCGGGAGTCCCAAATTGGATATAACTCCGGCTTGTGCCAACTGCAATACTTGCTGGCAAAAGAATAGTTCCGGCGCTCCTTTCCGGTTGCAGCGATCGTGACGGCAGCAATGGTATCGACGATTTCCGGCGAACCTGCGCTTAACGCCGAGTCAATGTCTTTGCCGTGTTCGTAGATGTGACGAGCAACGTCGTGGACCGCGAGGATCTGTGTGTAGTAGAGGCTGTTGACAGCCACTACCTTTAGCAATATATGCGCGTTGTTGTCATTGCGCGGAAACTGCCCAAACAATTCCGTTAGCGCCCGCTCAGTAAGAGCGTTCTCGCGTTCAAATTTATTGCATGCCGCGAGTACGCAGTCCGCGGTCGGCTCGTGCACTGTGTCAGTCGACACTTGAGGGTTGTCCATTCCGCTTGCTCCAGAAAAATAGCCTATCAATCGCTTGCTGTTTGGTGCTAGGCTCGAAGGTTCAGCTCCTCACGATCCGCGAGATATTAGAAGAGAAGCGCGAATTTCAAACGCCTGCAAAGCTAGGCTCCAGATCTTGACAGGGCAAACATCCTTAGCGCTCGGTCATTCAACGCGAGTTTAGAACATTCGGCGCTGAGGCCACGGTCCCCCGCTGCTCCGCTATACTGGCATAAAGGCATGCTGGGCTCATCCCACGTGCTTTTCGTCGCCGCAATAACGAAGTTTTCAGCAGGAGTTTCCGTCTCAACCTATGTTTGATCTGTTTCGCAGCCGTGATAAAAGTGTGCGCATCCTACTGGGCGCCCTGCTCGTCCTGGTCGCGGCATCCATGCTCGTGTATTTGATACCTGGGGGTCCAGGTGGTCCCAGCGCTTCAGGCCAGAACGTAGTTGCGGCGGTTGGGAGCGACAAAATCACAACGAACGATGTGCAGCGCGCGGTGCAGCGAATTACCCAGGGCCAGGCAAACTTGCCCAAGGGCATCGTCGCTATGTATATTCCTTCGATTGTCAATCAGCTCATCGAAGGGAAGGCGATGGCCTATAAAGCCCGCGAGATGGGCATCCGGATCTCCGATCAGGAGTTGGGCAACGCCATTGAGGCTGAGTTCGCCCCGGAGCTGGGCGGCAAATTCGACCTCAAGATTTATCAGTCGGTCCTCTCCCAGCAGGGCTTGACGCCAACCGATTACGAAAACATGCGCCGCGAGGCAATGCTGGCGGCACGGCTGGAGAATATCGAGCTGCAATCGCTGATCGTTTCCGATGCCGACGCCAGAGCCGAGTATCAGCGCAAGAACCTGAAAGTCGGGCTGCAATATATCGGCTTCGACAGCAAGGATTTTACTTCGAAGGTCAACAAAGATCCGGCGGCGGTGAAGGCGTACTTCGACAAGAACCGCACCGAGTTTCGGATTCCCGAAAAGCGCAACATCGAATTGATTACCGGCGCAACCGCTGACTTTGTCCAGAGCGCCCAGGTCTCCGACGCGCAATTACAGCAGCAGTATCAGGAAAACATCGACAGCTATCGCACCCCCGAGCGTGTGAAGGTCCGGCACATCCTGATCAAGACGGAAGGCAAGCCGAAGGACGAAGTACCGAAACTGAAAGCCAAAGCGGAAGACATTCTGAAACAGTTGCAGCACGGCGCGGATTTTGCGGAGCTGGCGAAAAAGGATTCGGACGATCCGGGTTCGGCGGAAAAGGGCGGCGAGTTGGGCTGGATTGTCAGAGGCCAGACTGTGCCGAATTTTGAGAAGACCGCGTTTTCACTTAAACCCGGCCAAATGAGCGGCATCATCGAGACCGAATACGGGTTCCACATCATTCAGGTGGAGGATAAACAGACTGCCCATACTCAGACGTTCGATGAAGTGAAGCCGCAGCTTCTGCTCGAAGCCAAGAAGCAAGCTGCCGCCGACAGCATGACAAAGGCAGTGGAGGCCGCGCACGCCGCAATCGCGGCTACTCCAAGCCAGGCGGAAGCGATCGCAAAGAAGTACAATCTGAAGTTCTTCAAACTGGACAACGTCACGTCCGGCGCACCGCTGCCGGAAGTAAATACCCAGCAGGAAGTCAGCACGGCTATCTTTGCGGCACAAAAGGGCACCGTAACGGACGTCGTCAATATGGACACCCAGGGCAAAGCGGCCTTCGCTGTAGTTACCGGAATTGCTCCCTCGCACAATGCTGATTTCGCCGAAGTACAGAACGAGGTTTTGCAGAAGTACACAGCCGCGGAATCGACGCGACTGGCGCAGGAGGCTGCCAAAGCCGCCGCGGCGCGAGCTCGCAAAGGTGAAAGCCTGGAGGCGATCGCAAAGCCATACGGTTTGACGATCAAGACCGCAGCGCCCTTTACGATTGACGGCGCAGCGGAAGGAATCGGGGCCGCTACCCTGCTTTCAGATGCGTTCAAGGCGAACGTGGGCGATGTGGTGGGACCGGTTGCCGCGCAGTCGGGGCAGTTTGTCTGCAAAGTTTCTCAGAAGATCCCGGCCGATATGAGCCAGTTCGCAAAGAATAAGGATTCGATCGTCCAGGAATTGACCCAAAAACGGCAATCCCTGCAGGGCCCGTTGTTCCGGGATAGCGTGGTTACGGAACTGAGGCGGCGCGGCAAAATCAAAATGAACGAGGCTAACTTGAACCGCCTCATTGGTTCATACCAAAGTTAGCCACGCGTGATCGCCGAATTTCTCCATTTCGTTCGGAGCCTGACGGATCCGAATCAGTTGATCCAGCTCCTCTCGACCGTGCTTACCGGTTGGGCGGGATATGTGTTCCTGTTTGCGGTTGTGTTTGCCGAAAGCGGTATGCTCATCGGCTTCTTTCTCCCGGGCGATTCGCTGCTGTTCACAGTGGGCATCGTCGCCGGAGCGGGGAAGCTGCCCATAGGCGGCATGATTGCCTTGCTTGCTGCTGCCTCTATTCTGGGCGACGGAGTCGGCTTCCTGCTGGGGAGCACGCTCGGTTATTCGCTGTTCCAGAAAACGAATTCACGAATCTTCCGGCGCGAGTACATCGAGCGGACACATGCCTTTTACGAGCGCCATGGCGGGAAGACAATCGTCTATGCCAAGTTCGTGCCCATCATCCGGACGTTCGCGGCGTTTGTCGCCGGCGTTGGCAAGATGCGCTATCCGCGGTTTCTCGTGTTTAATGTCTGTGGCGCCGTCGGCTGGGTGACCACAATGATTATATCCGGCTATCTGCTGGGCAATGTTCCCATAATCCGGCAGAATTTCCAGGCGGTTGTGCTGGTGATTATCATCGTTTCGCTCATTCCCGCCGGCTTGCAAATCCTGAAGGCGCGCAAAAAGCCGCAACCAATTGAGAAAGTTAGCAAAGCCTGATAGTTCATTGGGCGGCGGGTCGTGCCCCAGGAGACTACGTTAAGGGCTGTAATAGCGGCGCGACACTTTACGCAACACTTCGGACAGCGGTTTGGCGCTTCGTCGATTGTCATTTATAACGCCATCGTTACCATATGGGTTATCGGTTGCAAAAGATCTCTCGGCTGTTCCTTGCCATCTGGCTTCTCTGCAGTTTACCGGCAGTTTCCTCTGCGTATTCAGTTTTCAGCCATGAGGAACTGATCGATCTCACCTGGAAAGGCCTGCTGCAGCCGCTCCTGCTGAAGCGGTTTCCGCAACTAACACCGGACGGCCTGCAAGAAGCGCATGCTTATGCATACGGCGGCTGCGTCATCCAGGATTTAGGCTATTATCCGTTCAGCAACGAGTTTTTTAGCGATTTAACCCACTACGTTCGCAGCGGCGACTTCATTATGAATCTTCTCCGCAATGCGCGAACCGCCAACGAGTACGCTTTCGCCCTCGGAGCATTGTCCCACTACGTTGGCGATAGTGTTGGTCATCATGACGCCGTAAATCCGGCCACCGCGCTCGCCTTCCCAAAACTCGCGAAAAAGTACGGGCCCATAGTCACCTATGACGAGAGCCCTCACGCTCACATCCGCACGGAGTTTGCATTTGATATCGATCAGTTGAGCAAGCGCCGCCTGGCGCCCGCCGATTACCTGCGATTTATCGGATTTAAGGTGCCCTCTGGTCTGCTTGCTCAAGCATTCGCGGAGACCTATTCGCTTTCGTTCCGCGACATCCTGGGCCCGCGCCGGCCGGCAATCCGCTCCTACCGGGCTTCGGTGAGAAGCTTCCTTCCGCGAATCGCCTACGCCGAGGACGTCATACACAGGAACGACTTTGCGCCGGATATCGCGAATGACTCATTGCAGACCTTTCTCGATCACATTGCGCGAGCAGATTTTCAGACGGTCTGGAACCAATATCGTCATAAGGCCGGAATCCGAACACATCTGATTGCCCTTCTCATTCGCATCTTGCCGAAAATTGGAACACTATCCGATCTCGCGATAAAAATCCCGACGCAGCATACTCAGGATCTCTACGTGAAGAGCATGAATCGCAGCATTGAGATGTACGCAGGCCTGCTCAAGCAATTAGCCGGCGCTCCCGATTTAGCGCCGCCACTCCCTGACCTCGACCTGGATACGGGCGAAAAGACTCAACCCGGTGCCTACGCTTTGACCGATCATACCTATGCCCGGCTGCTGCATGAGATCGCCACTGGTCCCCAGCGGACTGTTACCCCCGGTCTGAAACAAAATATCCTCGACTACTACAGCGCCAATGCTACGATCACAACTCAGAAGAACCGCAAAGCTTGGGTGCAAGTTATGAAAGATCTTGACGTTCTCCGAGGCATGCCCGCCGCCGCTCGCTCTGGCGTTTAACTCCCGGACTTGCGGGTTCGCGCACATCTTTCGCGCAGTCGAGCAATGGACGCCGCTCGCCGTTCTATTCCAGAACGCGAACGAATTCCGCTATGACCTGATACTTCTCTTCGTTTTCGTCCAGATCCCAGGACGGATAAGCCGGGTTCAGGCTCTCCAGCCGGATGCGAGTCTGGAGAAAACCGTCTTCGGTGGCGGTCTTCTCGCTGCGGTAGCGCTTGACCGTGTATTGATTGTCGTCAGCAAGTTCGGAGTTGCGAACCAGCACCAGCCGGCCGGTGCGCGAGCCAACTACGCCGCGGCGAAATACGCACAGGCTGCCATCCGGAATCCTCGGTTCCATGGAATGCCCCTGGATGCGGGCGACGAACATGTCGTCATCCAGCTTTAGATCGGGGGGCGTTTCAATCCATTCGTCGGCCTGGATATCCTCCGGGTTCGTCAAAAACGGGCCGGCCGCAACCGCCAGCGAATAGCGGGGCAGATGAGTTCGGAACCGGAGAACTTCCGATGGCACATGCTGGCGATACAGTTCGGAGAGGCTCTTATCGAAATTGCGGACCGTAACGGCCTCCCTGTCCGTAATGCGGACAGAAGCCGATAAGTCGCTCTCGAGCTTCTCAAGAACCGCTTGCGCGCCCAGTTCCTGCGCCCACGAACTCAGGCTATCTTCCAGTTCAGCCATTACCTCGGCATCTTCGACGTTCGCAATCGCTTCCCAATCGCGCCGCAGCCGCAGGTAGAGCGTGTCCGATGCGGGATCGTGCAGCAACACTCCGACGGTTTGAACGCCATGGTCCGGCAGTTCGCACACCAGCAGCGAAAACTCCCCCGGTTTGGGAGCGTAGTCGCTAAAACGGATGACACGGGCCGACATGAGGTCCAGACAACAGCTTATCCTTTGCGGGAGGTTTCCGAAAGAGGCCTTGCTGGGTCAGGGGGTTACGGCGTTTGCGTAGTACCCCTTACGGGCACGAACTTTGACATTTCCCAGATCGACCGTGACCTTAACGTTCCGGTACGATTTGCTGCTGGGATTGTCGGATACATATCGCATGATGTACTGCGTGGTGACCTCTCCTGCGATGTCGGCAACCGCGTGATACATCCGGCCGTCGACCGCCGAGCGGTAGGCGCCCGTGCCCACTGTCAGCGCATAATTCCCATCGTCGGACGGATGGGATAGATAGCCGTCGGTGTCCTTGTACACATCTCCGAGCGGATAGACCACGCGCCCTCCGGTTTCCGTGGCCAGGCGCACCAGGTTCGCGTCGCTCGCATTTGTAAACCCAAACGCCTGCGTGCTGATGCCGTAGATGGTGACCAGGTTCCGCTGAGCGAGCTCGATGACCTGATCAAGCGAATGTTTGCTGGCGTTGTCATGCCCGTCGCCGATGATGACAATTACCCGGCGAGGCTCAATCGGCTCGCCCTTCACCAGCTTGTGGCTGGTGCAGGCAAGATAGACGGCGTCAAACAGTGCTGCACCGCCACCCGGCTTCAATTTGCGGATCTTATCCACCATCGGTTCCGGATCGCTGGTCGTGTTCACCGCTACTTCCGCGTCCTGGGCGTAATCCACCAGGTAGCCGGAGTATTTCGGATCGCCGGTCAGCAGAGTCTGGATCAACTCGATGCTGGAATCCTGGAAATTCTTCCAATGGACCCGGCTGGCATTGCTCATATCGAGGAGAAAACCAATCACCACCGGCTGGCTGCGTTCCCGGGTGAAAAAACGGATGGCCTGCGGGCGGTTGTCCTCGAAGATCTGGAAATCGTTTTCGTTCAGATCGGTGACAAAGCGGCCCTTTTCATCGGTAACCGTTACGGGAACAATAACTTCATTCACTTGAACGCGGATGGGTTTATCCGAATCTTTATCAGCGCCGGCCGAACCTGTTTTAGGCACGTTCGGCGCCGGGACCGAAACCGTGGCCTCGCTTGTGCCGGAAGCCTTGTCCGGGGCAGCTTTGGCCGGCCGGCTGGAGACCGGCGGAGGCGCGGCCGCCGAAGTTTTAGACGTGTCCTGTTGTGCCGCTAGAGGTGCGAGCAGGCAGAGCGATACTCCGAGCCCGGCCGCCAACACCATCGGCTTACGAAACTGCATGTGGGAGGTTGCCTAGTTTGGATTATAGCGTTACCTTTGCACTCTTCCCGACCCGCCGCCCGCTGCCAAAGCACGAACTTCCTCCGCGTTGAAGCGGTTGAAATCGCCCGGAATGGAGTGTTTCAGGCAACCGGCGGCCACGGCGAACTCCAGTGCATCTTGTGGAGCGGGCAGGTGGGTGAGACCGTAGATAAGGCCGGCTGCGAAGCTGTCCCCTCCGCCCACGCGATCCACAATATGCGTAATCTCGTAGCGGCGGCTGCAGAGGAACTCTCTTCCGGTGTGGAGGCAGGCGGACCAGCCATTATGCGAGGCGCTCTTCGATTCCCGAAGCGTGATCGCCAGCAATTTCAGATTCGGGAAAGTGGCCAAAACACGTTCGCACAGTTCGCCGTATTTCTCGCGTTCAAGGTGGCCGGATTCCACGTCGATATCGACATGGATGTTGACGGCCTTTTGGCAATCTTCTTCATTCGCGATGCACACATCGGCAAATTTAAGCAGCTCCGGCATGACCTCGCAGGCTTGCTTGCCCCATTTCCAGAGATTCTTCCGGTAATTGAGATCGCAGGAGACCTGAATGCCTTTTTCGCGGGCGGCGCGGACCGCCTCAAGCGTGAGCTCGGCGGCGGAAGCGCTCAGCGCCGGAGTGATGCCGGTGACATGCAGCCAGGTGGCGTCTTCGAGCGCGGCATCCCAGTCGATGGTTCCCGGCCGGGCGAGGGCAATGGCGCTAAATTCGCGATCGTAGAAAACTTTAGAGGGCCGCTGATTTGCGCCGGTCTCGACGAAGTAGATGCCCATCCGGCCCGGTGCGCGAACAATGCGGCCGGAATCCACGCCAAAGCGGCGGAGTTCGCCAACAAAGGCATCCGCGATCGGGTTCGCGGATGGCAGGACCGTAATGAAACGGCTGGGCGCATCGAATTGCGCGAGCGATACGGCTACATTCGCTTCACCGCCGCCGAATGTGGCGATCAGGTTCGGCGATTGAAGCAGACGTTCGAAACCAGGAGGGCTGAGGCGGAGCATGATCTCTCCGAACGTGGCAATGAGAGGAGTAGGCATGATTTTTCGGTGAGTGCGCGAGCACCCGTCACGGTGCATTGTAGCGTCTGAGCTTAGCGGGCCACGCTGACTGCCGATGGCACCCCGGGCGCGAGGATTGCCTCGATTCCGCCGGATGCATCGATGGCCGGGAGCCCCTCAACGGTCTGAACGGTGAAGGCACTGGGCGGGAATGACGCGGTCTTACGGAGAGCCGAGGACGCATAGGCATCCAGCGTGAACGCATTTACTTCGACGGGCGCGGCTATTGGCTGTAGAGCGGCGGCCGTGCGCCGGAGGCGCACAAAGGCTTCGTGGGCATCGTCCAGAAAGCTCCCGAAGGAAAGCTGCAAACCGGTAAAGATGAGCTGGCGTGAATTGACCAGCGTGGCGCGGGACTTTTTTAATAGCACGACCGGTCCGGCTGCCGGCGGCTCCGATAACTGTCCTACGGCTTCGCACATGCCGGCATCGTTTACCGGTTCGCGAACTGCTTGAACGACATTGATTGCGGTGTTCGGGAACGCGCTCTGAATGGCAGCCCGCGCGCTCTCGTAATCCGAGATTTGGGAGATGAAACAAGTGGAGGTCAGAATGTGCTCCGGAGCGACAGATGCGGCGGAAACACTATTCCTCAACTGCTGCAGCGCCTGATTAAAAGAATCGCCATTTTGCCCGGCGAAGAAAGCTAAGCCGCTGGCATTTACATTTTTGCGGGTCGAAACGACTGCTTCAATCACCACTTGCGCGCCTTCCTGGCCCAACGCTCCCACTTGAAGAATGGTGAGGGTGGGAAGCGGGAGCTTTCGATCGGTGAAAATCTCGGCGGTCTGGGCCTGCACGCGTCGAGCATCTCCGGCGCCGGCGACAAACGCGCGCATTTTTATGATTGTTTCCCCGTGAGTGTCGCGAATCAGATCGTTTAAGCTCTGGTGAATTTGGGCGGACAGTCCACCCACCTTCAGCAGCGGCGAGATATGAAAATCCAGGGTGTTTGTGTCGGCTAAGAGCGCCCTGGGCAGCTCCGGAGGAAGCGGCAGGACTTGCGATTTCGGCTCCTGATTCTTGTGCTTCTGCGCCGCAGTGGCGGGCGCGCACGCAAAAACCAGCACGGCCGCGCCGATGCTTGCAAACAGGGTTTGGTGCGGTATCCGCTTCACAGCTTTAGACTAACTCGTGTT
>DATIMA010000111.1:0-5577 GCA_035475915.1 Bryobacteraceae bacterium
CGCCGCCGCGCACATGTATGAACGCTTCCAGGAGAACGAGGACGAGTTCGATCCAGCCGAATTTGGCTTCGAATTTTCATTTGACGAAATCGAAGAGCGTGTCGGCCTGTTCGAAGGCCGCCGCATCGGCTGCAAATACCCCGAACAGTTCGCTCGGATACACGCCGCCGAACTCAAAGAGGACCGCGAAGCCGCCTAGGAAGAGAGTGGGGACTGGCTTCGAATTTCCGCTCCGTAAGCTCACTGAAAACAGAGCCTTTTCGCGAGACGGAAATTTCGTTGCCTGTCCCCACTTTGCCCCGGCGGGCAGTTTACTGCCCGCTCCGGGTAGCCTGCGCGTGCCGCCCCGCTGCCCAAAGCTGATACCTTAATGCCTGGAGGAACAATGCCCAGAATCGGGATCTATACGAAAATTGCAACCCTGTCCCTGTCCGCCTGCCTGCTCGCCGGCGCGCAAGGCAATATGGCCAGCCCTCCGGGTAAGGCCGAAGTCACTCTTAAGGGCCAGCAGATTACCATCACCTACGGCCGCCCCTCCATGCGCGGGCGGAAGATCATGGGAGGACTGGTTCCTTATGGACACTGGTGGCGCACTGGAGCCAATGAGGCAACAACCTTGACCACCGCAACCGATTTGGATATTGGCGGCGCAAAAGTTCCGGCAGGCAAGTACACGCTCTACACCTTGCCTTCGGAAGGTACGTGGAAGCTCATCATCAATAAGCAAACTGGCCAATGGGGTACCGAATACAACCAGGATCAGGACCTGGCGCGCGTGGATATGCAGAAATCGAAGCTTTCGGAGCCGGTCGAGCAGTTCACCATCTCATTTGACAAGAAGAGCGATAACGCCGCGAATCTGGTTCTGGAATGGGAGATAACGAAAGTCTCAGTGCCGGTCCAGGCCAAGTGATGCGGATATAACTTAAGACCAAAGGCCCAAGTGGCTTACACTTGTTGAGCAGGCACGCGTATTCCTGAAACGCGGGCGCCTGGCTGTTCGGCACATGATTTCTACTGAATCGACAAGCAATAATTTCAATTGGTCAACCCTGGAAGACGCCGCTCTGGAGGGTGGTTTTCAGCTTGCGGAACTGCTTCAGGCTGATCAAAAAAGCGCGGCATTTCGTGTCAGAGTGCTCGGTGACTTCCGGCGCAAGGCATTTGCAAACTTCTACCTGGCGGACAAAGCAAGCGCGGAGGAGCAGGTTGCCTTATGGGAGAGTGCGCGAGCCATCCGGCATCCGAATCTGCGCGTCCCTCTGGGGTCCGGCCGCGTTCCGTTTGAGGGTTCGGAGGCGATCTACGTTGTTCTCGACAGGCCGGATGAGACGCTCAGCGGATTGCTGGCCAAGCGTTCCATTGTGAACGACGAAGCAGACGAGATTCTGACCAGCGTCCGAAAGGCGCTCGAAGAGTTGCACGCCAGAGGGTTCGTGCACGGGTGCATCTCCCCGAACGAAGTGTTCGCTTTCGGCAATACCATCAAGCTCTCGACCGACTGCATCCGGAAACTCGATTCACCTCCTCCCGTGGAGCTGAGGCCCGCGAAATACCTTGCGCCCGAAAGCATCAAGGACAACATCACGCAGTCAGCGGACATCTGGTGCACCGGCGCGACTCTGCTGGAAGCGCTAACACAGAAAACGTGCGCCGGACCCGATTGCCGGGAACAGGCCGAAGCAGTGGCCGGGCCATTCAAGCGAGTGATCGCGAAGTGCCTGGAACCCGATCCGACCCAGCGGGCGCGGCTTGCGGATCTGGAGAGGCTGCGAACCGGAGAACTGGTCCAGGAAGTAGCCGCGGCCGCTACTCCGGCGATTGCGATTGGTGGGCCGCTCGCAGACGAGACGGCCGCCGGACAGGAATTGAGCCGCATCGACAAGCGGCGCTCGTTCGCTCCGGCCCAGCGCTCATTCCATACTTCACGGACCTGGGTGTACGCAGCGGTGGTCCTGGTGTTGGCGGTCTTGCTGCTTTGGGCGGGGCGAACGAAACGTTCCGTAGACGCCACCGCTCCCAGCAAACCTGCTGTCATGGCTGCCAAGCGGGGGTCGGGTGCAGGATCAGGCTCGACGGCATGGCCGACCAGAACTCTATCGCCGGACGGAAGCGCAACCACATCGCGCGGTGACACGCATCCGGATGCCCGGATTGCGGCGGACGCGAGACCGGCTATACCCAGACCTGGAGATCCAGCCGTATGGCGGGTTGTGCTGTATACCTTCAGCCGCGAAGAAGACGCGCAGAAGCGGGCTGAGGCGATCAACGCAGGCCACCCCGGGCTGGACGCGCGCACGTTTTCCCCTGCGCGAACCCACATGCACTTGGTTGTGGCAGGCGGCAGAATGACCCGCAACGAGGCTGCCCGGCTACGGCTGAAGGCGCTCCGGCAGGGCATGCCGCGCGATACCTATATTCAGAACTACAAAGAATAGAGCTGTGTCCTTCGGGTGGACCCCAACGTGCTTGAATAGCCGGCATGGGACGCGCACGACACTTGAACAGACGCTCTGCCGGGATTGTCTTCTTGTTTTACATTGGCTTGCCGGCCCTGGTTGCTGTCCTGGGTCGCGCCATTTCAGGGATGCAGCCCTAAACACGATAGTGGACGCGATCTGAAAAGATAATCAGCTTCTGGGTGCGCCGGATGGTAACAAAGCACTATCGTTTATCATCCTTTTATAGTGCCGGGTGCCCTTTTCGGACAGCTTGACGGGGTGGTGGACAGTGAAGCTTATGGTTGGGCTTTCGATGCTGATTTTCCGGATCGGCCAGTAAAGATAGCTGTCTACGTCAACGGAAAGCTGGTGGCGGAATCGCTTGCCGTTTACTACCGGCCGGATGTAGCGGAGCGGTTGGGTTGCTCAGGCCGGCACGGTTTTTATCTGGACCTTACTCATTTCTGCCGGCGCCCGTCGTCCACGATCGTGGACGTGCGGCTTCCGAACGGCAACCCTGTCGCGGGATCGCCGATACGCGCTCATCTACCTGGCTCTTGCGTTTCCTCGCCCTCGACTCTGCTCTTCATGCATATTCCGAAAACCGGAGGAACTGCGCTTCGTGAAGCGGTGCTCAGCAACTACAAGCAAAGTGAGACCGCTTATCTGTACCCCGAGGTTCCGGGCTTTCCGATTCAGGACTTACGCGAACTGCCTTTGGAGCAGCGCGGCAGACTTCGGCTGGTGGTGGGCCATTTTCAATACGGCGTTCACGCGCATATACCCGGAAACTCTTCATACTTCACCGTTGCGCGAGAGCCGCTGAGCAGAATCTGGTCGCATTACAATTTTCTGGTGCGGCAAGGCGAAATCAGATCTTTGGAGGAGCTGATTGAAACCAAGGCGACCGCCAACCTGGACAATATGATGGTGCGCTGCATTGCTGGCGTGGACGAGCGGGATGTGCCGCCAGGAGCTATCAGCGGGGAAATCTTCGAGCTGGCCGTGCACAATCTGGAAAATTCTTTCTTCCATGTGGGTCTTCAAGAGCACATGGACGATGCTTACCGCTGCTTGAAAGAAAAGTATGGTTGGCCTGGAACTGTCCTGCCGGTGCTGAATCGCGGGACGTACGGTTCCCGGCAGTGCAGTGAGTCGGAAGAGATACTCGTTCGGCAGTTCAACGAGTGGGATTTTAAACTGTTTGAGCGCATCGCTCAATCATCCAATCAGCGCCGCAGAATGGCTGTTGCCTGACCGCGCTTTCATGAGTCGCCGCCCGGAGGGATCAGCGCGAGATCGACGTCTGCAGGTGGCTCAGCTTCGGTTGTGCAATCAAAAGATTGTCGAACTGGAGAGCCAGCTTGCAGGCTTGCAGGTTGAGATGACTGCCGCAATCGACTATTTACGCGCCCATGAATCCCGCCTCGTTACTCAGCGGTCGCGGCTTGAAGCATTTGAAATCAGGCTTGACGGACACGAGGGAGAACTTAAATGGCTGCATGGAGCGATGCAGAACATCTTGAGCAGTAAACTCTGGAAGGCGGCCGGGCGGATGGGGCAGTTCGCCAGAAAGATAACCGGGCGCAAATAGCAGCGTCCGCTCAGGATCTCGCGCCGGCAGTCTCGACTCTTCCCACCGCGCCGGCGGGCGGGGGATTGTGCTGCGATGGCTCTGCGCCGCCTTCTGCCAGAGGCACAAGCATCTGCTCTTTTCGATAAATCAACGTGGATGTGTTGTAGCTGGCGAGCTCAAAGCCATGGCCGTGTGTAATCGCATCGGTCGGGCAAGCCTCCACGCAGTAGCCGCAGAAGATGCACCGGTTGTAGTCGATGTTGTAAACCTTGGCATAGCGTTCGCCGCCGCTGAAACGTTCCTGGTCGGTGTTTTCTGCCGCTTCGATATAGATGCAGTCAGCCGGACATGCGGCCGCGCACAGGAAACAGGCAACGCATTTCTCCAGACCGTTTTCGTCGCGCTGCAGAACGTGCGCGCCGCGATACCGCTCCTCCAGGCGAGCGGGAGCATCCGGATACTCTTCGGTGATGGACGGCTGAAGCATCTCGCGAAACGTGATGCCCATGCCCTTGGCAATTGCCGCCGCGGAGCCGAATACTTCACCGATCTTGGCCATTTCTAACTTCAGATTAGCGCAGCGATACGCGACGGCTGTCTTGAATCAGCTCTGTTTATGGGTTAACTTGACGTTGGACGACCGCCTCCGGCATGCCATTCTTTCCCGCACTTTTACTTGCAAGCAATAGCGAAGCAACCCACGTTCCGCTGATGCTCTTACTGGTCTTCGGGACGGCTAAGGTCTTCGCCGAAATATGCGAGAGGCTTGGCCAGCCCGGTATTGTAGGAGAAATTCTCGCGGGCGTGCTACTCGGGCCCAGCATTCTGAACTGGGTGAAGCCAGATCAGGTTCTAATCGCCTTAGCCGAAATGGGAGCCATGTTTCTGCTGTTCCGGGTCGGGCTGGAAGTCCGGGCCTCCGAACTGCTTCGAGTGGGGAAAACGGCATTGCTAGTTGCCGTTCTGGGCGTAGCGCTGCCGTTCTTCGCGGGGTGGATCATCTTGGCGCTCTTCGGAGCCAACCGGATCGAAGCGATTTTCGTGGGAGCGGCAATGGTCGCCACCAGTGTTGGCATCACGGCGCAGGTTCTCGCATCGAAAGGATGGCTGGAGCATCGCGCGAGCAAGATCATTCTGGCTGCCGCGGTGATTGATGACGTACTCGGTCTATTGGTGCTGGCCCTCGTCAGCAATCTCGCAAAGGGCGAAGTAGACGTCCTCGGCTTAACCGCAACGGCTGTGCTGGCGTGCGGCTTCACCTTTGTGCTGGCAAAATTCGGCACGCGAGCTTTTCAGCGGGTTGTGCCGCAAATCGAGCGGAAGGCGTCCACCAAGGAAGCGCAATTCAACCTGGCGCTGATTCTGCTCTTTGGTCTATCGCTGCTGGCTATCTATGTCGGAGTCGCCGCAATTATCGGTGCATTCCTGGCGGGCATGGCTTTCTCGGAGACAGCAGATCAGCGTGTTCAGGATCTGGCCCATGGGACTTCGGAACTCCTGGTCCCGTTTTTCCTGGCGGGCATTGGCTTGCGCCTCAACATTTCCGATTTTGCCAGCGGC
>DATIMA010000112.1:0-3081 GCA_035475915.1 Bryobacteraceae bacterium
AGCGCCTGAACCAAAAACGGCAGTCCCCGCACGCCGTGAAACTCGTGTACGCCTTCGAAGATCTCCTGCTGCGCGCTGTCCGGTTTTTCAAATACCTGATAAACCTGTTTGACGCGGCCGAAACTTTCGCGGGTTGCCTGAACGGGGAAGATCGGATCGCGATCTCCGCCCTCGGAGAAAAAGGGCCGCGGTGCGATCAGCCCTGCTACGTCATAGTTTTCGGCCCAGTTCAGAATGCCCGGCACATAATTGTCGATGCAGTGCGAGACGCTCATAATGCTATCCCGGAATGTGTTCAGATACCCGCTGACAAAGGCGGCTTTGATGCGCGGTTCGAGCGCGGCCGAGAACTGGGTGCAGGTGCCCCCGCCTGAGATGCCCATGCAGCCAACACGCTGCGCGTCCAGTTCCGGTCGAGTCTCAATCCAATCGACTGTCCTCATCACATCCCATACGCGCCAGCCGATCATCGTTTCACCGAACAGGAGCGCGGAACCGGCGGCAGGCTGGCAGGCGGTTACCGAAGGACCTTTTTCGCGGGTGAGCGCATCCCGTCTATGTCCGAAGGCCATGGGTTCAATCGCTACCACAGCCAATCCGTGCTCTACAACCTGAATGGCGAAATCGTGCTGGTATCCGGGCTTGCCGGTGCGATCGTTCCCGTGCTCATCGATGCCAACGATGTCATCCACACCGCGGCCGTGCCCCGGAACACAAACAACGGCCGCGAATGGCCGCTTCCCTACGCTGGGCGTCAGAAGGTATCCGGTTACCGCAACACCAGGACGGCTCTCGAACAGAAACTTCTCGCGCCGGTATCCGGGAAGATCGCGGACCTCGAGCGTGGCGGCGCGAAGCGGCGTTCGCTCGGGAAATCCACCCAGAAGTTCAATCAGTTTGGCGCGCAATTGGTGTTGCCAAAGCTCGGCCTCGCGCTGCGTCTTCGCGCGGAAGGTTAACTTGAGCGGAGCGGCTGCGTGCCGCTGCTTTGTCCATGCAACGGGATCGAGTTCACTGGAGGGAATCATTGATCTGTTGTCCGAAGTAGCTGACGATGCGGTTTGGGCGAGCGTGCCGGCGGCAAGCGCGGCGAGGCCCAACTCTCGGCGTGTAAGGCGGGATGCCATGTCCGCGATTATATTCCGGCACGTTTAATGAAAGCCTAGCTGTAACATTGCAGAAAGAGAAAGGGTCATTTCCTATATGGGCAAAATTACGAGACGGCATTTCTTTTATGGCAGCCTGCTGGCCGGGGCGGTGCCCATCGGGGGTTTCGGCAGCACTCCATCGCTGAAGGCGCTCGGATATAAATCGCCCAATGAAAAATTGAATATCGCCTCCATCGGCGCCGGCGGCAAAGCGGCGAGCGATATCCGGGCTTGCGCACAGACGGAAAACATTATCGCTCTTTGCGATGTGGATGAGAAGCGCGCGGAGAAGACGTATCAAGAATACGCCAAGCTTCCGAAGTATAAAGATTTTCGCGAAATGCTCGACCAGCACGAGAAGGACATTGATGCGGTGATCGTAACGATTCCCGACTTCATGCATGCTACCGCCGCCATTCACGCCATGGAACGCGGGAAGCACGTCTACGTTCAGAAGCCGCTTGCGCACACGGTATGGGAATGCCGCGCGCTGTCGAAAGCTGCCGAGAAATACAAGGTCGCTACGCAGATGGGCAACCAGGGCTATTCGAACGAAGGAACGCGCCAATGCGCGGAGATGATCTGGGCCGGCGAGATTGGTAACGTAACGGAAGTGCATGCCTGGACGAACCGCCCGGTTTGGCCGCAAGGGCTGCCGGATCTGCCGCCGGAATCGGCCGTCCCGCCGACGCTCGATTGGGATCTGTGGCTGGGCATCGCGAAATATCGTCCATACAGCCCCAAGTACTGTCCGTTTGCGTGGCGTGGATTCTTTGATTTTGGCTCAGGCGCGCTGGGCGATATGGCCTGCCACATTTTGGGAGCGCCGAACATGGCGCTGCGGCTGGGCGCGCCCACCAGCGTAGAATGCATCAGTCAGAAAGGGACAAGCAACTACTATTACCCTTCTGAAGCCGTGATCCGCTTTGATTTTCCGGCTCGCGGAGATATGCCGCCTGTCAAGATCTTTTGGCACGATGCGATGATGCAGCAGCCCGATATTCAAGGCGTCCCGCCAGGAGAGATTCTGGGGGATTTGCCGCGTAATCGCGCCGGTCATCCCAGGGAAGGCCTCACGCCGCCGGAACATCAAATCATCGGAGGCGTTTTCACAGATGCTTTCTTTAACCCCGAGCCGGAGGCCCCGCCACCGCCCCCGCGTCCGGAACCCACCGATGCCGCTGCAAAGAAGGAAGCGGAGATTGGCCGCCGTATCGCTCACGGTAGCAATGGCAGCCTCTTTATCGGCGACAAAGGCATGATCACAACCGGCACTTACGGCGAATGGACCCGCCTCATCCCGGTGGAGAAGATGAGAGATTATCATTTCCCGCCGGAATTCCTGCAGCGCTCGCCCGGCCACTACCGCGACTGGATTCGCGCCTGCAAAGGCGGCAATCCGGCCTGTTCCAACTTCAGTGTTTCGGCGCCGTTCACGGAATGGGTGACGCTGGGGGCGCTGGCCATTCGCTTCCCTGGGAAGCTGGAATGGGACAGCGAAAAGCTGAAGATAACCAACAATTCGGACGCCGACAAGCTCTTGAAGCCCACGTTCCGCAGCGGCTGGCATTTGAGTTAAGTCAAACCCAAGCGCATTCAGCTAACTTTTTCTCGCGATGAATGTCGTGATCTCGATGCTGCGCGGCGTAAATCTGGCGAGCCGCAACCGGATCAAGATGGATGCGCTGCGCGCGCTGTATGAGTCTCTCAATCTGCAAGAACCGCAAACTTACATCCAGAGCGGAAACGTCGTGTTCAAAACGCGAGAGCGTGATTTCGCGAGGCTTGCCAAGCACATCGAGGACGCTATTGAACGAACGTTTAATTTCCACGCCGATGCCGTCCTCCGATCTCCGTCCGAACTGCGGGACGTGATAGCGAAAAATCCGTTCAGAACGCGCTCCAATATTGACCTAAGCAAGCTGTTGATCGT
>DATIMA010000113.1:0-17182 GCA_035475915.1 Bryobacteraceae bacterium
AAATTGAACCGGACACTACTGACGAAGAACACATCTAACGGGTATGACGAAGGAACACGGCATTCCCTACCGCACGCTGGGAGACACGGGTGAAGAGGTCTCTTGTATCGGAATGGGAGGTTTTCATCTCGGCCATAAAGAAGTGAGCGAAAGCGACGCCATCCGGCTAATTCATTCGGGAGTTGACCGCGGAATTAATTTTCTCGACAACTCCTGGGATTACAACGAAGGCGAAAGCGAGCGGCGCATGGGTAAGGCATTAAAACACGACGACTACCGGAGCCGCGTCTTTTTGATGACGAAGATTGATGGCCGCACGCGGGAATCAGCGGCGAAGCAGATTGAGGAATCTCTTCAGCGGCTGCAGACCGACCACATCGATCTGCTGCAATTTCACGAAATCATCCGATTCGAAGATCCGGACCGCATCTTCGATCAGGGCGGCGCGATGGAAGCGGTACTCGATGCGAAGCAGGCCGGGAAGGTTCGTTACATCGGCTTCACCGGGCACAAAGATCCGCATATTCATCTGTACATGTTGGAAGCGGGCGACCGGCATGGCTTTCGATTCGATGCGGCACAGTTGCCGGTCAACGTGATGGACGCACATTTCCGGAGTTTCGGAAACCTGGTGGTTCCGGAACTGGTGAAGCGCAACATAGGAGTGCTCGGAATGAAAAGCATGGGCGACACGGTCATTTTGAAGAGTGGCGCGGTGACGCCGATGGAGTGCCTGCATTATGCGCTGAACATGCCCACTTCAGTGGTCATCACTGGCATTGATAAACCGGAGATTCTGGAGCAGGCAATCACGGCCGCGCAGACGTTCCAGAACGTGACGAAAGAGCAGATACAGGCGATCTTAGCCAAGACCGCAAAAGCCGGGCGGAATGGCGCATGGGAGCTTTTCAAAACCAGCGACCGGTTCGACAGTACGGCGAAAAACCTGGAATGGTTGGGCGGGGACAGCCCGCACGTTCAGGCGGTTGCGCCGCAGATGGGGTGAAGGGAGCACTTTGGCGTATTGATGCCTGTCTGATATGTCTTGATGGATGAGGACCACTGTCCGCCTCGACGACGCCCTGCTGACCGAGGCGAAGAAGTTGGCTGCGGATTCCGGGCGATCCCTCACGGCCGTGATTGAAGATGCACTTCGTGAGGTGATCAGCCGGCGCAGATCACTGTCGGCGCGAAACAGGAGAATTGTCTTCCCGACATTCAGAGGGCGAGGCCTGCGGCCCGGAATTGATCTGGACAATTCAGCCGCCCTGCTCGACATCATGGACAACCTTCATTGATCCTTATCGATGTCAACATCCTGGTATATGGCTTTCGGGCGGATGCGCCCGGCCACTCGCGATACCTCGCGTGGTGGCAGCAGCAAACTGCTTCGCAACAGCCATTTGGATTAGCCGATGTCGTTTTGTCCGGGTTTCTCCGTGTGGGTTACTCATCCGAGAATCTTCATCCCCCCGAGCCCATTGGAAGATGCGCTTCGATTTGTGGAGGCACTCAAACGGTTACCCAACTACGTCGAAATTCGCCCTGGGCCGCGGCACTGGGATATTTTTGTAAATCTGTGCCGAAGAGCGAATGCTCGTGGAAACCTCATCCCGGACGCCTTTTTGGCCGCACTCGCAATTGAATCAGGTAGCGAATGGATTACGAGCGATCGGGACTATGGCCGCTCTCCCGAACTGCATTGGCGGCATCCGCTGGAATAAGGCCGGAAATGCCTTTGTTCAGCCGGTATGGAATCCGGACGGAGAAAGTAGTTTGCCCGGGTTGCGATTCAAACCCGATCTGGCCGCCGTGGTTTGAAACGATCCGGGCGACCAGGTCCAGACCGATGCCGGTACCCTGGTCGACGCTTTTGGTCGTGAAGAACGGATCAAAAATGCGGTCGCGAATTTCCGGATCGATACCCGGGCCGCTATCGGTCACCTGCACCAGTGCGTCGTTTGATTCGCGGGCCGTGCGAATGCGGAGCTTGCCCTTCCCTCCCATGGCGTCAATGGCATTGACGATCAGGTTGGTCCACACCTGATTCAATTCGCTGCCTCGAACCATCATCTTCGGAATGCTGCGATCGTATTCACGCAGCACCTCCACCCCGTTTTTCAAGTGGTAATGGAGCATGATCAGAGTATTTTCAATCCCTTGATGGATGTCCACTTCCTGTTCGGGCATTTGATCCATGTAGGAGTACTCCTTCACGGCCCGCACGAGGTCAGACATTCTACCGGTGGCGCTCTGTATCTCTTCTGCGAGCCGGGTGATTGTGAAAGAAGCGGTGACGCGTGTCAGCGCGTCCGCTAGGGCTTCTTCGGGAATTGAGGTCGCAACGTGCTGAAGTGTCTCTTCGGTGAATCCGCTGTCCACCAGTGCCGCGGCCAATCCCCACGAGTCCGGGGTCCCATGCGTCTCGAGCCAGGCGGCGAACTGCTCCTCGCGGTCGCTGCGTTCCAGCGTGTCCTGCGCCTGTTGCGGCCGCGTCCGCGCGGCGAAATCGCATTCGAGTTCTGCCAAGACCTGCCGCGCCTGTAGGGGGATCTCGTGCTTATTTAGCGCTAGATTCGCCTCGCATAAGTTCTTCACCGCCTGCCTTAGCGAATCGGCTGCCCGGCGCGCGGCGGCAGCCGGATTGTTCAGTTCGTGCGCGAGTCCCGCCGATAGCTTGCCGAGCGATGCCAGCCTCTCGCGATTCTGCTCTGCCCGGGTGCTTTCACGAATGCGATCTGTCAGCACGCCGATCAAACGCTCGCGCATGACCGGAATGCGTTTCAACATCGGACCAAACTTGTCCTTCAGGAGGAATGCGCCCCGAGTGGGTAATGTCGCGCGAACCGTAGCGGAGAAGTGTGTGAGACGTGAGTAGGGCAGCATGCCGGTGATCTGCCCCTTCCTGGCGATGAAGACCCGGTTCTGGTTGCCGGGTCCTTCGAGCTCGCCCCGGATCTCTCCTTCAAACATGACAAACAACCGGTCGGCAGGAGACCCGGATTGTATGACAACCTCTCCGGGCAGCAGTTCAATCAGCGTCATCTCTTCCGCCAGCCAGCGCAGATCGTCTTCTACCAAATCCGCAAAGGCAGGTATGGTGCGCAGATCGTCGGATGTCGGGTGAAATGCGCCGGCAGTGTTTCTTTCCTGAGTTTCCATGTCTACACCTTGCTCAGATACTGATGAACGAACTGAATCGCCACTGAGCCTTCCCCCACTCCAGAAGCTACGCGTTTGATAGACCCGTGCCGGACATCGCCGACCGCGAAGATCCCGGGAACATTGGTTTCGAGAAGTCCAGGATCGCGCTCGAGTGTCCAGCCCTTAGGCGGCTTGCCGTCATGAAGCAGATCGGGGCCGGTCACAATGAATCCGCGCGAATCGCGTTCAATCACCCCATCGAGCCAGGCGGTGCGCGGCTCCGCGCCGATGAAGATGAACAACGCGGTTGCCGGGATCTCCTGCGTCTCGCCGCTGGTATCGCAGGCGACTGAAATGGAACGCAGCCGGTCCTCTCCGTGCACAGCGATCACACGTGAATTGAACTCTAGCTGAATGTTTTCCGTTTGCCTGATCTGATCAATGAGGTATTGAGACATAGTGGCAGCGAGCGACGGGCTTCGGACCAACATGACGACACGCCTGGCATACCGCGCGAAATGCATGGCGGCCTGACCGGCGGAGTTCGCGCCGCCAACGATATACACGTCCTCATCACGGCAGGACAAGGCCTCAGTGGAAGCAGCGCCGTAATAGACGCCTGCGCCCTGCAGTCGATCCATCCCCGGGACATTGAGTTTGCGCCATTGGACGCCCATGGCAAGCAGAAGACTGTGACAGGAGATCTCCGCGCCATCGCTGAGTTGAATGTAGCGGTAGGGACCATCTACGCGCACTCTGGTTGCCTCCTGCGGAGATACGATTTCGACGCCGAAGCGACGGGCCTGAGTGACGGCTCTGCGGGCCAGATCGCCTCCCGATAAACCAGACGGAAACCCAAGATAGTTTTCGATGCGGGAACTCAAGCCGGCCTGACCGCCTGGGGCTTCGCTCTCCACCATCACGGTCTTTAATCCTTCCGATGCGCCATAGACCGCTGCTGCCAATCCGGCTGGTCCGCCGCCCACAATCGCAATGTCATAAAACTCCAGCCCGGCGCGAGTCTGCAGCCCTAATTTGGCAGCCACTTCGTGAGGCTTGGCATCTTGCATCGTCTCGCCATCCCGGAAAACGGCCAGCGGGAACTTTTGTTCATCGGGAGAAAGGCTGTCCAGCAGGCGGCGTGTTTCAGGATCGCGATCTACCGCTTCAATATCGTGCCACTGATACGGAACTTGATTGCGCGCCAGAAAATCGCGGAGTTCGTAGGCCTTGGGAGACCAGCGGGCGCCTAGTAAACGCAGCCCTTCGAACGGCGGACGGAAATTCGACTGCCAGTCTTCTAACAGATCGTCCAGCACCGGATACAGGTGCTGCTGGGGCGGGTCCCAGGGCTTCAGCAAATAATGCGAGAGCTGGACATCGTTAATGGCGCGGATGGCCGCGTCGGTATCGGCATAAGCAGTCAGCAAAACGCGTCGAGCATCGGGGTAGAGCTTCATCGCTTCGATAAACGTTTCGATGCCGCTCATTTGAGGCATCCGATGATCGAAGAGCAGCAGCGCGACCGGCTCATTCCGCTTGCGCAGGCGGCGTAGGAGGTCCAGGGCGGCCGTGCCGGAATCGGCGCTCAGAACGCGGTGGCGGGAACTGTAGCGGGTGCGCAGGTCGCGTTCGATGGCCCGCAAAACCTCCCTGTCATCGTCTACTGCGAGGATCACCGGCCTTGCCATCGAAGAGTCCTTTCGAACCACAATACACAGTGCATCTCTTTAATGATGCAGGTTGGCGGCGGCGGATTCGACAGTTGTCGGATAAGAGCGGGGCAGAGCCACGCCAGGAGTGAGAAAGCGACTATACAACTGGAATGCTCCCCAATTGTAAGGCCTGTGGTACGGGCCTTGCAGCATTGCCAGCTTGGCCTGTCGGAGCGCCTGCGGATAGGGCTCGCCCGCCTCAATGTTGCCGTAAAACTTATCCATCAGATCGGCCGTAGAGCGGTCACTCACATCCCAAAGACTGGTGACCACGTTTCGCGCGCCCGCCTGGAAAAATGCCCAGGCGAACCCGACCAGGCCCTCGCCGGAGAGTGCCCGGGCCCCGGCGCCGCGGCAAGCGGAAATCGTGACCAGATCGGCATGCAGGGGTATGTCCGCCACGTCTCGCGCATACAATTTCCAGGCGTTATGTTCCGGCGAAAGAATGATGGCCGAGTCAAGCGGCCTCTGCTCGTTCGCATCGGCGTGTGCCGCGAAATGAATACTGGAGAACTGCTCCGGATGGGCCGCGCGGTAGGCGCTGACGGTTGCGGCCGGGCCGGTATAGGCAACGATCCGATGAGTAGCGAACTGACGCTCAATTCTTTCGATCTCCAAACCCGCTTGCGGTAAAGGTGCGAATCCGGTGCCCTGGGTGATTGTATCGCCGATCAGCAGCAGCGACCTGATTTTTGCGGAAGGCGATGGCCGGGTGCTGAGAATACTCAACGAGGGCGCAATAGAAACGACGGCGTCTTCCAGCCAGTAATGTGCGGAGCCGCGACCATCTGTTTCCGACCCGCGACCGCTAGGGAGCGTGGATCCGTATACAGGCAACGTCTCGAAATTCAGATTGTGGAGCGAGCCGTCCGGAATGATCACCACCCGGCTCCCCTTGGAAATAGCGGCCGGGGCGATGAGGGTTTCGAATAATCTTCTGCCAACCGGGTTCGGAGCGGCCACCGGATCACGCTTTTCCTGCTCGAGAAAGTGACGGTACGATTCAACATCCCGATCGATCTGCGCCTGGCCCGGGAGCAAGATCAGCTCAGAACCGCGCGCACGGACAACCCATAGATAGGATTGCCGGGGCGCGAGCCAATAAAACAGAAAAGTGGCATGACTCGTCTCCGCAGCTTTGCGAATCTCTGCCACCAAGCCTTCGCGGCGCACTCCGCTTTCGCCCAGCAGATCTTCCGTCAGAATGCTGGCGCGGCTGGAATCGGCGATCTCAAGGGCCCGGTCGTTCTCGCCTTCGGAGATCAGGAGTGCTACGTATTGCTGATAAAAGCGGATCAGTTGAGACAGGAAGGTAATTTTGTAATCCGTAACGAGCTGCTCGGAGCGGTTTTGCTCGATGATGTTCAGAGCCTGCTCGAAGCTGTGGTTTGCGCTGGAGTGATCGCCGATCGCCGCTTGCTCCAGGGCAAGACCGGCATATGCCTGCCAAAGCACGGACGGGGCATTTTGACCGAGGCGTACAGTTTCCCGGTACTGCTCTAATGCTCGTTGGTGTTGATCACGGCGCGCCGAAATCAGGGCTTCGTTCAGCGTCAGAGCCGCAAGCTGGTTCTTGTCATCTCTGTTACAGGCGCTCAGGCCTTTGCGATTGTACTGTTCGGCTTCCTGCAAGGAACCGGCGGATGCCAGAGCTTGTGCGATTCCGGCGGAAATAGACGTGAAGGCTGCGGGGGAGTCGCTTTCCCTGACAAGCGACAGTGCCCGACGGAAGTTTTCGATAGCTTGGTCATTTTGCTTCTGCAGCAGGTATATATTTCCAATGTCGAGATAGCTGTCTCTCAGCATGGTTGCAAGCCCTTCTTCTTTCTGCAGAGGCAATAAATCGAGATCCGTCTGAAGGGCTCGCGCAGATTCACCGAGATTGTAATTGCAGAGCGCAATGTTTCCGAGCGCGGATATCTTCAACATGCCCGCACCAATGGAACCGGCGATCCGGCTGGCTTCCTGAAACTCGGGAAGGGCATCGCCAAAATGCGAGCGGCCGACCAGAGCCATTCCGATATTGAGGTGCGCTGCCGCCTGCTGATAACGAAGTCCATGCTCGATCGCAGTCGCGAGAGCCTTTCGGCAAGTGGCCTCGATTTGGGTGTTGTCGGTCAGAAATGGCGCAGGCAACAATTCGATATCGGCCGTGAGTTCATATTCCCTCAGCCTTCTTGATCCTTCCTCCGCGCGGGCCAAAAGCTCTCGGGCAGCCCTGATATTTTGCTTCCGAAAGAGAACATAAGCCCTCAACATCTGATACCGGGGCAGCAGTTTCGGGAAGATAGCCGGAGGCGGCTGGGACAGCAGCAGGTCCGCTTTCTCTGTCTCGCCATTCCACAAATCCATCTCGGCCGACAGCAGCTTGAATTTCCAGTGCCACTCGGATTGAGGCTGCTTCTGGAACCGCGCGAACCCGATACTAGCAAGCTCTCTGGCTTTCGCAAAGTGACCCTGTTTATGGTTTGCCCGCGCCTCTGCGAACAAAGCTTCCGCGGTCGGAGAGCGCGTCGAGCAACTGATCAGTAAGGCAAGGGCGAGGGCAAAAAAGCCCGGATAGTTACGTGCCCTGTATTCTCGGCGGGTACCAGTGTCCGCCCGATTGCACGTCGCACACCGCGCCTTCGCCGCCATAAGGAGAGCCTAGCTGAAAGCGTAGCAGCGTCAAGCGCCGGAAGTCTTCTTCAATGATCAGCTCGCCAAAATAGATGGAGCCGATACCCGAGATCTTTAAGCGATTTCCGCGGATCTCGCAGCCCTCGGCGGGACTGCTTACCCACTCGATTCCTTTTACGACGGTGCACAGGATGACGCCATTCGCCTGCGGTACTTTGCCCGGCTCGTCATCTTCATCGGTCGAAAAGAAATGGTGACCGTGGTTCCCGTGAAGATCGCCGCTTTTTCTGAACGCATCTTCGAGCTTCTGCTTCGTGTCGTGCTCGGTAAACAGCTTGGAATTCGTGATCACGCGAAAGGGGTGGTCATCAACCGAACCGCCGTCGATATCGACATGCAGCGAATCAAACACGGTTGGGCTGCCGTGGCTGGAGTTGTTCTGCATCCGCATATGTAGCCGGTCAATTGCGAGCTTTCGAATGACCGGTGCGGCGCCTGCCGTGGCATCGGGCTGCGGAACCTGGATCTTGAATCCCGTCACTTCCGATTCCACGATCGTAGTAGTGGGAACGTTATTGTCGCCATGGTTCCCATGCGTGAAATCGCACGCTTTCTTTAGGTCGGCGTAATCTCCCGTTGCCTGGCTGGAGGCCGACTCAAAAGAAATTAATTCTTTGAAGCTGTGCTTCTGCTCCCTGGCTTCGGCGCGGCCTCCGGTTACCGGAAGGCAGCTTCTGGCGATGGTCGGAACGAAGAAATCGTCTGGACGCCGGATGTGTGCGGCAAATGCTACAGCATTGGCGTGAAAGAGAAATCTCTTTTCTTTTGTTCGGGCAAAACTCAACGGTTTGTCCTCCTGGTCACTGGATAACGAATTCGTACCGATCTATATTCGTGCCCGGCTCAGCTTTCGGCCGGACAAGCATCCGGTAATGTCCGGCTGGAAACAGCTTTTCTGGCAGCAGTAGAGCCAAGGTAAAGCTGGCGAACTGCCGTTCCCCTGAATCCATCTGCAAGACAGTTCCCCGCCCTTCTAACTGGAAGTCGCAAGTATATCGCGGATAGGCCTGTGGCGAATCAACCTCAAAATTCAGGTTGAAAAGAGGCCGGCTGCGATCTACCGTAATCACCGGACCGCCGCCGCGCGTAACGGGAGCGATCACGTTGTCAGTCAGCACTTCGGGGCGCTCAATCGAAGGAATGTAGACCAGGCTCTGATAGCAAACCACCACGGCGAGCGCAACAGCGGCCAAGGAAGGCGTCAAAGTTGCCGGACGAAACCACCGCGCCCATCGGCTGCTCCAGTTCCAGCGCCGCGGCTCATCTGCTCCGCCGGCGACGACACGCCCGGTCGCGACGGCACGGTCAGGCTCCTCCCGGAGGACTTGCTTGATGTTGTCAATCGAGATGACGCCGCTTCGCACCAGATCTCCGCAGATGGGACAGTCAAACAGATGCTCTTCGAAAGCCAGCCGCTCGTCCGGCGACAATTCGTTCAAAAGATATCGTTCAACTGTGCCGGTACTTTCAGCCAGTTTGTGATCCATAGCCCGCTCATATAGTTGTGAATTCCGTTACAGCCGCGTTTCATCCTCCCGCGACATTTTCCACAGGCGCAGGTTCCTTGGTTTTTTGAATGGCGGTCCGGCAGCGTGCCAGCGCGCGGTGCAGACGGACCCTCAGATAGTCCCGATCAATATGCAAATGCCGGCAAATCTCGTCCTTGTCGCGCTCTTCCAGGAAGAGCATACGGAGGATCTGGCGGTCCGTATCCGCCAGCTTATCAAGCACCTGGCGAACTACCGCCTTGCGTTCGAAAGTGACGAAGTCGGAGTCCGCGCTGGCGCTTTCGTCCACCGGTTCGGGCGCATTTTCGGCCATCTGCTGGAAGCGGCCGGCGGACCGGAAAAGTTCAAGCAGGACGTTTTCACAAACCGAGTTCACGAAAGCGCCTAAGCGTTCCGGATGCTGGATGCCGCCCTTGTTTCGCAGTACATTCAAGACGCGCAGAAAGGTCTCTTGCCGGGCATCTTCGACGAGCTGCGGCGAGCGGACCCGGGCGCGCAATTTTATCAACAGCAGGTCGCCGAAATAGCGCGAGAAATGACGTTCGGTTTCGGCGTCACCGCGCGTGAGACGGCTGATGTACTCCTGGTCGAATACCTGGCGCTCCAAGTTGCCCCCTACCCGGCAGACTCGATAGTACAACGATGGGCTGGACTGCTCGCGGGGAATGCTATCAGGAGAAATAGGAAGGCAACTCACGGTTTGTTGTCGATTGCTGGCCGGTTAACTGGATGTGTGCAGACCGGCCTGGAATCGTTACAGCGCGAGAGAAATTCAGAGCGGGTTTCTTTATTCGCTGGCTCGAGTCTCCGCAAGGCGGGTCTTAAGCAGATCTGGCAGCGGTGCCTCAATGTCCGGGCTAATCAGTCCAACCGCATCCAGGTCCTGAATATGCACGCGATCCTTGAGGCGGTAGCTGGTGAGCTTCATGCGAACGAGGTCGGCGACAGAAGCCAGCAGGACGCCCTCACGGGTCTTTACCGGCGGGGAGGCAGGAACTGCTTCCGTGTACTCCGGGCGGACTTTTTCATTCAGGAAAACGAGGTGGATTGCCGAACGCGCCTTGGGCTGATTCGCATCGACAAGCATGTCAATTGCACCAGCATGTCGATAGGCCCAACCCGCGTCGCGAGCGGCCTGGATGACGCTGGCGAGGTGCTCACGAGAGATCGCCGCGCCAACATCGGACGTGAGGCGTGCCCGAAGCGGATCGCGTTCGGAAACGTGAATGAAAACAGCCATGCCGCCCACAATGCGATAAGGCACTCCGGCTTTAGTCAGGAGTGAGTGAAGTTGCTGAATTCTGTCGAACAGTTGTTCCACATGCGTGTCGTAGGCAGCAGCCGTCAACATGGGCTTTCATTCTGTCATGCCGTTTCAAGTAGAGCGTCTGGTAGTTGTGCCCACCGTTTGGTACAAAATTGGTCAAGGCGTAATCCTTCAAATTGTTCCGTAAAGTTCTCATCGCCAACCGGGGCGAAATCGCGGTTCGCGTCATTCGCTGTCTCCGCGAAATGCGCATCCCCAGCGTAGCCGTTTTTTCGGAAGCGGATCGCGCCTCGTTACATGTGCAAATGGCTGATGAAGCCCTCTGCATCGGCCCGCCTCCTTCGTCGGAAAGTTACCTCCACGCCGGACGCATCATCGAAGCCGCTCAAAAATCCGGCGCTGAGGCGATCCATCCCGGCTATGGATTCCTGAGCGAAAACGCAGCGTTTGCCCGGGCGTGCAGCGACGCTGGAATCAAGTTCATCGGTCCGGCGTGGCAGTCAATCGAGCAAATGGGATCGAAAACCGCGGCCCGGCGCATCGCGATCGCCGGGGGAGCGCCCGTTGTCCCCGGTACGGAGCACGGCATTCGCGATTACGAAGAAGCCCGGCAGAGCGCTTTAGAGATCGGCTACCCCGTGCTTCTCAAAGCTTCGGCGGGCGGCGGCGGCAAGGGAATGCGCCGCGTTGACAGTGAGTACGAGCTCCTGGCCGCCATGCGGGAAGCCTCCAGCGAAGCGGAGCGCGCCTTCGGCTCGGGCGAGATCTACCTCGAAAAGCTCATTGAGCGGCCCCGGCATATCGAAATCCAGGTGCTGGGCGACGAACACGGAAATCTGATTCACCTGGGTGAGCGCGAGTGTTCCATCCAGCGGCGTCATCAGAAGGTCATCGAAGAGTGCCCGTCGCCGCTGGTTCTGGCGAAACCCGAGTTGCGCACCCAAATCGGCGAAGCTGCACTTCGCATTGCCCGCGCCGTCAGCTACGCGAATGCCGGAACACTTGAGTTCCTGGCCGATCAACACGGACACTTCTATTTCCTGGAGATGAACACGCGCCTTCAGGTCGAACATCCCGTTACCGAATGGGTCACCGGAATCGACCTGGTGCGCTGGCAGATTCGCATCGCCGCCGGCGAACCGCTTACGCTCAACCAGCAGGAGATCCGCTGGACCGGTTCCGCCATCGAGTGCCGCGCTTACGCCGAAGATCCCGAAAACAACTTCTTCCCGAGCCCTGGGACTATTGCGCAATACGTGGAACCATCCGGACCCGGGGTGCGTGTGGACGGCGGAGTCTACGCCGGCTGGACCGTACCCATTGAGTACGATCCCCTGCTCGCTAAGCTATCCGTTTGGGCCGAATCGCGTTCTGCCGCCATTGACCGGATGCGCCGCGCCGTCTCCGAATACTGCGTCCTCGGAATCACCACCAACTTGCGTCTCTTTGCCGGGATTTTTGCCGATCCCATGTTCCTCAGCGGCGACCTACACACAGCCTTTCTCGACGCTTTTATGCGGCAAGGGCGCATTGCCGCATCCGATCCCGTAGAGTTCGTCGCCGGGCTTATCGCCGCCGCCAGTTCAGAATCCTCGCGCCCGGCCGCAGCCGTCGCAGTCAATGGCGCTTCCGGAAGGTGGCGCGCCTGTGGACGGCAGGAGTTGATCCGTTGAAGCTTCGCATCGAAGTAGATGGCGAAGAATATACGCTCGATATCCACTGCGAAGCGGGCGAATCCGAATATACACTTCGGGGCGCATATGCAGCCGCCGGCCTCGCTTCGGTCGCGCAGGTCTCACCCGGAGTTTTCTCCATTCTGCTCGATACTCGCAGTTTCACTGTTCGCCTCGCGCCCAAAGGGGAAGAGCTGGAAGTCTGGACAGCAACCGAACGCCGCTTCATCTCGGTTGCCGATGCCCGCGACCGCTCCGGAAAGAGCAAGAGAGCCGCTGCGGCCGGCCCCGTTCAGCTCTGTGCCCAGATGCCCGGCAAAGTCATTAAGCTGCTGGCCCAAAACGGCACGGCGGTCGAAGCCGGCCAAGGCCTCATAGTAGTAGAGGCGATGAAGATGCAGAACGAAGTGAAGTCTCCTAAGGGCGGAGTCGTTTCAAAGATCAACGTCAGGGAAGGCGAGACCGTCGCGGCCGGCCAGGCCCTGATGATGGTGGAATAGCGTTTAGCAGGATGGCGAAACCCGATTGCAAGATCTGCGGCGGTACCGGCTGGACTGTTTCCGAAGAGCAGGGCATTTCTTCCGCAAACCGCTGTTCGTGCGTCGCCGAAGTGCAGGCCGAGCAGCTCGAAACCCAGGCCCAGATCCCCAAAAACTATTCCGAAGCCTCCTTTGAGAATTTCCTTCTGCCTCAAAATAATCCGGTTACCCGTGCGGAGCTTGGCAAAGTGATGAGCATCGTCAGAGGCTACACGCGCGAGTATCCAGCGGTTTCAAAACCGGGTCTGCTGTTGGTCGGACCGCCCGGCACGGGTAAAACCCACCTTGCCATTGCGGCACTCCGGCTCCTGATTTCGCGCGGCCATGAAGGAATCTTCTTCGACTATCAAAATTTGCTCGAAAAAATTCGCGCAGGTTACAGTGAATCGCTCGGAACCAGCAGCCGCGAGGCTTATCGCGTTGCTCTCGAAACCGAAATCCTACTCCTCGACGATCTCGGCGCGCACCGCGTCACAGATTGGGTCGAGGATACCGTTACCGCGATAATCACCTATCGCTACAATCACCGGAAACCGTTGATAGCCACCACTAATCTGCCCGATCCGGATATGGGCGGTGCGGTTACCGAGAAATCCGGGCTGGCTTCCGGGCATTCTTACAAGACAACCCTCGAAGAGCGGGTGGGGGCGCGCGCGCGTTCGCGCCTGTTCGAAATGTGCACTGTGGTCCGGTTATGGGCCGCGGCCGACTATCGAATTAAATCTCCGGCGCGATAGGATTGCGCGTGAAACGCCGATCTAATCTCCGCCGGCTTTTGCCGCTTGCGGCGTCGCTTCAAGAGTTGCGCGATCCCAGTGGCCCAGAATAG
Source organism: Bryobacteraceae bacterium (assembly GCA_035475915.1). Taxonomy (GTDB): domain Bacteria; phylum Acidobacteriota; class Terriglobia; order Bryobacterales; family Bryobacteraceae; genus Bog-105. Next base: position 13,355 of record DATIMA010000113.1, read on the forward strand.
CTCCGGCCTCGTAAGTGGTTTGCAGAAAATCCAACAACGCGTTGCCGGGTGAATTGGCGCGCCGCATATCGTCATACATCAAGATGAACTCTTTCATACCCGAGTGATAATGAGCGTTCTCCGGACGCACCTTGTATTCGGCATAGCCAGGCGGCTCGGGAACCGTATAAGAATAAAATGCCGCGCCCTTGATTTCTCCGCTGCCAGGCCAGAATCCGGCGCTGCTGCATTCGTGCGAGTAGGCTTCCCGGGTGACCGGATCGGCTCCTTCGCGTTCCGGCGCGCGCCGCCCTGAAAAACGCGTGACAGCGAGATCGAAACTGCCCCAGAAGAAATGTACTGGACTGGCCTTGCCGATGAACTTTGATCGAAACTCCTTGAACACTGAGTCCGCCTGGACCAGAATCCGCCACAGCCTGTTCGCATATTCCGGATCGTAGCCAGCATGTGTTTCATCCTGGTCGAAAGGAATTGGTTCTGGGATCTCTACTGGCATTGGCCAGATCTTCACCTCGATTCCCAATGAGCGCAGCGCCGCCATGAATTCGCGATAGAAGTCAGCCACAGAGCGTGGATACAGGGGCACAAATTTAGTCAGGCCGTCGCTCGTGCGGATAGCAAGATTATGGCCGATAAAATCGAATTCGATATCGAATATGCGCGCCTCATAGGGAATTGCAGATGTCGAGAGGCCCCTGGCATTGACATACATCGTGACTCCCCAGAAATGATTCACGTTTGGGCAGAGCGCCGCCTTCACCTTCCCCACGATTTGCGTCCACATGTGGAGCGTGGCATACGTGTCTCTCCATTCCTCAAGAGGCAGTGCGGGCCAAACGTTCGAGCGCGTATTGGTTTCCATCATCAGCTACCAGCGTAAGCCTGTCTGCCTGATTTGAACCACAATCGCGGAAGGCTGCCCCAAGGTTGCGGAAAAAGGCCGGCCGCTTCCTCTTCCTTACACTTTCGGAACCGCGCGCGTCAGCGAGCGGATGTTGGATTTTTTCCGCACCCTCCCCTAGCGTCGTTCTGCGCTTTGAATCCTTTCTCTATGCCAAGCATCTCTATATCAAGGTAGATGGAGAGGCAAAAACAAACCCGTCCAGATCCCAGCGGCGTCCACCTTTGGCTGCTGCTGTGGAAAGCCGGCAAAGCGGTGGAAGCGCAAGCGCGGCGCAGCGTGGAAGCTACGGGCCTGTGCCTGAGCGATTTCGGCGTCCTCGAGGCGCTTCTTCATAAAGGACCTCTGCCGATCAACACTCTTGGGAAAAAGGTCCTGCTATCTAGCGGATCGATGACCGCGGCGATTGATCGCCTGGAACGAAGCGGTCTCGTGGAGCGGGAGGCAACGGCAACGGACCGGCGCGCGCGCATCGTGCACCTGACAAACAAAGGATCGGGCCTGATTCGCAAGCTGTTTGCCGGGCACGAGCGATACATGGAGCGGGTTTTTTCGGTCTTGGATGATTCGGAGCGCGATGCCCTCGCGACGCTCCTGCGAAAGCTCGGCCGGGGGGCCGAAGGAATGGCCGCTGAAGAAAAGAGACTTGTTGAGAGCAAAAAAAGGAGATGAAACATGTCAGAACGAAAGAAAGTATTGGGTGTTTACGGCGCAGCTTCGTCCCATTGGGTAGGAGATGGCTTTCCCGTGCGGACTGTATTTCCCACGTCTGGAATGGAAGAACTGAGCCCCTTCTTGATGTTGGATTATGCGGGACCCGCGCACTTTGGGCCGTCGAACCGGCCGAGGGGAGTAGATGAGCATCCGCATCGCGGATTCGAGACGGTCACGATCTCTTATCAGGGCAGTGTCGATCATCGCGACTCAGGTGGAAACTCGGGCACCATCAATCCGGGAGATGTGCAGTGGATGACAGCCGCCTCGGGCGTCGTGCATGAGGAAAAGCACGGGAAGGAGTTCACCGCCAAAGGCGGGGATTTTGAAATGGTGCAGCTCTGGGTCAACCTTCCGGCCGCTCACAAAATGTCCAAGCCGCGCTATCAAGCGCTGGCGAGCGCCAGTATTCCGCGCGTCGAACTCGGGACGGGGGCATATGCCCGTATCATTGCTGGCGAACTGAACGGGGTCAAAGGGCCTGCCAAGACCTTCACGCCCGTTAACGTTTTCGATGTGCGGTTGGGCGCGAACGCACGCGGTGAACTGAGCCTGCCCGCCGGGCAAAATTCGGCAATTGTACTGCTGCGGGGCGAGGTTGTCGTAAACGGAGCGGCAACATTGAAGGGGACAGCGCAGGCAGCGCCTCTCAGCACTTCGGGAGAAACGGTTCTGCTGGAAGCCAAAGCGGAATCACTCGTTCTGGTCCTCGGCGGCGAGCCGATCAACGAGCCGGTCGCCAGCTACGGACCCTTCGTCATGAATACCCAAGCTGAGCTGCGGCAGGCCTTCGAAGACTACCGGGCGGGCAAAATGGGCCGCGTTTGATAATTTCCCCTTCGATTCTCCTGACCAGCGAAGATGGTGCGTGAACGGAGTAGAAGCATGTCCAAGGGCCGCATGGAAGCTTTCAGTGATGGGGTAATCGCTGTCATCATCACAATCATGGTGTTGGAAATGAAATCCCCGCACGGAACCAGCCTGGCGGCCCTATGGCCTCTTGTTCCTGTTTTCCTCAGCTATGTCCTGAGCTTCATCTACGTCGGAATCTATTGGAACAACCATCATCATCTCTTGCATGCGGCCCAGCACGTCAATGGCGGAATACTCTGGGCGAATCTGCACTTGTTGTTTTGGCTGTCCCTGATCCCGTTTGCAACCGCCTGGATGGGAGAAAATCACTTTTCGGCTTGGCCGGTAGCATTGTATGGCTTGGTCTTGCTGCTGGCGGGAACCGCTTTTGTCCTGCTGACCAAGCGACTGATTGCTTACCACGGAAGAGGCTCGAAACTGGCGGCATCGATTGGAAATGATAAGAAGGGCAAAGCATCTGTCGCAATCTACGCCGCCGCGATTCCGCTCTCGTTCGTGCAGCCCTGGATCGCATTCGCCTGCTACGCCGTGGTCGCGGCCATCTGGCTGTGCCCTGACCCGCGCATCGAAAAAACGCTGGCCGAAAAGTGAAGCGAGCCAGAAGCGCATTCACCGGAGCCGCTTGCAAAATTAATGAGGAGGGGAAGAGCAGTTGAAAATTATAAAACAGAACTAGGAGGAAATGTTTAAAAGGAGCGCCATAGTCTTGTACTCTGTTGTTTCCAGACAAACAAAAAACAAGGAGCAAGCCCTCAGGGGCAGAGTACCCCACGCGAACGATTGCTGCAGTTTTCGCACGTTCTGCAGAGCGTTTTATTTGAGCGCCTGGAGACGGAGCTGGGAGCGCTGAATAGGAAGGCGCAGCTGCTGGTGGGGATTGTGAGCATGCTGCCGCTGAGCCGTTATGTGGGGGCCACGAGAGGGTGGGTGGGGCGTCCATCAAAAGACCGGCAGGCCTTCGCCACTGCCTTTCTGGCCAAAGCCGTGTATGGGCTGGAGACGACGCGGCAGGTCCTGGTACGGCTGCGGACGGACCGGCAGTTACGCTGTCTGTGCGGTTGGAACACGGCGCGGCAAATTCCGCACGAGTCGGCCTTCTCGCGCGCCTTCGCCGAGTTTGCCGAAACCGAATTGCCGCAACGCTTGTACGAAGCGCTGATCGAAGCCACGCAGAAAGAGCGCATCATCGGCCACATCGCACGCGATTCCACTGCGATAGAAGCACGCGAACGCTATCCAGAAAATCCTCCGCCAAAGCGGAAACGCAAACGCTACAAAATGGGCCCCAAAGCCAAGCGCAACATGCCCGCCTCACCCCGTAACAACATCGAGGCGCAACG
>DATIMA010000114.1:0-13422 GCA_035475915.1 Bryobacteraceae bacterium
TACGCGATGATCGCCGAATTGGTGGAACCGGGCTCGCGGGTTCTCGATCTGGGCTGCGGAGAGGGCGAGCTGTTGGCATGGCTGCGCGATCACAAAGGCGTAAGCGGACGTGGTGTCGAGATCGACGCAAATAAAATCCGCCGGGCCATCTCGCATGGAGTCTCGGCTTACCAGAGCGATATCGATCATGGGTTAGCGGATTATCCGGATGCAAGCTTCGATTTCGTGATCCTGAGCCAAACCTTGCAGGAGACGCGCTACCCGCTGCGGGTCCTGCGGGAGATGCTGCGGGTGGGCAGGCACGCTATCGTTGCATTTCCGAATTTCGGCTATTGGACTACGCGCCTTTCTCATCTCTTCAGCGGACGCGCGCCCTGCACGCAACTGTTTCCATACGATTGGTATGAATCTCCCAATCTGCACTTTCTGACGGTGCACGATTTCGTACTACTTTGCCAAAACCAGCACTGGATTATTGAGCGGCAGATTTTTCTGCGCGGGAATCGCCAGGTGAAGCAGCTTCCGAACCTCTTGTCGCAGGTAGCAGTATTTTCGATGAGGGCGGGAGCGTAGGGCCTGCCAGCGCGAAGGCGTAGAGCGTATCGCCCGCGCCCGCAATCAGGTATTGACGGCCATCCAGCATGTAAGTCATGGGGCCATTGCTGACCGGCGCTGTCAAATGAGAATGCCAAAGAATGCGGCCGGATGCCGGATCCCACGCAATCAGATTTCCCGAAGGATCACCGCTGAACAGCAGCTTTCCGGCCGTGTTCAGAATACCTGATTGCGCCCAGCCTTTGCCCGGAAACGGGTGAGTCCAGCGCGCTTCTCCTGTCTGATAATCGAGGGCCTTCAGAACGGATCTCGAAAAGAGATTCTCGCCGCTGCCGCCGTAGCCCTGCGGCTTCGCATCGGTGTCGGTGAGATAAGCCAGGCTATAACCCTCGTGTGCGTTGACATAGAACAGGCCGGTTTCCGGATTAAAACTGGGAGGAAACCAGTTTGTGCCGCCGCCGGGAGGCATGTTGAGTAGCGTGCCGTCGGGCTGAGGGTCCTTTTTGGGATTCGGAATGGGCTCACCGTTCGGAGCAATTCCCTCAGCCCAGTTGGTGCCGATGAATGGTTTGCTTACCAGGTTCTTTCCATTCGTGCGGTCGAGCACAAAGAAGAAGCCATTGCGGGCAGCCTGAGCGAGCATTTTTCGCGGCTTGCCATCGAAATCGCCATCGAACAGAACAGGCGTTTCCACATCGTCGAGATCGTGCGTGTCGTGCGGTGAGGCCTGAAAATACCAAACCAGCTTTCCTGTGTCGGGGTTCAGCGCCACGATGGAGCATGTCCAGAGATTGCTTCCCTTGCGGCCTTGCCCTGCGTACACGGGGTTCGGATTGCCGGTTCCCCAATAAAGCAGGTTGAGTTCGGGATCGTAAGTGCCGGGCAGCCAGGTCATACCGCCGCCGTGTTCCATGGCGCCTTTATCGGGCCAGGTTTCCGCACCGGGTTCACCGGGCTGCGGCTCCGTGTTCCAGCGCCATTGCAAAGCGCCGGTTTCCGGATCGCGCGATTCGAGATAGCCGGGAACATCCATTGCATCACCGCCCACGCCAACAATGACGTGATTGCGAATCACGAGCGGGGCCATGGTGGTGAAATATTGCAACTTGGCATCGGCGACGTGAACCTTCCAGCGTTCCTTGCCATCTTTAGCATCCAGCGAAATGAACCAGCCGTCGGGGGAAAGGAAGTAGAGCCAGTTGCCGTACATGCCTACGCCGCGGTTCCCCAGCAAGTGGCCACCATGATCGACCCAACTGTAATGCCAGATCTCTTCGCCGGTGCGCGCGTCCACTGCCCAGACGTTATCGGGCACGGTGAAGTAAAGCACACCATTTACCATCAGCGGAGTGGACTTGATTTGCACCTGGCCGACACCGCGCATCGCGCCGACATTGATGCGGTACATCCAGGAGATGGCAAGAGAGCCGATATTCTGCGCATTGATCTGTTTCAAAGTGCTGAAGCGGCGGCCGGAGTAGTCGCCGTTGTAGGTGGGCCAGGTATCCGTTGGAGGCGCAAGGAGCTTCGCGGGATTGAGGATCTGGGCGGGGAGGAGAGAAGCGCAGAGAAGAGCAGCGGGAACAATGATGGCGCCGGGCGTTCTCATTTGAGCGTCACCAGATACGCGAGTAGGTTGTGCATGTCGGCATCGGTATAAATGGCCAGAAGATCACGATGGCCGGCCAGCGGGTCCTTGATTTCGAACCTGACCGAGTCATTCGGCCAGGAGTGGAAGACGCCAGAGGTATCGACCATCGAAATGTTGAAATCGTCTTGCCGTTTCAGCGTGCCGCTGATGATCTGGCCATTTGGTAGGGTCACGGTCAGTGAGACCGGGGGCGCGACTTTATCAGGATATAGAAATAGGGCCTGCAACTCGCTGGGTTCGTATTTGCCGCCGACGTGGCCCAGGTCGCCTGTTGCGGAATGGCACTTAGTGCAATGCGCCTGGAAAAAAAGCTCACCCGCTTTTGCATCTCCCGTTACGATGTTTTGGAGCTTATAACTGGAGCGGTTAGCGGCGTCCTGAACCCGAGCGTGCAGAAACTCGGCAATATCGTAAAGCTGCGCCTGGGTCATGCTGGAAAACGCGGGCATGCCTTTGTCCGGGCGTCCATGCAGAACGACTGGACCGATCAGCTCGCCCTTCTCATCGTGAAGGACAACGGTGGAGCGGATCAGGTTGGGGCCTTCCGCGCCGGTAGCTTTCTGGCCGTGGCAGAAGGCGCAGTTCTGCGCAAAGATTTTCGCGCCGCGTTCCGCAGCGGCCCGGTCGGGAGGCGGTGGAAGTCCGAGAAATTCGCGGCCTCGTTCTACCCGGGATTGCTTCGGAGCCGGCGTCTGTGCGGCGATCGCCAAGGAGAGGCTAACGGCTAGAAACAACAACCGCAACGTCAATGCCCTCTCAATCCTGAAGCAGAGGCCCAGGCAAGTCCGTCGGCGCCCCTCCCAGCGTCGATCAGTTTCTCTAGCTTCCAATCGGGGATGCTGATTGCGACGACCTGATGACTGGAATCGCAGGAGACATAAGCGACTTTCCCATCGGGCCGGACGAGAACCTCCTGCGGCGCTTTCGGAACATCGATGTTGTGAATCACCTTGAAGGACTGAAGATCGACGATCGAAACTTTGTTGACGGTGGGAACCGCGACAATGAGCCAGCGCCCGTCATTGGTGGCCGCCGTGCCATAGCCCAAACCGGGCAGCGGAATCCAGTGCGTAACCTGATTCGAGGCGGTATCAATCACGGCGAGTTGCGGCTTGGTCTGATCGGCGGTAAAGACCAGCTTGTCATCGGGCGTGATGGAGATGCGCTGGGTTTCGCCAGAGATCGGAATCACTTTGATCGTCTTACGGCCTTCTATGTCCAGCACGGAAACGGTGCCGGGGCCGACGTTGGCGGTGTACCCGCGGCGGCCGTCGTGAGAGAGCGCCAGCATGTGGGACTCGGGCTGATCGGTGGGAATGGAGCCGATGATCTTCAAGGTGCGCGGGTCGATGATGGTGATGGTCTTGTTCAGCTCGGTAGTGACGTAGAGCAGACCGTCTTTCGGACCGAATACGGGGCAGTGCGGGCGTACGCCGTGGCTGAAATCGATGTCGCCGGTTACTCGGCGCGATTCCAGATCAATAACGGCGATCTTCTTGCCATCGGTTCCGGTCTTACCGACACCTGAGTTTCCGTAGATGGGCACAAAAGCGGTCTTGCCGTCGGGTGATGCGGCAACCTCGTGCCCGGTAATGCCGCCTTCCGGCACGTCCGCTACCTGCTGACCTTCTTTCGGGTTCACGATGCCGAGGGTGTGGGCGCCCTTATTGGCCACGAGCAGCCAGCCGTCGGGCTGGGGAGCCGTAGACTGTGCGCTGGTATCAAGCGCCATGAGATTCAATGCCAAGACGAAGAGAAAAATAGAAGTGGATGCGCGCAACATACATTGCCTTTTGCGACAAACGTATCACACGAGCGCGTAACCGTTTCCGCGCGCAACCTACCATGACGCTAAAACAGCCGCAATTGCGCGCCGGGCGGCTTCGGTAGCGTGCTGCGGTTCATATCGCGTAAAGGGATGCCAACGCGTTGGCGGATGTCATTGACCAGGGTGTGAAGACGCTCGGGATATGCGCCTTTCAGGTAAGCGCCAGCCGCGAAATTGGCCTGATACCGCTTCAGATATTGAGGAAAGCTTTCAGCAAGAAACGGAAAGAATACTCGCTGCGCGGCGGGCTGCAGAAACACAGCATTTGCGCCGAACTGATCCGCCCCGGCATCTTTAGCGGCTCTGGCGACGGATTCCAGATTCTGCTCCGAATCGGTGAGCAGCGGCAGAACGGGGTTCGCGATGACTCCGACCGAAATGCCCGCAGCCGCGAGTTCCGCAACAGCCTTGATACGCAGATCCGGGCGTGGCGCAAATGGTTCTGTCAAGCGGGCAAGGTCCCGATCCATGGTAGTGACCGTTACGGTCACTCGCAACTCGTTGTTCCTAGCAAGTTCGCCAAGCAGGTCCGCATCCCGGCTGACCAGGTTCGATTTGGTAGTCAGGAAGATCGACACACGCTGCACGTTTTTGAGCGATTCAAGCACCTGCCTGGTCAGCAGAAACTTGCGTTCCGCGGGCTGATACGGGTCCGTGGCGGTTCCGATCCCAATAATCTGTTCCGGTTTAACGGCCTTCAGTTCCTGCTGGAACGCGAACGCATCCCAGTCTTTCGCGTAGATCTCACGCTCGAACGACTGCGGATCGCGCCGCTCCAGAAACTCGTGTGTGAACCGTGCATAACAATATTTGCAGCCGTATTCACAACCGCGATACGGGTTAATGGACCAATCGAATGGCACGCGCCGCGAATGGCAGCGGTTCAGCCATCTGCGGGTCGGCAGGCTGCGGTACTCGACGCGGCGCTTATCGTTGAGTAGCGTGCCTTCAGCGGCGAGCCGCGCGATCCCGACAAGCTTGACAAGTTGCTGCATGAGGAAGACTCCTCATTGCGTAGTTTCGCTGTTTATTCGCCAATTGTCAATGGTCCGCGGACAGGATTTGATGAAAACAAGCGGTTTCGGACCGCTGCGCTAACCTGGAAATTCAAGCATGGCTACAACCGTGATCGGAGCGCGCGAACTTCGCCCGGCGCGTTTTTGGGCTTCCACGAACGGGAAAAAAGCCGTCATGGGCGTTACCGGCTTCATCCTGTTCCTGTTCATCATTGCGCACGTGGTTGGCAATCTGCAGGTGTATGAAGGGCCGGCGCAAATCAATGGATATGGTCATTACCTGCATGCGGTCCCCGAAATTTTGTGGGCCGTGCGGGCGGTGCTTATTCTGTGTGTTGTCCTCCACATCTGGGCTTCCGTCGGGCTGGCAGTCAAAAAGGTGGAAGCCCGACCGGTAGGATACGCCAAGCGCGAAAATGTGAGATCGACTTACGCCTCGCGCACAATGTACTGGAGCGGGCCCATCATCCTGGCGTTCGTGATCTATCACCTGCTCCACTTAACCGCCGGTGTGATTCATCCGGGCGGTCAATTCATTGAAGCGGATGTGTATCACAACATTGTCGCCGGCTTCAGCGTCTGGTACGTTTCCGCCTGGTACATTTTTTCGATGGTTCTGCTGGGTCTTCATATCCGCCACGGGGCCTGGAGCATGTTTCAGTCGTTGGGCTTCAATCATCCGCGGCATACCCCGATTCTGAGGAAAGCGGCGCTGGTGCTGGCCGTCGCGATTACAGCCGGATTTATCTCGATTCCGGTGAGCGTGATGCTGGGTGTGATCAAGTAAATGGAACTGAACGCGAGAATTCCATCCGGACCGATTGAACAGAAGTGGGACAACACGCGATTCGAGATGAAGCTGGTGAATCCGGCCAACAAGCGCAAGCACTCCATCATCGTTGTGGGTTCCGGTCTGGCGGGCGGATCGGCGGCCGCAACGCTTGGCGAGTTGGGGTACAGAGTAAGTTGTTTCTGTTTCCAGGATTCTCCGCGCAGAGCGCACTCAATTGCGGCGCAGGGCGGCATTAATGCGGCCAAAAACTATCAAAACGACGGCGACAGCGTCTACCGGCTTTTTTATGACACCGTGAAAGGTGGCGATTTCCGCTCACGGGAAGCGAATGTTTACCGGCTGGCGCAGATCAGCGTAGAAATCATCGATCAATGCGCTGCACAGGGTGTTCCATTCGCCCGCGAGTATGGAGGCACGCTGGCGAATCGTTCCTTCGGCGGCGCGCAGGTTTCGCGAACCTTCTACGCGCGCGGACAAACAGGGCAGCAACTGCTTTTAGGGGCTTACCAGGCCCTTGAGCGCCAGGTGCAGGCCGGTACTGTAACCATGTATCCGCGAACCGAGATGCTGGATCTGATTGTGGTTGACGGGAAGGCCCGGGGCATCATTACGCGCAATCTTGTTACGGGAGAAATCAACACGCATCTGGCTGATGCCGTGATACTCGGAACGGGCGGCTACGGCAATGTGTTTTACCTTTCCACAAACGCCAAGGGATCGAACGCAACCGCAATTTGGAGAGCGCACAAACGCGGCGCTTTGTTCGCCAATCCCTGTTACACGCAGATTCACCCGACCTGCATTCCGGTTTCGGGCGATTATCAATCGAAGCTTACGCTGATGAGCGAATCGCTGCGGAATGACGGGCGTATCTGGGTACCGAAGAACAAGGGCGAAAAGCGTCCGCCCAACCAGATTCCGGAGGAAGACCGCGATTACTATCTGGAGCGGCGGTATCCGAGTTTTGGAAACCTGGTTCCGCGCGATGTCGCCTCACGCAATGCCAAAAACGTATGCGATGAAGGGCGCGGCGTTGGCGAGACAGGGCTGGGCGTGTATCTCGATTTCTCGGATGCGATCCGGCGGCTCGGCAAGAAAGCCATTGAAGAGCGGTACGGGAACCTGTTCGATATGTACCAGCGGATCACAGATGAAGATCCCTACCAGGTACCAATGCGGATCTATCCGGCGATTCACTATACGATGGGCGGCCTGTGGGTGGATTATCACCTGATGAGCACGATTCCGGGTCTGTTTGTGGTTGGGGAAGCGAACTTTTCCGATCACGGGGCGAACCGGCTTGGCGCGAGCGCCCTGATGCAAGGCCTTTCGGACGGCTATTTTATTGTTCCGTACACAGTGGGCGATTACCTGGCGAATAACAAAGTGGCTCAAGTAAAGGAGTCCGATGCCGAGGTGCGCAACGCGGTTGCCTGCGTGCAGCAGACGATTCACAAGCTTCTGTCGATTAACGGTAAACGCACGGTGGATTCGTTTCATAGGGAACTGGGCAAGATCGTGTGGGAGTACTGCGGAATGTCACGCACGGCACAAGGGCTGGAGCACGCGATAGGGGAAATACGGGAACTGCGGGACGAATATTGGGAAAACGTAAAAGTGCCGGGCAGCGCGGAAGACTTGAATCAAAGTCTGGAAAAAGCAGGGCGCGTGGGCGACTTTTTCGAGCTGGCTGAGCTGATGTGTATCGACGCGCGCGAGCGCAACGAGTCAGCCGGAGGCCATTTCCGCGAGGAGTATCAGACCGCCGATGGCGAAGCGCAGCGCGATGACGAGAATTATGCGTATGTTGCGGCGTGGGGCTATCGCGGATATGGGAACTACCCGGAACTCTATAAGGAGCCGCTGGAGTTCGAGTACGTTCATCCGGCGAAACGGAGCTACAAATAGGTGCAAGTGAGGCTGAAGATCTGGCGTCAAAACAGCCAGAACCGAAAGGGCAAGTTTGTCAGATATCCGGTCGACAACGTCAATCCGGACATGTCGATGCTGGAATGCCTGGACGTGTTGAACGAGCAGTTGAGCGAAAGAGGCGAAGAGCCAGTGGCCTTCGAGCACGATTGCCGGGAGGGGATTTGCGGGTCCTGTGGGTTCATGATCAACGGCATTGCTCAAGGCCCACTGCCCGCAACCACGGTTTGCCAGTTGACGATGCGCCACTTCAAAGACGGCGAAGAGTTGATTCTGGAGCCCTGGCGTGCGCGATCGTTTCCGGTGATCAAGGATCTGATTGTGGACCGTCGGTCGTTCGACCGGATCATTGCGGCAGGCGGTTATATATCGGTTTCGACGGGGAGCGCGCCGGATGGCAACGCGATTCTGGTCTCAAAGGAAGCATCCGACCATGCCATGGATGCGGCGGCCTGCATCGGGTGCGGCGCATGCGTGGCGGCGTGCCCAAACGCGTCGGCCGCGTTATTCACCGGGGCGAAGATCACGCATTTGGGAACTCTCCCGCAAGGACAGCCGGAACGCGACCGTCGCGCCATCAACATGGTGGCCCAGATGAACGCAGAAGGGTTCGGCGGCTGCACGAATATCGGCGAATGCTCGGCGGTATGCCCGAAAGAGATACCGCTGGAAGTAATTGCCGCAATGAATCACGACTATATCCGGGGAAGCTGGCGAGCCAGAGATAACGTGATTACGACGATGCGGCCGTTTACCGAATGGAGTACCGGATCAAAGTTGCGCATCGATGAGCATTCGCAGAGTTGAAGCATGCTCGGGTTCCGGGAGCGGCCGCTGATTTACGTGGTCAGCTTCAGCTTTTTGTTGCGGTCAATCACCTGGTGCCACATGGCTTCCACCAGCGCGGCAATCCCCTGATCCCAATCCGGGAAGAGATCGACATATTGCACGCTGCGCGCAATTTTGCGCGGCAACTCGCATTCATTCAGCCGGACAGGAACTAGGAAGATCTGTTCGTTCGGGATTCGCGACGCCAGATCGAGTGCGTACCTTAGTTCGGATTGAAAATGGCCGCGTTTCACCGTGGACCGCTGTGAAAAGCAACCCACAAAAAAGCGCGAAAGATCGATCGCGCGTTCTATTGCGCGCGGCCAATTCTGGCCGGGGAGGAGTTTCTCCTGGTCCATCCACGGCTCGAAGCCGGCCTGCAGCAAGGCCGCATACAGTTTCCGCACCACCGGACGATCTTCTTCCGCATACGCGAGGAAAACCTGAATCCGGTTACCTGCCTGGAAAATTACATTGCCAGCCGGATCAAGTTGAAAATGTCCCAGGCCATCAATTTCGACCGTCGCTCCCTCACGCAGATTGCGGTCGATTAATTGGAGAAGCACCTTACTCCGGATGCTTCTGCTCATGGGCGGTCCTTGGGAGGAGTTGACGCATTTGCGGCCGATGATTCTGAGCGCGGTTTCAAGCGGCGCTTCTGCGGCTCCTTCAAACTCTTCAACATTTGGTAAACGAGGGTGTCTACATCATCCGCGGCTTGCGCACGAGACCGATGCGACAGGCGCGCCAGGGTGCGGGCAAGATCGAGTCTGTTCACGCTCCAAAAATACGGACCTTATCTGATAGGTGAGCATCCGCCTAGCGAGGCAGAGGAGGTGTGAATTGGGCGCAAACGCTTTGGGCGCTTAGAGTTGCCGGACAATCAAATTTTTTCGGTCAGTTTGTGACTGACCTCGGGTGAAGCACTGGAATTGATTTTTTTTGCACGCGCCGAAGCGGCCATTGGGAATCCCTTACGTAGACGTTCATTTCCTGGCCCCTCAATTCCCAGGAGGCCACTTCCTTCAGCCCGAGTGCCTGGCACTGTTCCACCGAGATATCCGGTTGCCAACCGTAGAACCTTTCGAGAAAACGCCGGACCAGTGACAGTGCAATGACGCCGCCCGGCGGAGCCCAGGTGCGGCTGTATGTAATCAACACATTGAAACTGGTTTCGGGCAAAGCCTCGATCGAAGCGAAATGGAAATCGTTCGTCTCTACGACTTTCAGCTTGCGCTTCACGAACCCGTACTCGGGGCGCTCGAACGAAACGGAATAGGGCCACGCTGTGGCTATGGTGTCCTTCTCAAAGTTGTGCTCGGAGAAACGAGCCGCCACTTGTTGCAGGCGAACGAAATCAACCATGGCGAGATTGTTTTCGTAAGGGAAGGGATAAGGCGGGTTCCAAAACAGACTTGCAATCAGGCCGGCCAGCAATGCGCCGGTACATCCAATTGCAGTCCAGCGCGGCAGCGAGGTAAGCGCGATGCTCACGGCGATGTAGAAGATGGGAAGCACGGGCAGCAGATACCGCTCGAGCTCCGCGCCGCCAAATACGGAAACAATCACGATAGTTCCGATGGAAACGCCCAGCACGACAGGCCATCGCTCACACGGAAATGACCGGGATTTCTTCACTGCTAAGAACAGCGCAAGCGTTCCGACCCACCGGAACTCCGCGAAAAAGATGTAATAGACGTGGCGCACGAAGGAAAGTGCGATGCGGACCGGATGCAGCGCGTACTGAACGTTGTAGTGCGCAAACCCTGGATTTCCGAGCCAATATCCGGTAGCGTGATGCAGCGCCAGCAGCCAGCCGCCCAGGGCCACTGCCGGCAAGACAAATAGCCCGGCCCTCCGCCAATCCTTACGCCACACGAGGACGGAGAAGAAAACGGCCGGCGCGACGATTCCGGTTTCCTTAGCCAGCACGAGGGCGACGCATACGGCCGCGCAGGCCACGTACTTCTTTCTGGTGAAGAGCAGGAGAGCGAGCAGCGTCAGCACCATCGCGGGCATGTCAAGTTGCGCCATCATGCTCTGGGTATAAAACAAGGGCGAAGCAAGCAGCAGGAGAGGTGGTAGGAAGGCCGGAGCGCCATCGGCATCCCGGCTCAATTCGATTGCAAGGAGGAACGTGAACAGCAGCCCGAAACCGGCCATGAGCAGCATGGCGGCGCGGGTTAGTGGAATGGAGAACCCGAAAAGCTTGTACCAGACGACTAGATACGCTTCGACGCCTGGCGGATGAACGTTGGGGATGGTAGAATGTGCGATCCAGGCGCCGCTGCGCAGCAGATCAAGCGCGGTGGGAATGAATTGCCCTTGTTCATCCCAGAAGAACGGAAGTCCCAGCAGCGGTCCATGAATGAGGAAGAGCGGAATCGCAAACAAGAAAAAGAAAACAGCCAGGTAGAAGAGGCGCTTTCGGGAGGCGTGCCGCTCCGGCAAAGCTATTGAACGCTCTTCAGGCGGCGAGGCGCTCTTTGCGGGCATCTCAGCGATTACTGAATAACGTCACCAGAACTCTGCGCCTCAAGCCGGATCTCGCCGAAAGCCGATTCGTATTGCTTTAGGTTCTGCTGCAGAAGGTTCGAAAGGGCTTTGGCCTGAGGCGGACTGAGGTAAACGCCCTGGAAATTCGAGATGGTAACGGCATCAGGCGCGGTCTGATTCACGGTTCCGAACATCAGGAAGAAATCCCATAAGCTGACACGGACCTGGACACTGTTGGCGTAGGTCTCGCGATAATCCGGCGTATGCGTGAGTTGAAGTTTCGGCTGCGGTTGTCCTGGCGTCATGACTTCAGTATGACGGTTCCTTGTACTTAGCCTTCCCAGGGCTCTCGACGATGTTCCGCAGCAGACGTTCGCTGGCTGCGGCAATCTCTCGCACGGCAGCATCAAATGCGGCTTGGTTTGCTTTGGACGGCTTGTGGAACCCGCTGATCTTGCGCACGAATTGAAGCGCGGCGGCGGAAATTTCCTCGTACGTCGGGGTAGCGGCTGGATGCCTGAGAACCTTTATACTGCGGCACATAGCGAATCATCGATATTATCGCCTGCAGGACAATTCAAGGAAGAGGAAATGGCGGGGACGACGGGGCTCGAACCCGCGACCTCCGACGTGACAGGCCGGCGTTCTAACCAACTGAACTACGTCCCCATGTTTCGGAACCGTCGGACAACCGCAGGATAACATAGCCCCACGGCTGGGGAAGCCTGTTGGTTTGAAAGCGGCGTTGTGGGCTGGAAAGCCCGCCCCACAGGGAAATCAGCAGAACCTAGAAGCTGAGATTTAATCCCAGATCGATTGCGCGTGAGCCGCCCGCGCTCGTCACTAACCCGAATGTTGAGTTGCCCAGTGTGACATTCGGATTGTTGAAGTGCGGCGTGTTGGTGGCGCTGTACCAATCGGTCCGGAACGCCAGGTTAAACCTTTCCGTCAAGCGGATGTTGCGAAACAGCGCTGCGTCCAGATTGAAAAATCCCGGGCCCGACTCAATATATCTGCCAACGTTGCCGAACGTCGGCGCGCCGAACAAAACGGTCGGGTCCGCAAAGGCTGATGTGTCAAACCACGGGACGGTATTGATCCCGTAGAGCTTCTTGAACGGACCCACCAGCTCCGGCGACTGGCTATTTCCCGGGGTGTTCAAAGAGGAAGTAGGCGCGCTGAAGTTTAACGGCGAGCCGCTGATCAGCGTCCAAACCCCGCTGATTTGCCATCCTCCCAAAATCACGTTGAGCGGACCGCTTTTGAAAAACCTTTGTCTCTTTCCAAACGGTAGCTCGTAAAGAAAGCTCTGATTGAAGATATGCGTGTGGTCGAAATCCGTGCGGGCGTAATTTCTGCGGAAATCCACGTAATACGCGGCGCCGCTCGAGTTCTCGCCATTCTCGGTAGCGAATCCGAGCGCCTTACTAAATGTGTAGGAGGTCGTGATGGTGACTCCAGAGGTGAAATGCCGGTTTAAAGTCACCTGAAGTGAGTTATATGCTGACGCAACTTGCGAGAAGTACATGTTAATGGCAGATTTAATCCCGTATGCCTGAAAGTAAGGCTGGCCCTTGGATCCTTTGCCAACGAAGGCCGGATCGCTTACGGCATTCAGGTTGTATTGCAGCGGAATGTGAACGCCGCGGTTCCCGACATAGCCAACATCCAGCGCGAGCTGTCCCGGAAGCGCGCGTTCGTAGGTTAGGTTCCACGATTCGACATATGGATCGACATAGTTCTTGGGAATCACGACGTAGGATTGGCTCTTGAGCAGCGGCGTATTCACCGGAATGATTCCATTTGAGGGCACAGTTGCGACAAGCGGCGCGGGAAACCCCTTTGAAAATGTGGCTGGAGTACCGTCGGAAAGAATCGCAGGCCCAAAGTCACTCGACGAGTTGAAAGCGTTGTTCTGCTTCACGGGGAAGTTATAGGCGTAGGTGTTGTCTTCGAACGGCTGGTAGCTGATTCCGAAGCCGGCCCGAATGACATCGTGCTGGGTAATGCGGTAGGCAAGGCCCACGCGCGGGGCAAAGTCGCGATACCTCTTTCTCATTCCCAGGTCCATGGGATTGCCGCCGATGCCGGCGACAACCAGGCTGTTCGTTGCGCCATCGTAATTCGAAAAACCGCCGCGAAATTGTGGGGTTGCAGGCGGATAATATTCCCATCGCATGCCCAGATTCAACGTCAATTTGGGACTAACCTGCCACTTATCGCCTCCATACAAGAAAAGCTGCCAGGCCCGATAGGCTGGAAAGTAAACCGGCAGATCGCGGCCCACCTGGCTCGGTACGCCGAGAAGCAAACTCGCGAAGTTATT
>DATIMA010000115.1:0-5369 GCA_035475915.1 Bryobacteraceae bacterium
CCGCTATTCAGGTTGATGTTCGTCGCCTGTCGCGTGATTTCCGACATCAACTGCTGATATTCCTGGTCCAAGGTCGCGCGGCTTCCGGTAAAGGTCCCGGACGCCGACTGCGTCGCCAAGGTCTTCATTCGGTCAAGAATGGTTGATATGTTGCTCAGGCCGCCGTCAATGATCTGTAACTGGCTAATACCATCGTTCGCATTGCTGACGCCCTGCGTCAGTTCCGCGACGTTATCGCGATACCCGTTTGCGATGGCAAGACCAGCCGCATCATCGCCGCTCTTATTAATTCGGAAGCCGGAGGTGAGTTGTTGGATTGTGTTGCTCTGAAGTTGGTTGTTGACGCTCAGATTATTCTGCGCGTTCATCGAATCTACGTTTGTCTGAAATGAGATCATATCCTATTTCCTATGCCGTATTCTTACGGCCGATGCCTCTCGGCTTGTGTTCGGCCTCCATACAACATGTCGCACGTTTTCGACCAAATTCTAGTCATTTCTTCGCCCTTTGCTCGCCTTTGTCAAATCAGGTTTACCCGACCCTGATTCCAAACGATCGCCGGCCATCGCGGGCTCGGCGCTCATGCCGTATTCGCTTAGGATCACGATGTCAACGCGGCGATTCGCCGCCCGGCCCTCCTCCGTATCGTTCGAATGAAGCGCCAGGGTATCGGCATACCCCAGAACGGCCATGCGGCCCGGCTCAACGCTAAATCTCTCACTGAACAGCCGGAGCATGGCAATGCTGCGAGCCGCCGACAACTCCCAATTACTTCTGAATCGGGATGTCCTGATGGGTAGAGAGTCCGTGTGCCCTTCGAGCCGGAGCGGGTTCGGAAGCTGATTCAACACGGCCGCGACCTTCGCAATTGTTGGATAACGGGATGGATCGATGTTGTCTTCGCCGGAGGGAAAGAATGCCGCCGCTTTCAGGCTGACTACCAGTCCTCTTCGTTCCAGCTTTAGTTGCACCGCGCCGCGCCGAATGTCTTCGCTGAGTTGCGCGCTCAAGAGCGTTAAGGACGATTGGAGGTCCGATAATTCCGGCCCTTCGCGCGGAAGCTGCTTCTGCGCTAACTTCTGGAGCGTGCGAGGCCTGGATTGCGCGGAATCTTTGCTGCTGCCGCCCAATATCCAGGCGAACTCGGGCGCGACGGCGCCCTTCTGCAATGCCTCCTGGATTGCCTCTGAGACCTGCTTTGCTCTGACTTTATCTTTTTGACTGGATGCGAACATGACCACAAAAAACGCGAAAAGCAACGTAATGAAATCGGCATAGGAGACCAGCCAGCGCTCGTGGTTCTCGTGCTGAACCTTCTTCGGTCTTCGCATTCTAACGTGTCTATGCCACTCGCGAAGTCGGGACGGACGCCATCTTCGCCCCGCTGGGTTTGCGTTTTCGTCCGTCGGCATCATTCGCATACGCCTCCAGCTTGCTCCGCATTACATTCGGGTTCATCCCCTCTGCAATACTCATCAGCCCTTCGAGCGTCAACTCCCTGAATTGGATTAATTGCTGAACGCGGCTCTTGAGCTTGCTTCCGATCGGCAACAAGACGAGATTCGCGAGGGCGACTCCATAGACAGTTGCGACAAATGCCACGGCGATTCCGTGTCCCACCTTTTCTATGTCTTCCAGATGCTTCATTACCTGGATCAAGCCAAGGACTGCTCCGATGATGCCGATCGTCGGTGAATAACCGCCTGCGGCTTCAAACACCTTTGCCTCCGCCTCACCCCGCTGCTCGGTCAGTGCGATCTCCGCCTCCAGTATCCGCCGCACGTCTTCCAGATCGGCGCCATCCACAGCCAGGGTCAGGCCCTTCCTGAGAAACGGGTCCGCTATCTTGTCTAGCTCGGATTCAAGGGAAATGAGTCCTCCTTTTCGCGCTTCTTTGGCATATTGGAGGAGCTGCTCGATCATCGGTCCGGGCCTTGCTGTCGAATCCCAGAACACGCGCGTCGATTTCTTGACAGCCGCAACGAGAATCGGGAATGGGGTTGTAACCATCACCGCACCGGCTGTCCCGCCGATTACGATCATCGCCGCCGTGATCTGGGATACATCGGCGACCTTACCCCCTTCCAGCACCAGGCCGCCCAGGATTCCACCGAAGGCAACGAGCAGGCCGATCAGAGTGGCAAAATCCACTCGCGAAGATCCTCTCCGCTCGCCGCGGTTCCCGTCAGGCGGCTTCATCTAGCTTGGCTCTTCGGCCCTTCAAAGATGGCTTGACGAAACCGGATGACCCGTTCGATCACTTCGTCGGGTGTCTCGCGCACAAGAAACTTCTGGCCGGTGGTCAGGGCGATGACGGTATCCGGCGTGATCTCAATGTGCTCGATCAGATCGGAGTTGACGACCAGGGGGATATGATTCAAACGAGTGAGGTGAATCATATTCTTCTCTTCGGCAGGATTCTTGCCGGCAAGCGCTCTTTCTTTGTGACTGCCGGGAATACAAAAACGGCGAGGCATTGCCTCGCCGCTACGAAAAACTTGATTGTAGGTAGGGATTGGGCACGCCCGGTCCGCTAGTTGACCCGGCTACGATTCATTAAATGCCGCAAAAGCGCGAGTCCTGCGCCGCCGGACCGGCTTACCCCGCCTTGCGCTGGCGCAACGCTGCCTCGAAGGCGGTTGGCGACGCTATGCAGAAGTTCGCGTTCCTCACGCTCCAGGTAACATCTGGCGCTAGAGTTGTCGCAGTCCAAGGCATCTTCCACTTCCCGATGAAGCTGACCCGTATCGGCCGCACACCATGCTGTCAGGATCCGTTCCGCATGTTCCGCTACGCTCATTTAACGCCCTCTGCCGTACATATCGCAAATCCGTTGCGATTTTTCGCAGAACTGGGCGGTGCTGGGAAAATTCTTACTTATCCGAGATAGCTGAACAACGAACGGGTGTTGAAGCTGCCATGAGCGGCGAGGGCGGCATTGAGCGCCGTCTGATCCAGGGTCAACTGACTAGCCGACGCCGCAATATCGGCGTCCTTTACCGTTCCGAGCGCTTGCTGAACATTATTGCTGATTTGCGTGCCATCCTGCTGCGCGTTTTGTATCCAGTTCTCGACGTGTCCATAAAAGGTAGTCGCCTGGCCAATTTGCGCGACTGCATCCTGCAACATGGGTATGGCCGCCTGTACACCAGCCTGGTTATTGCTCTGAAGCGCCTGCCCTAAAGCGTAGATCGCCTGGAAGACGTTCCCAGTGGTCGGGATCCCGCCGCCATCACGAACATCAAAGATCGCCTGGGCCGTCATACGAGGATTGATAGCGCCCCCAGTCGCGTTCCGCAGACTCATCGTGGATGCCAGATTGCCAGCGGACGTGCTCTGCACGATCCCGTCCGGCTGGGTCCAGTCGAAGCTATAGGGGGCGGTAGTCGCATCATCTCCACCGAATATGTAGCGCCCTTGTACAGTCGTATTCGCGATCGAGACCATCTGCTGTGCTATCTGCTGCACCTGCTGGCCCAGTACTGTCCGGCTTGTCGCTGAAACCGTGCTGCTTGCTCCCTGAGATGCGATCGACATCAACTGATCGAGCGCGGTCGAAGCTGATTGCAGAGCACCATCCGCAACGCTTGCTTCTGTGTTCGCGGTATTCAGGTTGCTTTGCACCTGGCTGATCTGATCGATGGTCCGCTGGAAATCCAGAATGGATGCAATCGCCGTGGGATCATCGGATGGCTGATTCACGCGAATACCGGATGTGATCTGCTTATTTTCCGCGGTCATCCTGTTTTCAATGTTCGACAGGTCCGCGAGAAAGCTGCCATTAAACCCGTCAAGTCCGGCCAGCATATTTCACTCCTCCGTTATCACTGCACCTGCTGCATCATTTGCAGAAGGTATTGCATCGTCGTATTGATGACTGAGATCATCTGCGCGGATGCCTGGTAAGCTTCCTGGAATTGAAGCAGTTTCGCCGCTTGCTCGTTGAGCGACACTCCCGAAACCTGTGCGCGCATGTTCTGAGCCTGTGTCAGCGCCTGGGTCTGGGTTTGCTGAGTTGTCGCGGCGCTCGCGGCCTGGCTACCTATAGTACTGGCCATACTCGCGTAGTAATCGGTGTAGCTTAAATTACTGAGCGACGAGTTCTGCGAGGTCGCTAACTGTGCTAACTGGTCCGCAACGCCGTTGGAAGCTGTGGAACTGATGGCGGCAAGCTGCCCGACCGTTATGCTGCTGTTCACGGCTAATGTCCCAGCGGCGGATGTAGATAGTGGAGGTTTCGAGTAATAGGTGATGGCCGATGCGCCCGTAGCGCCGAAGACTCCGCTTCTGGCAGCCGCGGCGTCCACCTGATCCGCCACCGTGAACCCGGTTGTGCTCTGGAACGAAATGCCGGTTCCGGAGCTATTCTTTACAGCGAATATGCCGGATGAAGCGGTGGCAGCATTGATGGTAGTGATCGCATGGTCAAGAGTATCGCCCGTACTCGTATCGTTTAATACCACCGCGATCGGCGCTCCCGCCCGGGGAGTAAACGTGAGGGTCTCGGAGCCGCCCGCGTTGATTGGTATATAGGCCGGACCGTCGGTAACGAAATTGGAAGTATTTTCTGCGGTTCCGTTCGCAGGTGAGCTGCCGCCGTATGTAGTAAGGGCGCTTGTCAGCGCATTACTGGAGTTATTATCCGTTAGGGTGAAAGCCGTCGTGCCGGTAAACTGCAGATGCCCCGCTCCATCTACACTCGCGGCAATTCCACTTCCGCCGAGCGCCGTATTCAGATCGCTGAGCGCTTGCGTTAGCGTGACTCCTCCGGCGCTGGCCGGCACGGTCGCTGTTATCTGTTTATTTTGGTTCGTGGCCAGGTCCACAATATTGAACGTAAACGTCTGGTCATTCGCGGGAGACGTTCCGTTTACGAACGTCGCACCGGAAATATTCAGATTCAGCATGTTTCCGGAAATGCTGACCTGGTTCGAACTCGGACCCGAAGAGTAGCTGAATAACGGCACTCCATTCGCTCCGGAGCTGGTCTGTCCGCTTTCGAGGAGTTGATTCACCTGGTCCGCAATAGACTGCGCAAGTTGGTTCAAACTCCCCTGCTGATTTCCATCACCGGTCAATCCGGCAAGCGTTCCGTTCCGGAACTGAAGTAATCCGCCGAGCTGGCCCTGCCCGATAAGCGCGCTGGCGTCCTGCCCGTCGGCGGTCGTGATTTGTGTATGTCCCAGTGCGCCGGCATACGTGGATCCGGCCGGAGCTGAACTGGCCTGCAGGTTGTTAGCGGTTTTTCCGATGACGAGTGGTAACTGGCCGCCCAGCAGCACCGTTACTGTCCCGTCACTCTCGTTATGTACATTGACCGGAACCAAGTTGGATAGCTGCTCCAGTGTGTTATAAAGCTGGGCATTCAG
>DATIMA010000116.1:0-4650 GCA_035475915.1 Bryobacteraceae bacterium
GCTGATCACGCAAACGGGGCTTCCCGCTGAGTCGTCGAGGTCGCGTTGAGTCAGCAGCCTGCCGCGCTGCGGTTTGATCTGCAATGTGTGGAAGTATTGTCCGGTCACAAGCTCGGCAGAGATCCATTGCGGATGATCTCCGAAGTTTGCGCTGACATCGAGGGCAAAACTTCCCGATAATCCGGCGAGTTCTGTCGCCTGCCGGTTGAGCTCATTGAGCTGGTCGTAACTGAGGCGAATTGGTTCGCGGGCGCTCTTAAGCAGCACCAACCGGTTCGCATTCGGAACCGGCAACTGCCGCAGCAAAATAGAATTGACAAACGAAAAGAGCGCAGTATTGGCGCCGATGCCGAGCGCGAGCGAAAGCACCGCGGCCACCGTGAAGCCCGGGTTTTTGCGGCTTTGGCGGATAGCAAAACGGAGATCGCGGAACACGTTTTCGAGCGCGCGAAACCGGGCATGATCGCGATACAGTTCTTTGGCCGGTTCGACAGGCCCGAATTCGCGGCGGGCAGCGAGCCTGGCATCTTCGGGGCCAAGCCCTTGCGCGGACTGGCGGGCCCTGAGTTCAGAAAGGTGTCCTTCGATTTCCTGGTTCAGCCGCCGCTCGCCAAATTGCGGCAGCAGTGTAGCGAATAGCCGCGATAGGAGTGAGCGAAGCATTCTTTACTCCGCGGGGCGCAGGACTCGCTGCATTACACCGGCGAAACGTTCCCAGTCCGCCGTCTCCTCACGTAGTTGTTTTTTGCCCGCCCTGGTCAGAGAGTAGAAACGCGCCCGGCGATTGTTATCCGATTCACCCCATTTTGATGTAATCCAGCCCTTCTGCTCCAAACGCAGCAGAGCGGGGTAGAGTGTGCCCTGGTTCAATTGCAGGATGTTATCCGAGACCTGCTGGATGCGAACCGCAAGGCCGTAGCCGTGCAATGGGCCCAGGGTTTCGAGCGTTTTGAGCACGATGAGATCGAGCGTGCCTTGAAGAATATCGGATTTACCGGCGGGCAAGATAGCTCCTGTTGACTCTCAACAAGAATATGCCAGGTTCTTGTTGAATGTCAACAGGGCCGGACCGCCAGGCCGGGCGTGCCCGGCCACTACTTACGGGAAGAGAGCCGATCCAAGGTGTGGACAAACGGCTGCGCGGGAGCAGGCACCTTCACGTTGCCGCTTATTATGTCCTTATTGCTTATATCGCGGCCGTATAAGGCGCGATTTGCATCGCCGTCCTGGGTAACCGCCGCACCAGTCAGATCAAGACCACCAAAGATTCCGCGCGAACGTGAATAGCTCAGGATTTGCGCGTGCATCTCCGCGTCGGTCATTGCAGAGGCGCTGCGGCCTACCGGGCCCGCTACAGCCGAGGCGTCACCGCCGATTTGGAACTTATCGCTTAACAGATGTTCCATACCGCCTTCGTTCATTACGAGCATGATTACATCAGTCTCGGCTCCGCCGATTAGAAGGCCGAATTTACCGCCGGTAATTTTGATGGAACCGGGCGCGGTCCAACCCACGCCATTCGCCCTCCGGCAGGAAAAGAATCCCGCTCCGTACTCTCCACCGATAATGAAGCCGCCCTTTTTCAGGTTTGGAATGACAACCACGCAGCTCGCTTTGTTCAGCAGATCCGTAGGGATGTCGTTATCTGACGCGTTGGTCATCGCGTGCAGATCCTCGGTTGCCGCTTTAAGCCGCGCATCGACATCCTTTTGCGCAAACACCGGGACCGCGAGCAGGGTCGTCAGTAACGCACCAACCAGAATCCTCATTACGCTCCTCCAACTATCAGACGTGTAAACGCACGAACATCTAACAGGAAGAATTCTGCAAGTTGGCGATACGGTCTGCGGTATCTTTAGCCAGCCGTACGCAATCAGGGATGCCGACCCCCTCGTATGCGTTTCCAACCAGGTGCAGACCTTCCAGTTGAGCCAGTTGCGTGTAGATTCTTGCCAGACGATCCAAATGATTCACCACATATTGAGGCATCGATGCCGGCAATTTATGAACTGTTGAGAAAAGAGGGGATGCCAGCACGCCCATAATGCGGCGGGATTCATCTTTGACGGTTTCCACCAGATTCTCTTCCGATTCAGTCATCGCATCTTGCGCTTGAGCGCCAACGATAAAACCCCTCACTGCCGCCAGGTGCGATGGTATGCGCGATGGAAATTTCGTACTGATCCAGGTGGCCGCCGCGACAACGCGCCGCTCCTTCTCAGGTACAAGAAAACCGAATCCGTTTAGCGGATGGCGCAGTTCGCGCCGATCGAATACAAGGGTCACGAGAGTAGCTGAAGAGTACGGGATTCCATCCAACTCCGCAGCGAGCTCCGGTGTTACATTTTGCAACAATCTGGCGCAGACGTGCGACGGGCACGCCATTACCAGATGCGGCGCAAGGGTCGAATGGCCGCCGGCTTCGATGCGCCAGCCCTTGTTTGTCCTCGAAACCGCGGTTACTTCGGTCTGAACTATGATGCGCGAGTGACCGCGAACTGCGTCGTCGAGACCATCCGTGAGCTGCTGCATTCCGTTACGGAATGACAGAAACAAGGCGCGCTCCTTTCCTTTTGGGGCGGCATTCGCGCGCACGCCGCTGATGAGGCTACCGTATTTCTGCTCGTAGCCAAGGAATCGCGGCAGCACGCTGGCCGCGCTCAAATCGCTCGCCCGACCGCCGTAAACTCCGCAAAGCAGCGGCTCCGCGATGTAGTCGAGAATCTCCCTTCCGAAGTGCTCCTCTATCAGTTCGCCTGCAGAGACATCGTTCGGCCTCGAACGGGGACGCGAAAACGGTTCGGCCAAAAGCCGCAGCTTCGTGCCGATGGAGAACAGGTTTGAGCGAAGCACGGGCCCCCACTGGCCGGGAACCATCATCACCATGCCAGGGGGCATAGGGACCAGCTTGCCGTCGCGTAGGATGAACACCCGCCGCATCCGGTGGTTCGGTTCGATAATCTCCCCGGCCATCCCGCCGAGATCTCGCGCCAGTTCGGTAACAGAGGGCTTGGATGCAACATAGCTATCCGGTCCGGCTTCCAGCCGGCAACCCTGAATCAGGTCGGTTTTGACGAGGCCGCCAAGCCGGCTGGCCTTCTCGATAATGGTGGAGGAGATTCCATGCCGTCCGAGATAATACGCGGTCGCGAGCCCGGAAATGCCGCCGCCTACAATAACTGTTTCCGCGGGCACCGGCTATTTGTGAAACTCGCGGACGATCTGGACCACTGCTTTGACATTGTCGACCGGCGTCTCTGGTAAGATGCCGTGCCCCAGATTCACGATGTGGCCCGGCCGTGTGCCAGTACGCCGCAGCATGTCCGTAACTTTCGTGCGCAGTTCCGGCAAAGGGGCAAAGAGCGCAGCAGGATCGAGGTTGCCCTGAATGGCGGAACGATAGCCAATATCCATCCAGGCCTGATCGATGTTGATTCGCCAATCGACGCCGATCACGTCGCCACCCGCGGCATGAAGTTCACGGAGAAATCCACCCGCGCCGGTACCGAAATGGATAACCGGGACGCCCGCTGCTCGAACCCGTTCAATGAGCGCGCGCGAATAGGGCTGAACATAGCGGACGTAATCCTCCGGGCTCAACGCTCCCACCCAACTGTCAAACACTTGGATGGCCCGCGCTCCGCCGCCGATCTGCAGACCCGCAAAATCGCCCAATACGTCCACCAGCTTTCCCATCAGCCGACGCCACATGGTTTCGTTGCCGAACATGAGCTTCTTCGTTTTCAGGAATGTCTTCGACGGGCCGCCTTCCACCATGTAACTTGCCAGAGTAAAGGGTGCGCCCACAAAGCCAATGACCGGAACTCGCCCGCTGAGCGCCCGAACCACGAGCTGGATCGAGTCGCTGACATAACCGAGATCGTCGGTCCGGGCCGTGGAAAGATCATCGATGTCTTCCGGTTCCGTAATCGGATTATCGATTGAAGGCCCTTCGCCAGCCACGAACTCCAGTTTCAGCCCCATGGGCTCGACCGGCAGCAGAAGATCGGCGAAGATAATGGCGGCGTCTACATCCAAAATTTCGACCGGCTGTAAGGTGACGGCCGCTGCCAGTTCCGGCCTTTTGCAGATTTCGAGGATGCTGTGCTTTGAGCGGATCTCCCGGTAAGGTTTGAGATACCTTCCGGCCTGGCGCATAAACCAGACCGGCCGCACGTCGGTGGCCCGGCGGCGGCAGGCCTCGAGAAATCTACCCCCGCCTGAAGCAATCCGCATGCGGCCTCCCATCGGCTCGTTTCTGCCCGCAGGTTCGCTGCTGCCCGCCTGTTTGCTGTTGGATGTTCGGCCCGCTACCCGCACGCATGCTGTGCATCTAGAGTGTAACCCGCAGACGGTAAAAATCTTGTTCGCGGAATGTGAAGATTTGGAGACGAACTCAGCGCGGGCGGCCCCGGCGGATGCGCTTGAGGAGCGATTCGAACCGGACATTACCGGCTAAGGCCACGTCCTCTTCAAAGTGAAGCTCCGGTACCCGATAGAGTTTCAGGCGATCTGCAAGCTGATGCCGCAAGAAATGCCGTGCGCCTTCGAGCGCCTGTACGGTTTTCTGCCGCTCGGCCGGATCGCTGGGAAGATGAAGTCGCACTTGCGCATGCTTCATATCGGGTGAAACTAAAACTTCTGTGACGG
>DATIMA010000117.1:0-5179 GCA_035475915.1 Bryobacteraceae bacterium
CCATGGTCAGCAGACCGCGGCGCGAGTGGTGATCCTTTTGATGGGTCTTGAAGTGCTCAGTCAACTGCAAGATGCGCTGACTCAGAAGGGCAACCTGAACCTCTGGCGACCCCGAATCCGATTTGTGGACCCGGTATTTATTAATTACTTGGGACTTTTGTTCAACCGCCAGGGCCATGCTAGAAAACGATACTCCTCGTCTTTACCTTAATCTCGATTTTTTTACTTTCTACAGGTTAGCACAGGCATGCAGGAACCTTGGGAACACAAAAGGCAAATTGCCTGGTAGCAGCTAGCCAACCTTTACAGTCTGGCCCGGCTGAATAACAATGAGGGCATTCCGAACTGCGGGAACAAGTTGTTGCAAATCGCGAAGCCGGTTTGTCGGAGCGCAGAGAATCAGTAATGAGATTTTCCGATCGCGGAGGTTCTGCTGATACGGAATGTTTTGATCTACCGTGATGATCACGTCAAAACCGGTGGATTCAGCTGCCGACAACAGTTTCCCATTCTTGAGGCCGGGCAAGTTTCGCGTGCCGAGCGGTTTCGCATTCGTGCTCAGGAAACGAACGGCGGAATCGCTCGTCAATGCACTCATCAATGAGCAGTCGCATCAAACGTGCGAAAGTAAGAGCTGCTTCGCTTCCTCAAGCGCCTTGAGAGCCAGATCGCGCGAAACGGTAGGAAAGCCCTCCAGGAAATCTTTCAGCGTTTCTCCACCTTCGAGATAGTCGAACAGGGTTTGCACCGGTACGCGTGTCCCACGGAATACCGGCGTGCCATGCATGATTTCCGGATCTCGAACGATAGCTTGCGCCATGTCTAAATTGTCGCGCAAACGGCCCCGATACTAGCCCACTCTATCTTCCAACTGTGCCGGCTCGCTGCTCTGCGCCGAGTTCACCAGTTGTCTGACATCGTCCAGTTCCTTCTTCAGCCGTGCGCCGCGCCGCGCCAGGCTGATTACATATAGAAGCACAATAAGCCAGGCGGCGAGAAAGCCGTAAAACATGAATGTGAAATTGCGGGGGTCCATAAAAACTCCTTTTCCTTATGCCGCATTTGCCAGGCGGCGAAGCGAATCGATTTCGCGCGCGGTTGCTTCCTGCCGCGTGCGCACCAGAACCAGGGCTCCAGCCATCAGCAAAAGAGCAATCAGGTTGAAGTAGATCATACGCTCCATGGCCGGATCAATGGTTCCGCCGCCAGTCCGAATGCTCAGCACGGGCCCAGGATGATTGTTCCGGAACCATTCGATGGATTTCCAAACGATCACGACATCCACACAGCCGAAGATGCAGAGCGCGGAGGAGAGGCGGGCTCGCTGGGTCGGCTCCTCAATAGCGCCGCGCATCATCAGATATCCGCTGAAGATCAGCACACACACCAGCGCCGAGGTAAGCCGGTAATCCCAGGTCCACCAGATGCCCCAGATCACCCGAGCCCAAATGCTGCCGGTTACAATGTTGACGACTGAGAAGATGACCGAGACCTCGACCACCGACGCGGCGAGCGAATCCCAACGCAACTGGCCGGAGGATAGGTACAGGATGCTCAGCGTAAGCGCGACGAAATAGCCGATCATCCCGGTAATTGCCGCCGGGACGTGAAAGAAGATGATCCGGTAGATGGCGCCCTGCATGGCCTCGTCCGGCAGCACCAGGAAGATTTGATACAGGTCGTAGGCCAGCAGCCCGGCAGCCGCAACCGCCAGGGCTATCGCAATCTTTTCACGCATACGGGTATACCTCTATTCTCAACTAACTCACCAGGATCGTGTCGGCCAATACCAGCGCCAGCGCGGTAAACACGATATCGAACACAACCAGGAGCCGTCCCCAAAGCAATCCGTCGGACCAGGACGGCTGGACACTGAACAGAATGTTCGTGATCTCGATGGCCGCAATCAGCAGCGGGATTAACAGCGGATAAATAATGACCGGCAGCATCAATTCGCGAAGCCGGAGATTCACCGTGACCGCGCCGAATACGGCTCCGATAATCGAGATGCCCCAGGTGGCGAGCACGAACGCCACTGCGAGTTCCCATGGATGCAGCCACCAGCGAATGCCGTAAAAGATGCCGAAAACCATCAGCGATACAAACTCCACCACTAGCAGCATCGCAAGGTTCGCAATCGCTTTTCCGATCAGCAGGCTGGCGCGAGAGAGCGGCGAGGCAAGCAGCGCATCCAGGCATTCGTTCGGCAATTCGCGTGCGAAGCCGCGATTGAATACCAGCGCCCCGGCAAAGGCAAATACCAACCAGAGCAGGCCCCCCGCAATGTCGCGAGTCTCTTCGGAAGTCACATCGAACACAAAGCTCAAAAGCAACAGAATGGCAATCGCAAACGCGCCTGCGGCGTTCAAAGACTCCTTCGTGCGCAACTCTACGGCAACATCTTTGCGCGCTACCGATAGCGCCTGCCGGACAGTTCTCATTAGCGGTGGCCGAATTCCGTCACAAGCGCTCCCTGACGGTCGCGGTTCCGCGCAACTGGCTGACAGCACGGAACCGCGCGCGTTAGAAGCCGTGAAAAAATCCGGGACTGACTTAAGCGCCGTCCGCCAAAATGCCTGAAAACGCAATCGCTCGATCCGGGGCGGCTGTCTGTCCCGTTGATTTTTTCACGGCTTCTTAGCAAGCGGCCTCTGAAGAAGTCAGGGTAGGGTGAGCCCTCAAGCCGCCCCTGCATCCATATAGCGCCGGTAGAGCAGAGCGGGATCGTCCAGCATCTCGGGCGTCCGCTCGCCCGCGTAACAGAGCCGGCCGTTTTCCATAAGAGCAACATGCGATGAGATAGCAAAGGCTTCCCGAAGCTGGTGAGTAGAGAAAATAATAGTGGCGCCTCGCTGGCGAGCCTCAATCAGCAGATCGCTCAGCATCATAATGGCACGGTCATCTAGCGAAGTGAACGGCTCATCCAGAACCAGAATATTGGGCGCATGAAGAAACGTTCTGGCCAGTGCCAGCCGCTGGCGCATGCCGCGCGAAAACTGCCGCACCGGCATACCAGCCACCCGGGCCAACCCTACCCGCTCCAGCCATTGGTTCGCATTCGCATTCGAGTTTCTAATGCCCGCAACGCGCGCAAAGAAGTGCAGATTCTCGCGCGCGGAAAGGTCTTCGTACACTCCGATGCCATGCCCCAGAAAACCAACCTGCTGGCGCGCCGCCTCGGTGTTCGGTGACTGGCCGAAGACGCGAACAGTCCCGCGCTGAAAATGGGATAGCCCAGCCAGGATACGAAGCAGCGTAGTCTTCCCCGCCCCGTTTCGGCCCAACAAAGCGCAGCAGGACGCCTCTTCCACCTGTAGACTGAGATCGCGCAGCGCAGCGTAATCGCCGTAGAATTTCCAGACTCGCTCCAGAGCGATAGCGCCAGGCATCCGAATCTCGCGCTTACTTTCCGTAGGGCGAACGCACCGGCGAGCTTCGATACAGCACAACCAGTCCGACGCCGAGTATGCAGAAGGCCAGCCCCAGCAACCACGGCAAGTGAGCGTAGATTCGAGGCAGCCCTTCCGTAACCGGCGGCGAATCGCTGTCGTCCTGCTGCGCTCCCGATTGATCGCTGCCATTGTGGAGCGAACCCGTCCCAGTGATATCGACCGAAAAATCGGCCGCGGCCGTCACGGTATAAATGTTAGCTTGCGTTTTGGGCTCGGTTCCGACGCTCTCGATATCCTTGCCGGCGAGCGTTACACCCGGCGGCGCGATCAGGCGCAGCGGACCGGCGGGCATTCCCTTTACATTCACAACACGCCCTTGAAACGTAAGCGGCGATCCGGCGGGAAGCACATAGTTCACGTCAATTTCGGTCTGGCCAGGTTTGACGGGAAACTCCACCTTAAAAATATCGGCTTCTTTCGTCTTTTCAGCCGGGCGCGGCAGAGGCATCCCTTGCGGCCCTTGCGCATTCACGCGCACCTGTCCTTTTGCGGCGGGCGGAAGATAAAACAGCAGACTTCCGAGCAAAGCGTTGTCGTAGGTCGTCTTCGAATCGTTTTGAATCACGACGGTCTCGCTCACGTCGGTTTGACTTGCCGAGGGCTCAATCAGCAGCATTCGTTCGGCCACGCGCGCCACGGCAGGTGATTTCGTCGCCTGATAAATATCCAGCTCCACATTCGAGGTCGGAATGTTCGGCGTCATCAGCTTGTTGTAATCGATACCGTCAAACTTGGCCTGGAGAAGTTGCGGCCCACCGCCGGGTTCATCCCGTTCGAACGCAAAATGTCCGGTGGCATCGGTGGTGGTTGCGCCAAGGGTCTTCATGCCGTCCTGTCCCGGCTTAACCAGCATCACGCTCACGCCGGGCTGCGGCTTCCCAGTGGTGCGGTTCATCACCGTTCCATCCATTGCGGCGAACAGCGAGGCCGCGCCAAGCAGAAGCAGCGCAGAAACATGAATCAGCATCTTCATGCGATGGCCCTCCCGCATTCTCCACAAAACTTCAGAGCCTGCGGGAAACTCGCCCCGCAATGCGGGCAGACCGTTTCAGCAGGACGAGCCACCGGTTTCTTAACTGCCGCTGCTTTCGCCCCGACGCGAGTCGGTTGCAGGCCTAGCCGCTTAATGGTCTCTTCCGTTTCAGCCAGAACGCCTGCTAGCTCTTTCTGCAGCGCCTGCTTCGTCTGTTGATAATCGCCGTCGGACAACTTGCCCAACCGGTATTCAAATTGAAGATCGCGCAAATTATCGTAGATCGCGTGCTTGCGGTCTTCCAGATGTTGTATCGGCGATACGGGAATCGGCTCGGGAACATCCTTCTCTCGAATCGCCAGCGTGAAGAAAAGAGCGCCTACGGCAATGAGAATGGCAAACGCGATAATCACTTCCGTTCACTGCCCTCCTTAGCGGGAGCGGGCGATTCGCCTAGTTCACGATCAATCTGCGCCTGGAAACGATCGATGATGGCCTGGTCACCGGCCGTGAGCGGTTCGGGCTGTTTCCGATTGCGGCGGACGTACCGAGAATAGATCAGAAATCCAATTGCGAGCGCGATGCCCGGCATGAGCCAAACCCAAAGGCCGAGAGGCTGTTGTCCGGATAATGCCGCAATGCCCTCTTCACGAACAATCGTCCCGACAATTGCACTGTCGCTCATGCCTTTTGCCTGCATATCGAAAATGCGATGGCGCATTGGATCGGTGTAGTCACAGCGCAGCATGGGGCA
>DATIMA010000118.1:0-3523 GCA_035475915.1 Bryobacteraceae bacterium
CGCCGGACAGATGGGGCGGCAGTAGATTCCGGTTGAGGTAACGCCCACAAACAGGCGGCCATCGAAGCGCGAATCGCGGGTTTGGAGGGCCCGGTAGCAAGCCTGCACGTCGAGCGGTTCCATGGCTCGATGGTGCCACACCGTTGAGGTCATTTCTGGCGGGTTTCGGACGCGACCAATTCCACAGCACCAAGAGCCTGCCCAACAAAGGCTACTGGGGAAGAGACTCTAAATTCAGCGAGCAGACGCAGCGCCGGCAGATTGGATTTGTCGCCACATCAAGGCGCTGGCGGAAATCTTGCGCCTCTGGGCTATTCAGGACCTCGAAAAAACTGCGACTCTTTACGTTTCCAACCGGCTTGTGAAAGAAGCACGGGCGCACGGCTCCATCCGATTCAATGACCGCCGAGACCCACGGCGCGTTGCAGCGCGGCGACACCGGCTCGCAAACATTCAGATGCGCTCGGTAATGCAAGACGATCCGCGCCAGCTTCTCCGGGCTTTCGCGCAGGAATTCAGTCGCGCCGAATTCACCGATCAGGCGCTCGATTTCCTGCTCCAGCGGTTCGATATCACTTTGCGTTAGTGCAACCTCGTCTTGCCGTTCCGGGATCCAACCCTGCGGCCTGTTGAATGCTGTGGAAGTAACGTCCGCGGCCAGGAATGAAATAGATTGCAGACCAATTTGTTTGGCAGTTGCGGCTGTCTGCCGTAAGCAGAAGTAGTTCTGGCGTTGAACCGTTGAACGGCCAGAAATTGGGAACTCCGGCCGCAGACGATGGATAGCTTCGACGCCGCGCTGTAACAGCGCGAAAGCGCCGTGGACACGCCGGATGCGGTCGTGAATGGCTGGAGGACCATCGAGCGACACGATC
Organism: Bryobacteraceae bacterium; assembly: GCA_035475915.1. Classification (GTDB taxonomy): domain Bacteria; phylum Acidobacteriota; class Terriglobia; order Bryobacterales; family Bryobacteraceae; genus Bog-105. The sequence goes on from DATIMA010000118.1 coordinate 876, forward strand.
ACATCGTCGACGGAATCGAGAATCGCGGCGGCGTTGCGTTCCAGCAGCAGCCCCGTGCTGAGGAGAGTGATTCGGATGGATCGCTGGCGAAGGAGCGCGCAGAGGCGGAATAGATCAGAGTGCATGAGCGGTTCGCCGCCGGAGAGCACGACCCATTGAACAGATAGCCGTTCGAAATCTTCGAGGTGACGTTTCAACTCATCAACGCCGATCTCGGCGCTGGAGCTGTCTTTCCAGATATCACACATGACGCATCGGCAGTTACAGCGGCTGTGCGGAGACAGGATGACGACGGGCAGAGAGCGGACAAGCGAGTTCAGCAAACAACCACCTTCTTGCCGGCCAAACGTAACCCGCTCCCCAGATGCCGCATGACCTGCTCGGCCGCGGCAGAGACCGGGCACTCGATGAACGACCAGGCGCGGCCCTCCACCGCGATTGGCTCAAAGCCTTTCAGCCCCCAGAGACTCAGCCGGTCAGCCATCTTAAAGGACAGCAGCTTGATACGCCCGTTCTGAATGACGAGCTCAGGCTGGATGGAAAGCAAAGCTTCCGCCGGGGTCTGGCCGGAATCGGAGACGACGAGGAGATCGGCAACGGCTCCGTCGCGAATATGCCCCTCGCCAGAGGTCAAGCGCAAAACGCGAGCTGCGCAATCTGTTACCATGCTGTAAATCCGGCAGGGATTCGCGTGGCGGTGCGCGACCGCGAGTTCATCCAGAAAGTCGCCGTCGGCTGTGAGCGCGGAATCCGTGCCCAGCGCAACGGGTATGCCGGTTTCGACCACTTCGTGTGAGAGCGTCCTGCCCAAGGTGAAGTAGTTCGAACTCGGGCACCAGACGATGGAAGATCCACGGTTCTTCATCAAGGCGAAATCTTCGCGCTCGAGCGCAACGCCGTGGACGATGACCGTTGAGGAACACAGAACGCGAGATTCGTCGAGCTGATAGATCTCGCGCCTGGCCTGCGCGTCGCGGCCTTCTCCGGCGTGAATGATGAAAGGCGCATTGGAGGGAGTTTGGCGGAACCGTTCTTGAACATCGGAGCAAAATCTCAGAGAGTGTGCCCAGCCGAAGCGTTTGATGACGCGCACGGGGAATTGGCGCTCAAAAATGGCTGGGTCATACGGATTGTGGTGGGAAACCGAGGTTACTCCAGAAAGCAGATTTTTAACACCACCCCACAACAGACGCAGGTGTTTCGGAACCTGCAGATGCTGGCGTATAGGGGCCTCTTCCGGGCAATAGATGTCCTCAGCCCAAGCTGTCGCGTTCTCGTAGTGTCTGCGGCCAAGCCGCGGGAACAGATTAAACTCCAGATGATCGTGCGCGTTGATGAGGCCGGGCAGAATCAGAAAGCCGCGCAGATCAAGCGTGCGGGGATTGTGCCGCTTCGCCGCGGAGAAGTGAACGCGCCCGCGCCGAATTGCTAGATCGGCTCGCACGGAATCGGTCGCGCTGATGGCAACTCGCGCGCCCGCGAGCATCAGATCTTGTTCCAGATTCCGATCCATATCGCGGGCACGGTACTGAGTTCGGCGAACTTGTGCTCTTTCCCGGCGGCCCGGAAAATCAGCCGCTCCGGAGGGCCGAACGATGCCTCGACTTGCCTATGCAGGTGAAGACCGGCATCCTGCGCTGCGGCGCGAAGTTCGTCCAGAGATGGATTCGAGTGCTCCATTTCATAAACGGATGATCCTAAGCGGAACGATCGCGTCCACCCCGCCGAAATGCCCGCGGGATGAAGATCGCTCAGGACGATTCGCCCGCCCTTCCTGGCAACTCTGACCATTTCTTCCATTGCGATCTTGAGGGACGGGAAATAGGCGGCCGCGAACGAGCAAAGGACGACGTCGGCAATGCCGGTGCAAAAAGGCAGGCCTCCGGCGTCGGCGCGGACCAGTCTACCGCGCAGAAATCTTTTCTGGCCGGCTTGCGCTAGCATGTCCGAACAAGCGTCGGCTCCAAATGGAGATGCCCCATGTTCCCCGAGATAAGCCGTCCAGCGACCCGTACCGCAGGCCACATCGATGAAGCGTTGTCTGGCAATGGGGCAGAGGAGATCTGCGAGAATGCGAGTCTCCAGGGCAACAACAGGGTTCGGACTAAGGTCGTAACTTGACGCCCATAGCCGGTGTCCCTCCAGCGCCGACACGCGCACGTTACAAGCTCTCCAGCCGGGGTTTTCGGAGCGCAATCAGACGCTGTGCCCACTGCAGTTCCACAGGGCAGTCATAGAAACCGGTAAGATAGCGCCAACTGCTGAGGGTCTTCAACGTAGCGCGGCCCCAGCGGGGAAGTTGAATGTCCTGCACGGTGGGCCATCGTGAGCTGATGACCAGCTCAAAATTGTCAATTCTATTTTTGACCCGGCGGGGCAGCCAGGGAAGCCGCGGATCGTGGCGGATGGTGAAGTTATACCAGCGCTCACTGGCCCATTCTTCCGGGGTGCGAGGCAATTGGATCTTCTGATCGACACCACCGTACATCCCGTCGGGGTGCGGAGTTGGCACATAGTGCTGGACAATGATTTCCGCGTCGGGATTGAGACGCTTGAGCCGCCGGATGAAATGGATGGTTTCGCGGGTGTCGCCTTCCGGGTCATCGGGATTTCCAAATACGAATGAAAATTCCGGAATGATGTCGAAG
>DATIMA010000119.1:0-87784 GCA_035475915.1 Bryobacteraceae bacterium
CTCCGGAACCATCGGCATGTAAATGATCGCCCGGTCGCCGCTCTTGTAGCCGCGGCGCTTTAGTACAGTCGCAAAACGGCTGACGAGTCGATGCAACTCTTCATAGGTGATAATGCGCTGATCGCCTGGTTCACCTTCCCAGAGGATCGCCGGTTTTGTCCGGCGCGCGCCGGACGCATGCCTGTCCACGCAGTTGTAACATGCATTGATGCGGCCGCCTGTGAACCATTTGGCGAAGGGCGGGTCCCATTCCAGTCCCTTGGAGAAAGGCCGGAACCACGAAAGCTCTTCAAGCGCCAGTTCCGACCAGAACTTCTCTGGATTCTCTCTGGCACGATCATAGAGTTCGCGATACTCCTCAATGCTTTTCACCTGGGCGCGCGAAGCAAATTCAGAAGGAGGGGTATATGTCTTCGATTCACTCATGCTGGGCTTGGACGCTACAGCGGCCAGTTTAACGCAGCAAGGTCCGGAGTTCGTGGCCTTTCAGCAACGCTAGCATCAAAATGAGATGAACCTGGGCCGTTTTCTGATCTACGCGGGATTCGCTTTGATCGGCTTGGGTGTGGCCGTGCTGCTCCTCGCCCGGCTGAATCTGCCACTCGGACGATTGCCGGGTGACGTAGTGTGGCGCAGCAAAAACACCACCATCTATTTTCCATGGGTGACCTGCCTGGTGCTTAGCATTCTGGGAACGCTGATCCTGTGGCTCCTCAACCGTCGCTAACGCACCGATCCAATGTGGTCCGGTGGCCAGAAGACGAACACTGCTTTGCCGTAGATATAATTTCTTGGCACGAATCCCCACGCGCGGCTGTCGTTAGAGGAACTTCGGTGATCGCCTAAAACGAAATAGTCGTTTGGCGGCACGACAGTTGACGGATAGGATCGGTCATCCCGGTACTGCGGGGGGATGTAGTTCTCCACTAGCTTCTTCCCGTTGACTATTACATAGCCATCCTTCACAGCCACCGTGTCGCCGGGAAGACCGATGACGCGTTTGATATAGGACTTGGTGGTGTCTTCCGGATACCAGAAGACGACCGTATCGCCGCGCTTTATATCGCCCAGTCCGAATTTGTAGCTGAACTGATTGATGAACAGCCGCTCCTGATCGTAGAGGCTCGGCATCATGCTTGTGCCTTCTACCTTAACTGGCCTATAGAGAAATAGAATGACAAGCAGCGCGATCAGCACCGATAGCATCAAATCGCGGAGCCACGCAATCGCCGTTATCAGACCAGAAGCGGATGACGCAGCTTTGGCCGGCGCAGGCGTGGTACAAGACACGCTCACTTCGTCAGCCGGCTCGCTCATACTCGTAACTAACTTCTAGCTTACTAGGCTGGCGCACCGCTCGGCGCGAGCGTCCGCCCTTCCGCAACTTTGGACGAGTCAGTTCGAATTTCGGTTGCCGGTGAGCCGGACCTGTGGTGAAGCGTAGCCTAACGGGTTACGCCTAGTTCGCGCTCCGCGCGTAGCCAGTCCGCTTCGGCCGAGCCATGTGCGTAACCGCGGGCTTCCCAATAGGAATGCGCCAGTTTTGCGATCTCTTCGCGCGAAACCGGACGCGCTGACGAGCTGGCAACATCGGCGCTGGCTGCTGCCGCTAACGCTTTTGGAGCGGATGCACCTTCTGTGGTTAGCGGCTCCCCAATGGAAGGAAAACCAGCCTTATGCTGATGACTCGCTAATCCCATTTCGGCTGTTTCGATTTTCTTCGGCTTGGAAGACCTCGTGTTTCGCGGGTTGCCGGCCGCCTCGCCCGTGGCGCTCATGTCAGGCGTTGCGGTTACCGTGTCATCCGTGATTTTACGTGTCTTTTTTGAAGCTTTGTTCGACTGCATGGGGACATTGTAAGCACAATTGAACAAATTTGTCAGTATTTGTTTAGGCTAAAAATGAGCGATAGAGCCATCGAATTTTTTATCTGCTGCATGGCGACCTACTTACCTCTTGTGGAAACGTGTGCATAACACCCCAAATCATTTTCGGTGTCTATGTGCATATAATTTGAAAGTGGACGTAAGCACGGTGAAAAAGATAAGCGCGAGTCGCGTACTCGCTCTGATCTGCCTCGCCGCGCTCCTGATTGCCTCTGTAGCCGCTTCCTTTCACACACATGATCCCGCACAGGATACGGCCTGCGTAATTTGTCACGTCACTCATCGCGCGAGCGTTGTCACTATTTGGAGCGACGCCGGCAAGCCCCACATCACACGTACGCATCAAGTGACCGCTCGCGCGGTTATTAGCGCCGCCATTGATCCTCCAGACTGCATCCGAATCCCGCGCGCTCCTCCTCAATCACAGTCACTCTAGCTCGTTCGGCCGCACTGTTCTTGCGGGAATAGTGGGCAATGGTCAGTGTGTTTGAGAAAGAGGTTTAACTTGAAGTTAGTAATTACTCCGGCACATCTGCTGCCGCTTCTGCTTGTTGTTTTTGAGGCATTTGCCGGGCAGGCGCTTGGTGCGCAAGCCGCTGGTGCTGGTGGAACCATTGAGGGCACTGTTGTCGATCCTAGCGGCGCGGTGGTTGCCGGTGCGGAAGTCCTTCTTAGCAACTCCCTCACCGGATACAAGGAAACCGTGAAGTCCGCCGCGAATGGCGGCTTCCGTTTGACGAACATCCCTCCAAATCAGTACAGTCTGCAGGTCACTATTTCCGGATTTCAGACTTATACCCAGCAGGTTCCGGTCCGTACTTCAGTTCCCATTCAACTCAAGGTCAGCCTTGTCCTTGCAGGCGCCACGGAGACGATCAGCGTTGAAGCAACACCCGACACCATTGAGAACGTGCCCACCGCGCATACCGACGTGAGTCAGAACCTGATTGCAACGTTGCCGATAGCTTCCACCGGGCAGGGGTTGAGTGATGCGATCACGCTGACTTCAGGCGGAGTCGTCGCCGATTCGAACGGATTTTTCCATCCCCAGGGCGATCATGCCGAGACTACGTACGTCGTTGATGGCCAGCAGATCAGCGACCAGCAGAATAAAACTTTTTCAACCCAGCTACCTTCGAATGCCTTCCAGTCGCTAGAACTCGTAACAAGCGGCGCGAGCGCGGAATATGGAGGCAAGACCGGGCTCATCGTGAATACGGTTACACGCTCGGGGTTAGGGCAAAAGCCGACCGCCAGCTTCGATGCATACTACGGCTCCTTTGGAACAGTTGGCGAAAACGCTACGTTCGGAATCGGCGGATCAAAATGGGGTAATTTTCTTGTGGTTGATTCCAGCAGAAGCGGCCGGTTTCTGGATTCACCGGAGTTCACTCCGTTTCACGATATTGGCAACACCGCGACCATTTTCGATCGAATCGATTACCAGCCCACCGGCGTCGATTCTTTTCACCTCGATCTGTTCGGTGCGCGCAACTGGTTCCAAATTCCAAACACCTACGATCAACTGCAACAAGACCAGCGGCAGCAGGCAAAGACTCTGAGCTTCTCCTTGGGATACCAGCATACGTTCGGTCCTACTGCTCTTTTGAGCATTAATCCTTGGGTTCGCCAGGACCGCGTCAATTACTACCCCAGCGCTGATCCGTTCGACGATCGTCCCGCGACCATCAATCAAGACCGGCATTTGACTAATTTGGGAACGCGCGCCGATATTTCCTATGCGAAGGGTATTCAGAATCTGAAAATCGGGACTGAGCTGATGCAAACTCGGCTGGTTGAAAATTTCGGCTTTGGAATTACCGACCCGGCGTTTAACCCGATTTGTCTCACCGAAGGCGGCCTTCCGGTTGCCGCGCCTGTCCCCACCAACCCGAATGCGTGCGGGAATTTTGGGTTCGTTCCGAATGGCCTCGTATCGCCGGGTCTCATTCCATACGACCTCACTCGCGGCGGCGGCGTGTTCCGTTTTCACGGAAGCGCCAACATCAATCAGCAGGCGGTTTATGCACAGGACCAGATAACCTCCGGAAATCTAACGCTGAATCTCGGACTTCGATTTGACCATTACGACGGAATCACCTCCGACCAACTGCTTCAGCCGCGAGTCGGGTTGTCGTACCTGTTTAAGCCAACCGGAACCGTTGTTCGCGGATCCTACACGCGCAGCATGGAAACACCTTACAACGAGAACCTGGTGTTATCCAGCACAACCGGCGCTGGCGGACTGTCTACAAACGTATTCGGAGCGTATGGCGATCAGGCCCTGCGGCCGGGACATCGGAATGACTACTCGGCCGGCATCCAACAAGCTGTAAAGAAATACATCCAAATCGACGCAAGCTATTTCTGGAAGTACACTAAGAACGCGTTCGATTTCGATACGCTCTTCAATACTTCCATTGCGTTTCCGATCGCGTGGCGTCAATCGAAGATCGACGGCGTTAGCCTTCGTGTTTCTACCTCAAACCTGCATGGATTCCAGGCTTACTCGACACTAGGACATACGCGGGCTCGCTTCTTTGGTCCCGAAACCGGCGGCCTCATCTTCAATTCGCCGCTGGACGTTGGAGCATTCCGTATTGACCATGACCAGGCCTTACAGCAGACCAGCTTCCTCCGCTATCAGCATGGCAAGGATGGCCTGTGGGCGTCATTCACGTGGCGCTACGACAGCGGCGAGGTTGCCGGCGCTATTACCGATTTGCAAGATGCTCTGGCGCTAAGTGCCGATCAGCAGGCAGCCATCGGCTTCTCTTGCGATGGTCAGGCCGCTACCGTCTACAGGCAGATCGCGTCGTGCCCTTCCGGGAACTACAGTGCCTCGCGCGTGACGATTCCCGCGCCTGGTACTTTTAATGCCGATCACAATCCTCCTCGAATCGCGCCGCGAAACCTATTCGACATGGGAATCGGCACCGGGAATCTTTTCCACAAGGAGAAAGTCAAGACAACTCTGAAATTCACAATCGTCAACGTCACAAATGAGGCTGCGCTCTACAACTTCCTATCTACGTTTAGCGGCACGCACTGGGTACCGCCGAGGACATATCAGCTATCGCTCGGCTGGATTTTATAGCCTTTCGCCGAATGGTGAATCACAAGAGATTGGGGCTGCGTCATATTCGTACAGATAGCGAATGAGGCCACTCAATGTTTTTCAATCGTGGGGAAAAGTACTAGCTGGTAAAATTCCGATGCTTTCCATCGAAGTGACGCGCGAGTGTCCGCTTCGATGTCCGGGCTGCTACGCTTACGGTGATTCGCATCTGGGAGAGGGTGGCCCGAATCTTCGTAGCCTCAGCGATTACCGCGGCGACGACCTGGTCGATGGAATTTTCAGGCTCGTTGAGGAACATCAGCCCCTGCAGATTTCGCTTGTCGGCGGAGAGCCGCTGATGCGCCATCGTGAGTTGAGCCGGGTGATACCGGAATTGAGTCGCCGCGGCATTTACACGCTGGTAGTAACCAGTGGTGTGATCCCCATCCCGCAAGTCTGGTGCAGTCTGCCCCGCGTGACGGTTGCTGTTTCCGTCGATGGCAATCCCGAGGACCACGACCTGCGGCGTGCGCCTGCAACCTACGACCGCATTCTCCGGAACATCGAAGACCGAATCGTGAATATTCACTGGACCGTCGTTCGGAACAACGTCGAGCAGCCTGGATATATGGATCGCTACCTGAGTTTCTGGAATGCCCAGGCTGAGGTCAATCGTATCTGGGTAAGCGTATACACACCGCAATTGAACGAAGAATCACCTGAACGCCTGACTTTTGAGAACCGGAAAGAGCTTGCAAGGTTCTTCACCACTTCCGGTGCAAGGTATTCGAAGCTGTCGATGCATCGCGGGCTGATGAATGCCTTCATGTCCCCTCCGGAAAGTCCTGCTTCATGCCTGTTTTCCACGCTTTCCGTGAACTACACTGCGGATCTTCACACTCGTGTTGAGCCGTGCGTGTTCGGCGGATCACCCAACTGCGCTGAGTGCGGTTGCTCCATCAGCATGGGTTTGCACTGGCTTGGTGAAGTCAACGTGGTAAAACCATTGAAAGCCCGGCATTTGATTCGCGGCTCGCTTGCCATCGGCCGGGCTGTCAACCGGATGCGACGTGAAGATCGGGACCTGCGTTGGAATGGCGAAGTTTACGCGAAACAACGCCTGTCCTCCAATTCGGAGGATCTGGTTCAGATTGACAAATAGGGTAGGCGATCCGGTCTCATGAAAGTCGGCATCCTCGGAACGGGCGCGATTGCCAACAAGCACGCCCAGGCATATCAGAACATCGGGTTTAAAGTTGTTGCCTGTTCGAATAAGACCGAATCCCGCGGCCGGGAGTTCGCACGCCGCTGGGGCGCGGTCTTTGTACCGGATTACAAAGACCTGTGCCGGTATCCAGGTCTGGATTTTGTCGATGTCTGCACCTTTCCCGATTTTCATGTCCAGCCAGTTGAAGCTTGCGCAGAGATCGGCCGGCCCATTCAAGTGCAGAAACCGATCGCCACGAATCTCGAAACGGCCCGGCACATGATTGACGTAGCCCGCGCGGCCGGCATCACGCTCGGCGTTGCCAGCCAACACCGGTTCGATGATGCGACCATCTTCCTGGATCGCGCGCTCGCGGCTGGCAGGCTCGGCCGTCTTCTGCAGGCAGATGCCTATGTGAAATGGTTTCGCAGCGATGAATACTATTCACGGCCGATCAAGGGAAGCTGGTACACCGAGGGCGGCGGCGCTCTGATCAACCAAGCCATTCACCAGGTTGACCTTCTTTTATATTTAGCTGGTCCCATCGTGAGTGTAACGGGAGCTTGGCAGCTGGGCGCCCGCCATGCCATTGAATCGGAAGATATCGTGAATGCTCTGCTCTCTTACCAATCGGGAGCAACCGGAATCATTCAAGCCTCTACAGCGTTCTGGCCCGGGTATACGGAACGCGTAGAGATTCATGGCGCGCTCGGAACGGCCATCATCTCGGGCGACCGGCTCACCACTTGGGATGTGCTGGACGATGAAGAAGCTAATCGAATGGATCCGGCTCCGCTGGCCCAAAACATCGCGTCGGGATCGTCGGACCCTATGGCGATCAGCGTTACAACTTTTGAACGGCAGTTTCGGGATTTCGCGGATGCCATCCGTCAGCGCCGTGAACCGCTTGTAAATGGTGAGGAAGGATACCGGGCGCTTCAGGTCGTGCTCGGCATTTATGAATCCTGCCGTGAACAGAAATCAATCAGAATTGGAGCGTAGATAAAGAACCGGGGCACTTCGTGCAATGCCCTTACCGCCCTGGCATCCGACCGCAGGCGTGTCCTCAATCTCGCAACCCTCGACTGGAAAGTTTCCTAACGATTTTGCGCATCCATTGCAGCCTGCTGAAGCGTCTCAACAGAGGATATAATCGAGCCGTCATTCGAGATAACTGAAATCGCGGACTATGCCGCCCCAAGTAGATGAACTAACGCGTGCATCGCTGAGTGCTCCCTCTGGCGCTGCCAAAAAGCCGAGCGAACCCGTTCAACTTGAAGTTCTGATCGATAGTTCTACCGATCCAAAACGAGTGGCTCAATACCTGGGCGAATTCAAGTCGCGTCACAGTCAGGTCTTCGAAGCACTGACGGACGACCCCGAGCGCCTGGTGTGGCTTACCACCATTTTTAGTTCCAGCCGCTTCCTCTCCGAAGAGCTTACCCGGCATCCGGAATGGATTCTGACTCTGAATGAAATGGAATCCACTTTGGAGGCCGCCCAATACAGATCCCGCCTTGAAGAGTTCTTAGCTGATCGCAACGTGGCGGCTCCGACGGGGCTAGATCTGGCTCTATTCCGGCGCAAGGAGTTGTTGCGGATCGTTCTGCGAGACCGCCTTTCGATTGCGGAACTGCCCTCGATAACAGCCGAGCTTTCAAACCTGGCTGACGCCATTCTGGATCGCGCTCTTGCCACCGTCATGCGAGAGCTGAACGAAAAGTATGGGACACCCTCCGACGCGGACGCGCCCGGCGAAAAGATCGCGGCTGTGTTTACAGTTCTTGCGCTCGGAAAACTCGGCGGTCGTGAGCTGAACTATAGCTCCGATATCGATCTGATGTTCCTCTATAGCGGGAACGGAGACACCTCTGGCCCAAACGTAATCACAAACAGAGAATTCTTCAAGAGAGCGGCCAATCAGTTCACGAATCTGCTCTCTACCTACACCGGAGCCGGCATTTGCTATCGAGTCGATCTGCGGCTACGTCCGGAGGGAACCCTGGGCGAAATCTGCATTTCGCTTGAGGCTGCGAAGGAATACTACACGAACCGCGCCCGCGATTGGGAACTGCAGATGTTGATCAAGGCGCGCGTTGCTGGCGGCGATGAGGCCCTCGGTCAGGAACTGCTGGGCTTCGTTGAGCCTCTTATTTATTCCACAAGCCTCGATTTCTCAACTATCGAAAGCATGTCGGAAACCCGTGAGCGTATCACTGAAAAATTAGCGAAGAAGAGACTGCGGAAAGATGAACTCGACATCAAACTGGCTCGGGGCGGCATTCGGGACATTGAGTTTTTAGTTCAATGCCTTCAGCGCCTGCATGGCGCGCGCGAGATGTGGGTGCGGCATGCTGGAACAAGGCTGGCGCTTTCGCGGCTGCGCGATAAAGATCTGCTTTCGGCGACGGAGCATTCCCGTCTCGCCGGGGCATATTCATTTCTGCGCCGCCTTGAGCATCTACTCCAATTCGAAGATGACCGGCAGACACACTCGCTCCCCAGTGATCCCACGGATCTCGAGCGTATTGCTCGGCGCATGTTATCCGCCGACGGCGCAATCGATCCCGGCGTGAGCGCAGGCGCCCGGCTGTTGAAGGACCTGAACCAACACCTGGAAAGCGTGCAGGCGATTTATGAACGCATCGTGCACGCTCAGCGGCCGCTGTACTATACTCCCGTTCAATCCGCCCCCACGATGACAGACGCCCCTGAAAAATCCGAGCGGGAAAGCGAGAGGATCGGCCTTTCTTCCGACCTTCTCGACCGCCTCGCCGATCAGGCGCCACGTCTGGCCGAGACTGTTCGCAGCCGCGGTGTTCAGCGGACCGAAGACAAACTGGCTACTTTTATTGAATACTTGCTGACCAACTCCCCTGATCTCGAATTGCTGGACAGTCACCCGGTTCTAACAGACTGGGTTCTCCAAATTTTCGAATTGAGCCCGTTTCTTGCTGAGCAGCTCGCATACTATCCCGATCTGCTCAAGGAAGTTCGACGTGCTGCCGATCACCCTACCCGGCGATGGGCTTTCGAGGGGCTTGCTGCGCCTTTGAACGATATCGCCGGTCTGCGCCGCTTCTTTCGTCGCGAGATGTTCCGCACTCAGGTGGGCAGCGTCTGCATTCCCGAGCCCGTTTTTCAAACGCTCGACAATACATCCGCGTTGGCTGAATTCGTTATCGCCCGGGCATACAGAATTGCGCTGGAACGCGGGCTGGAGCACGCGCGCACACACGCTACCCCCGAAAAGCCATTCCGCGATCCGCAAAGCGAGATGATGGTTGTCGCGCTCGGCAGGCTCGGGATGCGGGAATTCGATGTGGATTCGGATGCCGATCTGCTCTTCATCATTCCAGACGTGGAAGCTGAGCGGCAGCGTTTCTGGACCCGCGTCACGGAGCATCTCATCGATATCCTCACCGCCTATACCGGCGATGGAACCATACTCTCTCTCGATACGCGCTTGCGGCCCAACGGCCGAGAGGGAATGCTAGTGCAAACCGAATCAAAATACGTCGAATATTTTTCAAGCAAAGCGGAGGCATGGGAAGGGATCGCGTACATGAAGGCGCGCGGCGTTGCCGGAGACACAGATCGCGCTACGCAATTTCTGAATGAGTTGCAACAGGTTGACTGGCGTCGCTATGGCCAGGGTGGAAGATCGAAGCGCGAACTGCGCAAGATGCGCATGCGGCTGCAGCGCGAACAGGGACAGATCACGCCGCTTAAAGCTGCGGAGGGCAGTTATTACGACGCCGATTTCATTCTGATGTATCTACGGCTGAAGGGTGCGGGTTTGTTCTTCAAAAGCCTGAATACGCCTGAGCGAATCGATATCGTTGAGAAAATGGGGCACCTGGAGCGCAGCGATGCCGAATTTCTCCAGCAGGCGACCAAGCACTTTCGCGCTCTCGATCATGCGGTGCGGGTGGTCAGGGGACGCGCGGAAGAAAGAATTCCGGCCGCGCCAGACCAGCGTCAGATGATTATCGAACTGATGCATCGCTGGACCGGTGAGCGTTCCACTCCCGATGCCCTGGACAACCATTTACTTGAACTGCAACATAAAATGAGGCAGCTCTTCGATCGCATTTTTGATGAGTAGAACCTGGCCAGCAACAGCCGCCGGCTGGTTCTACTCTTCTTCTTCCACGTGCATGTGAGTCTTGGCGGCCGAAATGATCTTCTCGGCTTGCGGCGCTGGAACGTAGTCGTAGTGATCGAATTCCATGTGGAACGAAGCGCGGCCCTGCGTCTTCGAGATGAGGTCATTCTGGTAGCTGAGCATCTCCGACATCGGCACCTGTGCACGGATAGTCTGCATGTGGCCTTTAATATCCATTCCGGAAATGCGCCCGCGGCGGCCGTTGAAGTCGCTCATCAGGTCGCCGGCAAATTCAATCGGTGTCTCCACCTCTACTTTCATGATTGGCTCCAGCAGCGCAGGTTTCGCCTGCTGCATGGCGGCGCGGAATGCCTTCCTGCCCGCGAGTTTGAACGCCATTTCCGAAGAGTCCACATCGTGATATGAACCGTCATAAAGGGTGACTCTGAAATCCGTCACCGGATAGCCTGCCACAAATCCTTGTTCCGCGGCTTCCAAAACACCCTTCTCTACGGCCGGAATATACTGCTTCGGAATGGACCCGCCGAAAATATCGTTTACGAACTCGAACTTCTCGCCGCGCGCCAGCGGCTCAATCCGGATCCAGCAGTCTCCGAATTGTCCGTGGCCGCCCGTTTGCTTTTTGTGACGGCCCTGCACGCTGGCGGTGCCGCGAACGGTTTCGCGATACGGGATCTTGGGAGCCTTCAGCTCTACTTCCACTCCATAGCGGCGCTTTAGCCGGCTTACCACAATTTCAACGTGCTGCTGCCCGTTGCCGGCCAGCAGAAACTCCTTCGTCTGCGGGTCGCGATAGAAGCGCAGTGAGCGATCTTCTTCAAGAATCTTAGCCAACGCGGTGCTCAAGCGGTCCTCGTCGTTGCGCGTCTTCGCCGATATAGCGTATGCGATGGACGGTTCTGGAATCTCAACGTCGCGGAACACTACGCAGTTGGCCTTTTCGCAAAGCGTGTCGCCCGTCAGCGTTTCTTTCAGCTTTGCCACCGCACCGATATCGCCCGCCCGCAATTCCGTCACCGGCTGCATCGCCTTGCCAAACGGAGTCGCTATGTGCGCAAGGCGCTCGCTGACGTTCGAACGCATGTTCGTCAGGTGCGCATCATCCTTTATAACGCCTGACATTACCTTGAAGTAGGTCACGCGGCCTGCAAATGGGTCGGCAGCCGTTTTGAAGACGAAAATTGAGGGGGCCTCGTTGGGTGCGATCCCTTTCTTCACCTCGCTTCCGTTCTGGGTAGCATCCAGGGCTGGACGCTGCAGGGGAGAAGGAAGTATCTCCGCGATGAAATTCATCAGAAGATCCATTCCGATATTCTGCGCAGCAGAGGCACAGAGTACCGGGAAGATCCGCCGGTCGCGTACCGCTTGTTGCAGCCCGCTCACAATATGCTCAACCGGCAGCGTTCCCGTAGCAAAGAACTCTTCCATCAGCTCATCGTTGCCTTCTGCGATCATTTCCACCAGCGCTTCGTGGCCGTTGGTGGCGGCTTCCTGCTCGGATGCCGGGATTTCGCTTTCGCTGCCGTTGCCGTCCCCACCGGGCTTGTAGGAGTAACAGCGCATCCGGACGAGATCGATGACGCCAGTGAAATTCTTCTCCGATCCAAGTGGAAGCTGAATCGGAACCGTCGCCCGGCCAAACCCTTCGCGGACGCCTTCGAGCACTCGGTCGAACAATGCCCGCTCCCGGTCCAGCTTGTTTACGATGATTGCGGATGCTAGGCCAAACTCCTCCGCAAATTCCCAGACCTTCTCGGTTGAGACTTCTATTCCGGCCACCCCGTCCAGCACCACTAGGCTCGCATCCGCCGCAATTAGAGCCGATCGCGCATCGTTCAGGAACATGTTGTATCCGGGTGTGTCGACGATATTGAATTTCGTCTCCTGCCACGGGAATCCCGCCAGAGCCGAGCTGATTGTTAACTTGCGGGCCGCTTCTTCCTCGTCAAAATCGGTTGTGGTGTTGCCTTCATCCACCTTCAGGTGCCGGTCCGTAGCGCCTGCGGTAAATAGCATCGCCGAGGTCAAAGAGGTTTTGCCGCAATGGCCGTGCCCTATAAAAGCCACGTTCCGGATATCGGAACTGTCGAAGACCCTCATAATACGTGAACCTCCAGAGGAAAACGTGTGTTTCGGCCGGCTCCATGCGCGCGATGACCGTCTGGCAGGCTAATGAAAAGCTGCCCGAAGCCGTGAGGATATCAAACCAAAGTTCTTGTTTTTGCCGGGCTCGTAATGATGCGGCTTAGCGTCGGTTCAGGCCGTCTGCTGCGATGCCGCCACGTCGCCTGCAACATCCACTATCGGGTTGTAGGTGAGAATGCGCCCGCAGCTTTCACAGAACATGACCTTGTCGCCGCGGCGCAAATCCTGAAAGAATTGTGGGCGAAGAGAAATCTGGCAGGCGGAGCAGCGGCCTTCTGTCGCGTCCGCGATTGGAGTATTCCTGGTCTTCTTGCGGATGCGCTCATATTCCGCATAGAACCTGGTCTCCATTTGATCCGCGACGCTTTTTCGTTCGCTGCGCTCTTGCTCCAGCGCCTTCTGATTCACTGCGGTCCGATCACGCGCCCGCGTCTTTTCGGCTTCGACGTGCTGCTGCTCTTTTTTCAGCTCGGTTTCCGCCAGCTTCACATTCTTATCTAACGGTTCCGATTTCTCCATGAATTCGAGAATTCTGTCTTCGGCCTTTCGTATCTCAGTCTCCAGATACGCGATCTCATGCTGGAAAGCTTTGTACTGCTCGTTCGTCTTCGCATCGCGCATCTGGTCCTTCAACTTGGAGACCTTCTGCTCATGAATCTGAATATCGCCTTCGAGCTTTTTGCGATCCCGCTGATTCGCGGCTAATGCGGCGCGGTCGGTTTCTAGGCGGCGGGTATGCGATTCTAGCCGCTTCTCGATCTCGGTGATGTGTTTGGGAAGTGTCGCGATCTCGTTTTCAAGACTCGCGATCTTGCGGTCAAGCGCCTGAAGACGCAGCGCCAGAGCAAGCTCTTGCAACATTTTACTTTTGAATTCTAGCATGCGAACGTATTTCGCTGAACGAATATGCCGGGATGGAAGCCGCTCCGTATTATGGAGTATGGCCACCACGCTTCCTTCAGAACCGCAAGTGCTCTCCTCCTTCGAAACAATCGCGGAACTCGAGCGGACGTATCTTGTGCAGAACTACGCGCGCTATCCATTGGCTCTCCATCGCGGCAAAGGTTGCTACGTCTACGATCTCGAAGGGAACCGCTATTTGGACCTCATCAGCGGTATCGGAGTGAATTCTCTCGGCTACGCCCATCCGCGAATCACGAAGGTCATCCGCGAGCAGGCCGGGCTGCTGGTGCACACATCGAATCTGTACTATCACGAGTACCAGGGTCGTCTCGCCGAGCGATTGGCAAAAGTTAGCGGACTCAACCGGAGCTTTTTCTGTAACTCAGGTGCGGAAGCTATGGAAGGGGCTCTGAAGATGATCCGTGCGCACGGAAATGCAATCGCGCCCGGAAAGACCGGAATCGTGTCGCTTGAAAACTCTTTCCACGGCCGCACGCTCGGAGCGCTCTCTATCACTGGCCAACCGAAATATCGAAAGGATTTTGAGCCCCTGCTGCCCGGTGCCCGCTTTGTGCCGCGAAATGATATTGCTGCGTTAGAATCGGCCGTCAACGGCAATACTGCCGGAATCGTCCTCGAATTTATTCAGGGTGAAGGTGGTGTTCTTCCCATTTCCGAAGAGTTCGCGCGCGCGGCTCGCGACCTCGCCGGCAGACACCGCTGCCTTCTCGTTTTTGATGAAATTCAGTGCGGCGTCGGGCGTCCCGGCGCGTATTTCGCCTATCAATTACTGCATCCCGTCCTTACGCCCGATGTCGTCATCGCTGCCAAGCCAATGGCGTGCGGCATTCCTCTCGGCGTCATCATCGCCAACGAAGAAGCCGCAGCGGCCATCAAGCCCGGCATGCACGGATCCACTTACGGTGGAGGACCACTGGCCTGCCGCGTCGCACTGGAGTTCTTCGATATTCTCGATGAGCTTCTGCCTTCCATCAATGCAGTCGGCGGCTACTTCCGCATGCGCCTTACGGAACTGATGCGCACGTTCTCATTCATTCGGGAAGTGCGCGGACCGGGGCTGATGATAGGAGTTGAGATCGCGTTTCCCGGTAAGCAGCTCGTGCTCGACGGAATCAGGGAAGGCATCCTTTTCAACTGCACGCATGATACGGTTCTGCGCTTCTTGCCACCCTACATTCTGACGGAGCGGGATGTGGACCGCGCCATCTCGGCCCTAAAGAAGATTTTCAAGAATGCCAAGCCGCCCGAATAACTGCTCGAGTTGCTCCTACAGCAACTCCTCCCGGCCCTTCGCCTCTAGCGTTTTCACCAGCTTACTGACGTCCTGCGCCTTGCTGCGGGTTGTTATCAACAGAGCATCCGGCGTCTCGACGACAATCAAATTTTCCACTCCGACAAGCGCCACGGTCTTTGCCGCATCGATGAAATTTCCGCGGCTCTCCTGGGCGATCAAATCCCCCCGTGAAACGTTCGCGTCCGGATCTTTATCGCCAAGTTCGTATACGGCATCCCAGCTTCCCACATCGTTCCAGCCAATGTCATCCATTGCTATGCCGGCGACGTTGCCGGCTTTCTCAGCAATCGCATAATCGATCGAGATGTTTTCGCATAGCGGATACACTTCGGCCAGTTTGCGCTTGAAGTGCCGGCTCCCGAACCCCGGTAGACCGGCTAACAGGGTGGCCGTCTTTGGCTGGTGATGGCGCATCAATTCCAGAACGGTTGCTGCTCGCCAGAAGAACATTCCTGCGTTCCAGTAGAAGTGGCCGCGCTCTATGAACCGCTTCGCAGTTCGGGCGTCCGGCTTTTCACGAAAGCTTGTAACCGGCCGCGCCTCCATTCTTCCCGCCAGGGTATTCTTCGGAAATTCAACGTATCCATAGCCGGTTTCGGCCCACCGCGGTTGTACGCCCAGCACTACGATGTCATTCGCCTCGGCCGCCCGAAAGGCCGCTTTCACGAAAGTCCGGAAGCGCGCCTCTTTCAAAATCAGATGGTCTGCCGGAAAGACCCCCATCACTGCTTCGGGGTCGAGCCCATAGAAAACCTGTGCCGCCAGTGCAATGCACGGAGCCGTGTTTCGCTGAGCCGGTTCCGCAATCACCTGTTCCTTCGGAATCTCCGGAAGTTGATTCCGTATTTCATCCTGGAGCAGCTCGTTCGTAATAACCCAGAAGTTCTCCGCCGGAATCACCGGGCTCAAACGGTCTCCGGTCTGCTGAATCAGCGTCCGGTCTCCGAAAAATCGCAGCACCTGCTTTGAGTTGCGCTTGCGGCTGCGCGGCCAGAAACGCGTGCCGCGGCCTCCGGCCATAATCAGGCCGTACCGGTGATTCGCCATAGATAATTAGTGAGCGCTCCCGCGAACTTCTCAGCGTTTTAGGATTGTTTAAGGGTTCGGAGATCCGGGATTCAGCGGCAGAGGCTCTTTCGGCAGCTTCGAATCCGGAAACCTTCGGATAATTCGGAGCGTTCGGTCCCAGCGCGTCCGCGTGAAGAAATGCTCTCCCAGATCTATTATGTGGTCGCCCCAGGAATGCATGGAAGTTCCTGCCAGATCCTCCGTCGATGCTCTATACGACCAATAAATCAGCAGCGGTTTCCCGATGATGTTGTCTCGCGGAACGAAGCCCCAATAGCGGCTGTCGAGTGAATTGTCGCGATTGTCGCCCATCGCGAAATAAGAATCCGGCGGCACCACCACTTCGCCATTCACAACATGGTGTTCCAGCATGTCACGCTGCAGTTGCGCCTGCAGTCCCTCCGCAAACGGATACGGCTCCCCCGGAAAATTGTCGCGCGCGGGGTCATACGGGAACTTGTGATAGACATAAGGCTCGTTTAGACGGATGCCGTTTCTGTAGACAATTCGGTTCACCATCTTGATGTGATCGCCCGGTACGCCGATTACCCGTTTTACAAAAGTCTGGGTGATATCGCCCGGGTATCGGAACACAATAATGTCGCCGTGCTTCGGCTCCTCATACGGAAGAATGTACCGGCTGATCGGTCCGGCGGGCGCATACGCCAGTTTATCCACTAGCAGATGATCGCCGATCAGCAGCGTGTCTTCCATTGAGCCTGTCGGAATGACAAATGCCTGCACCAGCGTTGTGGTGCCGAACAACAGGAGTAGAATCGTGACAGTCCACTCTGCGATGCTGTTGCGCGCTTGTTCTTTTTTGTTCGGTTTTTTCTGTTCCGTCTTGGGGTGGTTGACGGTAGCGGTATGGTTAGACATCAGTCGATGCGCAGCTTAAGTATCCATTGTAACTTCCATCGAAAGTGCCCCTCGGCGCTTAGCTACAAACTCTTCTGATTCACTCTGCCGGTTATCTGCGCCCCGGAACCCTGGCTTCAAAATACCGAATATCAGAACCGCGGCGGTTCCGGTCCTCCAAAACTCCCGGCGCGCCAGATCATTCACCCAAATCGGGCCGTCAATTCGGGCTTAATACAACCTTTATGCACTCGTCCTGTTTGTTTTTGAAGGTTTGATACGCCGTTGGCGCGTCCTCCAGCCGCAGCCGGTGTGTGATGACAAACGTCGGATCAATCTCGCCCTTCTGTATCCTTTCAAGCAGTGGCCGCATGTACCGCTGCACGTGCGTTTGGCCGGTCTTTATTGTCAGCGCGCGATTCATGATAGAACCGAGGGGCATCTTATCCGCCATCCCGCCATATACCCCAGGCACTGACACCGTCCCTCCGTTGCGGCACGCCATAATAGCTTCCCGCAGCGCGATCGGCCTCCCTGTCTCGAACATGAGCGCCTGCTTTACCCGGTCATACGCGTACAGGGCGCCTGGCATGTGCGCCTCCATACCTACTGCATCAATGCAGGAATCGGGTCCGCGTCCGCCCGTCATCTCCATCAGCGTGTCGTGAACGTTCGCGTGTTCATAATTGACGGTTTCCGCTCCCGCCTTCTCGTGCGCCATGCGAAGCCGCTCCGGCACACGGTCGATCGCGATCACACGCTCGGCTCCCAGCAGGTACGCGCTCTTAATCGCAAACTGACCCACCGGACCGCAGCCCCATACCGCAACCGTATCCCCCGGATGGATATTGCAATTCTCCGCGGCCATGTAGCCGGTCGGCAGAATATCGGAGAGAAACAATACCTGCTCGTCAGTTAATCCATCGGGAACCTTGATCGGGCCAACGTCGGCAAACGGCACTCGCGCGTACTGTGCCTGTCCCCCAGCGTATCCGCCCACCAGGTGTGAATAGCCGAAAATTCCCGTAGGCGAATGGCCCCACAGCTTCTCTGCCATCCAGGCATTCGGATTTGAGTTCTCGCACAAAGAGTACAACTGCATCTCACAAAAGAAGCAGTTGCCGCATGAGATTGTGAACGGAACCACCACGCGATCGCCAACCTTCAGATTAGTGACCCGGCTGCCCAGTTCCACCACTTCACCCATGAACTCGTGACCAAGTATGTCGCCGTGTTGCATGGTTGGAATGTATCCGTCATAAAGGTGCAGGTCTGAGCCGCAGATCGCCGTCAGCGTGACCTTCACAATGGCATCCCTGGGATTCAAAATCGCCGGATCGGGAACCTCCTTCACTCGCACGTCATGCTTGCCATACCAGCAATTTGCTTTCATACGTCCTCACTTCTGAAAATCAGGCATGGGCCGCCGCAACCCGCGACGCAGGCCGGTTGGCTTCTGCGCGGCCCGAAGTTTGCCCTTCAATAGTTGACACTTCACCGGTTTCCATGATTTGCTTGAAGCGCCGTAAATCCGTCTTTGCCTGGATCGACGGCTCTTCTCCGAAAAGCTTCGCTGCCATCGATCCAATTTTTCCCGCAGGCGGCCTGTACTGAATGTGAGCTTTTACGATCGTGCCATGGCCGGTCGGAGCCGGCTCGAATCGCACCGAACCGGTGTTCTCCACGTCGCTTCCTTCAAGCGATCGCCAGCTAATGCGGCCCGGCGAATCCTCCGTAGTCTCAGCGTCCCATTCCACTCGCATTCCGGCTGGCGCTTTGGCTATCCAGTGCGTGTGGCCTCTCCCGGTCACCCGAACCGATTCTACGTGTTTCATGAAGCTTGGCAAATTTTCGAGATCGCGCCAGAATTGATAGCACTCTTCGGGCGAGCGATTGATCGCCACCGTCTGTACCGTTTGCGCCACCGCCGATGGCTCTCTCTCGGCCAGTCGCTTTGTGCAGAGCAGGTCCAGTGCTGTCACGCCCGCGACGGCCGCGGCAGCTCCCGCTATTCTGCCGCGCCGGGCGCCGCGTGAGCCCAGACCGGCGCTCAGTAATCCCAGGTCCAGAACATCGCCGCTCACCCGGGCCGCCATCGAACGTGTGGGAGTACGTTCTGATAGCACTGCGATCCCCCCTGCGATTTCCCTGGCTCCCATTGCGCGGATTAAGCCTTGATGATCACGCACGCCGATCATCCGTCCCAGCCGGCGCGGCATCAAAAGCTCCGTCAATCCCAAGCCAATGCTGAACCAGCCTAATGCGCGCGCAAAACCCTGCTGGGAATCGTTGTTGTATGTTGCTTGTGCTGTCATTTCCTCGCTCCGCACTCACGGCCGGAAATCTTTCCCGGCTTTTTATAGGACGCTTGCGGGGACGCGGCATTTCGCTGGTAGCTTGCCCAGCGGCTTCGATTTGTAGAGCCGCAAGTTGCGTCCGAAGCCAGTCCCCTGACCGGCTCGGCTGTCACCCGCTAGACCTGCTCGGGCACGATGAATGGAGCACGATACGTGCCCTTCAGAAGTTCCGTCGCTTCGGGATCGTTGACTACTGCTTCATTTTCCGGATCGAAGTTGATCGTCCGCCCTAGACGGTATGACGCATTGGCCAGATGGACCAGCGTTGTCGAAAGGTATCCTTCCAGTATCGGAGCGTGCAAATTCTCTGCCTTCCGGCTGCGCACGCACTCGATAAAGTTCACGAAGTGCTCATTGCCCACCGGCGCAACCCGTTCCGGCCCCGGCTCACTCTGCGGGCCTAGAAATGACTTGTACGCGTTGTAATTGGCGATTGCCAGATAGCCCTTCGGGCCGTAAAAGAGATTCCCAATCGTCGATGGTTTGCCCGAAGCTGGGCCGAGGCCGGCGTGCGATCGCTTCGCTGTCGGCTCCGCTGCCTTTATGCCTGCTACCGGCACTCCGCCGCCTTCCTCGCCTGAAAATTCACGGGTTCCGATTTCCGCTTCGTGATTGGTCGACCAGCCGCGGACTTCGAAGTTCATAAACTTAGTCTTGGCAGTCGGAGACTTAAACTCGTACGCCACTGTCAGTACGTTCGGAGTCTGCTGATCGTCATCAAATAAAAAGTGCCCGCCCAGCGCCGTTATCTTTGTCGGTAACTTTACTCCCAGGCCCCAGCGGGCAAGGTCCAGCTCATGGATGCCCTGATTGCCCAGGTCGCCATTGCCGGTATCCCAAATCCAGTGCCAGTTGTAGTGGAAGCGATTCTTGGTAAACGGCTTCAGCGGCGCAGGGCCCGTCCACAGGTCGTAGTGGACGCCCGGAGGAACCGGCTCAACCGGCGCATGCCCAATTGTGTCGCGCCATTTGTAGCACAGCCCGCGCGACATGTAGATATCGCCCAGCAGCCCCGACTGCATATGATCCATCGCTTCCACGATGGCCGCGCTCGAGCGGCACTGGCTTCCGTGTTCGCAGATCACTTTGTACTTATCGATTGCCTTCACCAGTTGCCGGCCCTCCCACCAGTTGTGAGAGCAAGGCTTTTCGATATAGATATCTTTTCCGGCCTGCGCGGCCCAGATCCCAATCAGCGAGTGCCAGTGGTTCGGAGTCGCGATTGAGACCGCATCGACATTTTTGTCTTCTAAAAGCTTGCGCACGTCAACATAGGTCTGCGGCTTAGGAAGCCCAAGCTTCTCGGCATCGGCCAGCCTCTTGCGAAGAATATTCTCGTCCACATCGCAAAAATACGAAATGTCAACGCCTTCAATCGGCTTATATCCCCGCACATGATCCCACCCGCGGCCGCGCAACCCGATCACGGCAATCCGGATACGGTCGTTTGCACCCAAAACGCGCTTCGCCGAAGCCGCGGTCGCAAGCCCCGTTACCGCCATTGCGCCTGCCTTCAGGAAATTACGCCGCCCCGGTTTCTCTACCATCTCGTCCGTCATAATTCCTCCTTTCATACTCTTTTGAGAACTCTCACTAGCCCGTTCATCGATTCGACACTTGAAGTATAGGGATTTCTCTGCGCGTTTCTGTAATGTGTTTCGAGCGACATCGTTCCTTCATACTTCATCTTCTTCAGCGCTTGGAACTGACCGACAAAGTCGATATCGCCGCCCCCGATCGGCATCCACTTCTTGCCGCGGGCATCCTTCAGGTGCATGTGGGCAATCCTACTGTGGTCCAGTTGGTCCCAGGCTTTCGGAAAGGGCTGCTCGCCCGCTTCGTAACAGTTCCCCGGGTCCCAGTTGTGCATCAGATGCCGGTCCGGAATCGCTTTGAACAGCCGCGCACTTTCGGCGCCCGTTCCCACGTTGCAATCGAACTCGTTCTCAACCAGTAGCGTTAAGTCGTGCTCCTTAGCAACCTCAATCGCCTTGTTCAGGTCTGCCACCACGCGATCAAAAACTGCATTGGGATCGGCAACCCGCTTGAATGTAAAAATTCGAACGTTATTTGTGCCCAGAGCGTGAGCCGCATCGGCCGCCCGCTTCAGATCGTCCAATTGCTGGTTGTATTCGCCCTTTTCCGGATTCAGATCCGCGGCGTTTTCACCCACCGGTTTCGTTCCGGGCAAAGCAATTTTGTAAACGCCCGTATCAAGAACGGAGAGCTGTACGCCTGAGTCATCCAGTTGTTTCTTGATCTGCTTCAATTCATCCGCCGTGGCGCTCTTATATACGTACCGGCTCTTCCCGCGCAGTTTCACGTTGCGGATCTCTGCCCAGCGCAAGCTGTACTGTGGATAGAAGCTGCTCAGTACCATGCCGAGATCAGGATTCACCTCGTCGGTAATGACGCCGAGCTTCCAGGGATAATCAAAAGTGTCGCCAAAGGCGAGTGGTGAAGCAATGCCAAGCGCGGCAAGCGTGCTCAGCCGGGTAAATTCTCTGCGGTTCATGGCGCTTCCTTAACTATATTGCGCCCATCATATCGGAACCGCGCGGAGTCGAGCGGTTATCGCAAACCGGGGACTGGCTTCGAATTTCCGGACCGCGCTGCCCAGAAGCGAACGAGACTCCGGTTGCCTGTCCCCGGTTGTCTACGATCCCGATTTCAGAATCTCAATCGCCCCATTGTTGTTGGTCAACTTCATCTCGCAGCGGCCCCCGCCGATCACGCCGTCCAGTGAATCATTCGAAAGTGCTCCCGAAACGGTGAGTGGAAAATCAGTGCGGATCTTTCCGAATGACGTGCGCGCCGTAACCCGATAGCTGGCGTCGGGCATCAGGTGGACGCGAATTGAAGAGAACGATGTCCGGATGCTCACCGGTTCGCAAGCGCCTTGTGCCACGCTGGTGGCCTCCACCATGCCGTTTTGGTTTTCAACCTGAACGGGCCCGGAGATCCCGTCTAGAACTACAGGAGCGAAACTGGTCTTTATCAGCGCTCCGCGAGTTCGTGAGGCTCTCACCGCGCCGTTATTGTTCTCAACCTCAAGTGTCCCGGCCACGTCCGTCGCCTGCACCAGTGCAAAGCTGGTCCTTACGTTCGCCGCGCCGTGTACATCGGCAAGAGACACTGCGCCATTGCCGGATTGAACGTGGATGCCGCCCTGAATCGCGCTGATCGTCACCGGACCGAACGAGTTCTGTACCACTACCGGACCGCCCACTCGCTCACCCTCTATTTTGGAGTTGTTTGCTCTCACCGACAGCTGCCGCTTAATATCCGCGAAATGAACGCCGCCGAAAGTGGTGTTCAACTCGGCCGATCCCTGTACTTGAGTTGCTTCCACCTTTCCGTTTGAGTTGTTCACTGTCAAATCGCCGCGAAAGTTGCGTACCGTGACGTTTCCGAAAGAATTCCTGATATTTCCAAGCCCGCCCGAATCGGCCACGTCCACCGCTCCGTTGCTGTTCGTGATTGTCAAGCCTTTTGTAACCCGCGCGGCCGTTACATTGGCAAACCGGTCTCGAATGCTCAGCGCGCCCAAAACATCGGCCGCATCCACCGCCCCGTTGCTGTTTTCTACCGTGATATCGCCCATGTTACGGGCTACTCGGATAGCGGAAAACGAGTTCTGCAGCCGCTGTGTCCCGCGTCCATCCTGAAATTGCAGTTCCCCGTGCGAAGTGATTATGTCGCCGTCAGCCTTCAGGCCCGTCACCGATACGCCTCCGAACGAGTTGCGCACATCGAGCGGCGCAGTCTCCGGGATCGTCACGTCATAGCGCACGAAATAGGAAACGTTGTGAAGCCCCAAAAACGAACTTGGGCGCTCCGGGTAGCGCGTTCGTATCGAAAGCTGGGATGAGGAGGGCTCAATCAGAATTTCGATCCGGTCGGCGAATGTCTTCGCGTCGCCTGAATCGGGAGCCGAGACCCGGATCTCAGCATGAACAATTGTGCTCGCCTGCGGATGCGTTCGCACCACAATGTCGCCCAGCCTGTGTTCCAGGAATACCCGCTCGCCAGCCTGCATCGCAACAGTTTTGTCGAAAGTTCGGGTATATTCCTCGCGTGCGAAAGCGCTCAACGCAAATGCGAATGTGAGAATGCTAATTCTTCTAATCACGAGTCAGTAACTCCTGAAGGGTTTGTTGTTTTTCCCGGTAAAGGTCGGCCAATTCCGTCTGCAGCCGCACGTTGAACCGGTTATGATCCAGGTTGCTCCGCGTGTCCGAAATCGCGGAATCAAGCAGCAGCAGTTTCTCTTTGTAATTCGCCGCTAGGGCTGACCCACGGTCGGCCAGCTTGGGTTCCGCTAGTTGCGATAGTTTGTCAATCGAACGGCGATAGGCTGCTTCCGTTCGCTGCACATCCTCAAGCGCCTGCTCGGTCAGGAAATCGCGATCCGTTTTGCCGCCTGTATGCGCAATCCTCTCTTCCGGCGTTTGGATTGCCTGCTGCAACCGAGGCAACAGCAGCAGCCCGATCCCAATCAACACGGCCGCCGCTACCGCCCAAATCGTCCATTCGCTCCACCAGGCGGAACCGCTCTTTGGCTTTGGTTCCGCTTCCAGCAGTTTCCGGATGTTGGGCCATAGATCCGGGCTGTCCCAACCTTCATGCAATTGACGGCCGGTCGCTGAGATCTCGTTCCACAACCGGTATTCTCGCCGGCAGTTCGCGCATTGCTTCAGATGTTCGCGCGCTTCCGGCATCAGCTCGGAAACCGCCAGCGCGCGTTCCAGATCGCCGCATTCGAACTTCATGTGCTTGACTCCGTAAGCATCCGCTTCAGTTCCCGTTTTGCCTCAAACAGCCAACTGCGCGATGTGCCCTCCGGTACTTCCAGAATGGCCGCGATCTCGGAGTGCTTCAGCCCCTCAACCTCGAACATCAGAAACACCAGGCGCTGCCGCTCGTTCAGCATGGCTAGCGCTCGCTCCAGCGCCAGTTTCAGCGGAAGTTTCGTGTCGCTCCGCAATTCGCGCGGCGCGGGCCTCTCTGCTAGCCGCTGCTGCTTCCGCAAGCTGTCGTAACAGCAGTTGATAAGGATTCTATAAATCCAGGTTGATAACGATGATCCGCCCGCGAAACCGCCCACCGCACGATAAACCTTCAGGAAAGTCTCTTGAACCGTATCCTCCGCATCCGCGCGATTACCCACTAAATGGAATGCGAGGCTCTTCATTCGCGCTGAATGCAGCTCATACAATCGCTCGTACGCGCGAAGATTGCCTTTTTTACACTCCTCAGCCAGTTCCGAGTCAGTCGGATGTTCAGGTAGGTTAACGGCGAATCGCAGCGGCAATCCGATCTCCCACACCATAATTCCTTATTTCGGGCTTTAGACGAAGCGAAAAGCCCGATTGTTGGATCGTGGGGCAGTTTTTCTATTGTCTTGCCGCGCTCAGTCCAGGTGCAGCCGTGATTTCGGATCCGGCTCGGCCGCGCGCGGTCTCCTGTGCCTCGACCTGCGGCTAACCTGCCGCAAAACCAGCAGAAGGATCGCTGCGGCAACTGCGGCCCACATAAAGAATCGCGGCGGAGCGGAGTTGCTGATCCCAACAATCAAAAGAACAACTACAATCAGGGCCAGAGCCGCGGTGCCCATTGTCATTGATGAACGCAAGGTTTTCTGCCGTTCCTTCTGGGCGCGCTCTTCGTAGCGGTTCATCCGATTTCAGCTTATATCAGAAAAAGCGCGCTCGGCTGTTTTCGCAAGCTAGAATAAGTGAACTCCATGAGATCTGCCTGTTTATTGCTTGGATACGCCATTCTCGCCCTTTCCGCCGCTGCCCAAATTCGGCCGATGCGCGGCTTCCAAACAAAGGCTATCCTCAGCGAACAGAAACTTGAAGAGCAGGCGCAAGCCATTCCCGATACGGCGCGTATGCGTCAATACGTGAATTTCATGGCCGCGGAGCCACACCACGCGGGCTCTCCGCGCTCAAAGGCCGTTGCCGAATACCTCCTCGGCATGCTCAAAGAGTGGGGCCTTGATGCGCATATCGAAGAGTTCGAAGCCTTGATGCCGTATCCCACGGTTCGCCAGGTAAAAGTCCTCGGACCCAAACCTTTTGAAGCGAAGCTGAAAGAGCCGGCGATTCCGCAGGATCCAGACAGTGGTGACGCCAACCAGCTCCCCACCTTCAACGCATACGGCGCAACTGGCGACGTGACCGGCGAAGTCGTGTATGTCAATTTCGGAATTCCCGCTGACTATGAGTGGCTCGCTAAGCAGGGCATTGATGTCAAAGGAAAAATCGTTATCGCCCGCTACGGCCAGAGTTGGCGTGGCATCAAGGTCAAGGTCGCGGCCCAGCACGGCGCAATCGCCTGCTTGATCTATTCGGATCCTCACGAGGACGGCTACTTCGAAGGCGACACATATCCTACGGGCCCCATGCGTCCGTGGGAAGGCGTGCAGCGCGGCAGTGTTCTGGACATGCCGCTTTATCCGGGTGATCCGCTCTCCCCAGGGTGGGCCTCTGAAAAGGGCTCCAAGCGACTGCCGATGTCGGAAGCGAAATCGCTGATGAAGATCCCGGTTCTGCCGCTCTCGTACGCCGATGCGCAGCCCATTCTCGAACAACTAACCGGGCCGCTGGTTCCACGTGACTGGCGCGGCGCTCTGCCCTTCACTTATCACGCTGGGCCGGGGAGCACACGCGTGCATATCAAGACCGACTACGATTGGTCAACCCGGCCGCTCTACGATGTCATCGCTACCATTCCCGGGTCCGAATCGCCAGACGAATGGGTGATCGCAGGCAATCATCACGATGCCTGGGTAAACGGCGCGGATGATCCCGTTTCCGGCGCAGTGGCATTGATGGAAACGGCGCGCTCGCTTGCCGCGCTTCAGAAGCAGGGTTGGAAACCGAAGCGCACCATCAAAATTGCGTTTTGGGATGGCGAAGAATTCGGCCTGCTCGGCTCGACGGAGTGGGCCGAAAAGCACCAGGACGAACTGAAGCAGAAGGCCGTGGCCTACTTTAATTCTGACGACACCGCCAAAGGCTGGATACATCTGAGCGGTTCCCATACCCTGGAGGAATTTGCCACCGAAGTGGCGAGTTCCGTTCAGCAGCCTGGCGTGAATACCAATCTGGTCGATGCCGCGCTTCTGCATAACAAGAATGAACAAGACGAGGAGCCCGGTCCGGCGCATCCGGAAAAGCTATTTACGATTGGGGCCCTGGGGGCCGGTTCGGACTACGTCGCCTTTCTCGACTATCTCGGCGTCGCCAGCATGAACGAGGGCTTTAGCGGCGATACCAAGAGCGGCATCTATCATTCCATTTACGATTCCATCTATTGGTACACGCATTTCTCCGATACTACTTACGCAGATGGCCGTGCGCTTTCGCAATTCACCAGCACGGCGCTCCTGCGTCTCGCCGATGGCGTCGTCCTACCGTTCGAGTTCGATCACTTCGCCAAGACCGTAACCGGGTACGTTGACGACATTGAAAAACAGGCCAGAAAAAGCGGCCACGATATGACCTTTCCTTCAATAAGGCAACAGCTCGCGACTCTCAAGCAGAGCGGGCGAAAGTACAATGCGCTGCTGCGCACTGCGATGTCGAAAGATACTCTGGATAGTTCGCGCGCCAAAGCGCTGAACGAATCGCTAATCCGTACGGAACGCGCGCTAACCCGCACCGCGGGCCTGCCCAATCGCGAATGGTACAAGCACCAGATCTACGCGCCGGGCTTTTACACGGGCTACGGCGTGAAGACCATTCCCGGTGTGCGCGAGGCGGTCGACAGTAAGAACTGGCCCTTGGCTCAACAGGAGGCCGGTGTCGTCAGTCAATGCCTCGCTCAAATGAACCAGGTTGTAGATCAAGCCATCTCGGATGCTTCCGGCCTTTAGCCTCATCGCACCCTTCAGCTTCATCGCACTATGAATCGCGGAAATTCTTTGATGCTTTCTTCGCTCTCCTCCACGCTGCGCACGTCCGCCATGCGCGGACCAATGTGGAGGGCGGCCGCCAAATCGCTCAACTTCGCTTCCGGGCCCGTCGCGTAGACTTCCACCCGTCCGTCTTCCAGGTTTCGGACAAACCCCTTCAGCTTGAAAGCCGTCGCTTTCTCCTGCACGAACATCCGAAATCCTACGCCTTGTACCCTGCCGCTCACAATCCACCTCCTTGCGGAAACGTGGTCCATCGGTCGCCCCATACCGTCATTTTGCGGTACAGGGTTTGCCAAACTGAAAGATACAACCCCACATGGCCTTCCCTCTACAGCGCCTCCGCCGACTGCGCGCCTCGGAACCGCTCAGGCGTCTTGTTCGCGAAACGCATCTTGCGCCCTCCCAGTTCATCCTTCCGTTATTTGTGTGCCCGGGTGAAGGCGTGCGCAGAGAAATCGCTTCCATGCCGGGAAACGCGCAGCTTTCAATCGATAATCTTGTCCGCGAAGCGGAGATTTGCAAAAGGCTGGGGCTCGGCGGCGTAATTCTGTTCGGAATACCGGAACAGAAAGATGAAATGGCTTCCGGAGCATACAATCCCGATGGAATCACCCAGCAAGCGGTTCGCGCCCTGAAGAGCGAAGTTCCCGGCCTGCTCGTGGTTACCGACGTGTGCAACTGCGAGTACACCAGCCACGGCCACTGCGGATTCGTCAAAAATGGCGATGTGGACAACGATGCCACCCTTGAATGGCTGTCCATGGCGGCAGTCTCACACGCTCGTGCTGGCGCGGATATTGTTGCTCCAAGCGACATGATGGACGGCCGCGTCGGAGCAATCCGCCGCGCGCTCGATGCATCGGGATTCACAAACACGCCCATTCTGTCTTATGCGGCGAAATATGCGTCCGTGTTCTACGGTCCCTTTCGCGAAGCCGCGGAATCTACCCCGCAGTTCGGTGACCGGCGTAGCTACCAGATGGACCCGGCGAATGCTCGCGAAGCCATTCGCGAGATTGCCCTTGATCTGGAGGAAGGCGCGGACATGATCATGGTGAAACCCGCGTTGCCGTATCTGGATGTAATCCGCGAAGCCCGTAATTGCTTCGATGCCCCCCTCGGCGCATATCAAGTAAGTGGAGAATTCAGCATGATTATGGCCGCTGCCGCCAACGGCTGGCTCGATCTCGATCGGACGATTCTGGAATCGCTTACAAGCATCCGCCGTGCCGGCGCGGATTTCATCCTGACTTATTTCGCGAAGCGTGCGGCGGAACTCTTAATAACCTCGCGATAAAGCCGCATCCTGAATTGCATTTGAAATAGAAACTACAGCAATACACGCAACGCCCGGTAATGCCTGAAAGGTGCGTTGACTGGAATTTTACCTGCGATTCGGTTCCGTCCTCTCCAAAATCTCCTCTAGTACTAGTACCTGTTAGCCGTTGGTTAACAAGCAACGTTAACCATTGGCAGTATTAGAAATTCACACTTCAGCCGATAACCTGTGTATTCCGTCCAGCATGCCAGATTGGAAGGATCGGCTATACTTCGGTGGCAACCTGAAGATTCTTCGCGAGGAGATTTTTGCAGCATCTGGTCGGCTCCATCCAGGAGCATTACATCGCGAATGTGGCGTGGTCGATTACCGATCATCAGAGCGCGATGAACGGCAATTCGCCCACCAGCGGGTTGCAACTCTCGGTCGCGATGGGCTCTGGCAGAGCCGGTCAGTGGACGCGGTGTGTCCGATTGTGTATCTGGATGCGTTGTGCGTGAAGATTCGCGAGGCCGGGCACGTTCGCAACAAAGCGATTCACGTGGCGATTGGCATCAACATGCAGGGCAACAAGGAAGTGCTGGGATTGTGGGCGGGCCAGGCCGAAGGGGCTAACTTCTGGTTGCAGGCGCTCACCGAACTGAGAAATCGCGGAGTCAGCGACGTTTTCATCGCCTGCGTGGATGGACTGAAAGGGTTTCTAGAAGCGATTGACACGGTGTTCCCGCAGGCTCAGGTGCAGCTCTGCATTGTGCACCAGGTGCGAGCTTCGCTGAACTATGTTTCCTGGAAACGACGCAAAGCCGTGGCCGCGGATTTACAGCCGATTATCGCGCCAGCACAGTCGAAGAAGCCGGGCGGCGACTGGATGAGTTCGCCGCAAAATGGGATGGAGCATATCCGACCATCAGCCAGATGTGGCGCCGGAACTGGGAATATTTAACGCCCTTTTTCGCGTACCCGGCCGATATCCGCAAGGTGATTTACACGACCCACGCTGTCGAATCGCTGAACATGTCATTGCGCAAGGTGATCAAAACCAGGGGCTCGTTTCCGAATCAGGAAGCTGCTCTCAAGCTGCTGTACCTCGCCTTGGAGCATATCGCGAAGAAGTGGACGATGCCGGTTCAGAACTGGAAAGCGGCCTTACAGCGCTTCGCGATTCTGCTTGGCGATCGCGTTCCGCAAGCCGAAATGACGTAAGCAGTTGTCGCTATGAATAATTGGAATAACAGCATTCCTGGGATGGAGGCTCTGCCCCCAAACCCCCGAGATTTATCGCTTTTGCGCCAGGATTCCTGGACCGAGACGTCGAGCTGCGCTCGCCACCTCGGAATCCCGGCCGCTGAGTCGGCGCTCGGGTTGCGTTTCCGCAGCGCCCTATCCCCGCTCAGGTCCGCTCAGTTTATCA
The DNA here is from genome assembly GCA_035475915.1 of Bryobacteraceae bacterium. Taxonomy (GTDB): domain Bacteria; phylum Acidobacteriota; class Terriglobia; order Bryobacterales; family Bryobacteraceae; genus Bog-105. The sequence continues at coordinate 29,544 of DATIMA010000119.1, forward strand.
GGGAGGAAAAGTTAGAAAATACCGGGCGCCGTTTAGACAAAACGATTAACAGACCCTCGGCGACCGTGAGCGGATAACAGTATTTTCCGTTGGCCAGCTTGAACCCTCCTTTGTAGTCGGCGCACCAGGGCGCGTTGGGCGTCAGCCCGGCTGATAGCCCCGTGCTTTCGCAGCGTGTACGCGACCGCTTGGCCCGTGTTACGAGCCCATGCCGGTCTAGAATCGCGTGAATGGTTACTGCAGGCCGACATTTTCACCTCATGCGGAAGCCGCCGCAACAGCCGTTCACGGGTCTTTCGCGCGCCCCAACTCGGCTTCTCGCGCTTGGCCGCCATGATCGCTGCTTCCATCTGTACCGGTAATGCATTCGCATACCGATGCGGACGCCTCGCACGGTCCGTGAGCCCTTCCCAGCCACATTCCTCATACCGCTCCAGGATCTTGTAACCCGTCCTGGGTGAGATCCCGAATTCTCTACACATGGGGTACCGTTCGGGCTACTATAGCTGGACGCTCATCGGACGCTCATCACGCGGGGTGGGCAAAATCGAGCTGCGAGTTCCGCAAGACCGGCAGGGGCGGTTCCGCACTGGAACTGGAGAAGTTTGCACCGCGACGGATGGAGGAGCGCATCCGTATCTGATCCTGGATGCGCGCTACGAGAAGGTGCGTGAAGACGGAGCGGTACTCCGCCAAGCCGTGCTGGTGGCCATCGGCATCAACTAGGAAGGGCGGCCCAATCTGCTGGCGGTGGAACTGGCACAGCGGGAAAGTACTTCCAGTTGGCGCGAGCTGCTGGTGAGTCTGCGGCAACGCTCGGTGCAGGGAGTCGAATTTGTGGTCAGCGATGATCACGAAGGGCTCCGGCGGGCCATTCCGGAGGTGCTGCCCGAGGCCGTGCAGGAGGGCGGCAAGACCTGGCCGCCTGGCTCCTGAAATGGGGCAAACGCTACGCGAAACTCTGTGCCTGGGTGGAGGAAAACATCGAAGAATCCCTGAGCTTCTATCGCTTGCCGCGGCAGCATCACAAGAATCTAAAGTAGACAAATATGCTGGAGCGACTTATGGAAGAGCTCAAACGGCGCACCCTCGTCGTGCGCATCTGTCCCAATGCGGCCCCCTGCCCAACCCAGGCGGCCGTCGCAGAACGTTGGGTGCCGTCCTTGAGCGCGATGGTAAACGTAGCCGGCTGCTCGCCGGGCGCGGGCGTCGTTTCATTCCATTTGTAGTTCTCAATTTCGGCGCGAACCGGCTCAGGGGGGGAGGTGGTGGCGGCGCGGCGGACTCCACTATAATCGTGTTGCCGGGCGGCGGGTATTCGGGCTCGGCGGGCGGATAGGCAGGATAATAGTCGCCCAGCGCAGGGTAGTTCCACCGGAACGGGAAAAAGCCGTAGCCGGAGTTGCCGAAGCGGCGGGTAGCAAAACCGAGGCCGCGGCCGAAGCCTCGCGGGGTGATACCGCCGGCGAAACCAGTGACGGGAGGAATGCCGAGTCCGATGGGCGGAACACCCAATCCCTGCCTGGGGATGCCCGTGCGGATCGGGAGAGAACCGGGCGCGAATCGTCCGACGCCGGACCGGAAACCACCGCCGTGCTGTGCTCAGGCGGGCCGTGGCCATGAGCAGCAGCGGGACGAATGGAACGCTTCGCATAACGATGCCTCTCTGCTTCGATCCTATCGCCGATTCAGGTCAAACGCGCCGCGAGGCGGTGGAGAAGATCCCGCTCGAACTGGCTGGAGGGAATTTTCCGCGGAAGACAGAGGAGTGCGTTCTCTATTTCGCGGCAAGCCGCCGCGGCGTTTCCTTCGGCCACATATTTCGCCGCGAGGATGCGATGATGCCGCCAGCTGGGCGCGATCTCCTGCGGCCGCACCTCCGAGAAGACGCGCCGGGCGCACGCGAGGTCGTCTGTGAACAACAGCGCGAAGCAGGCCCATTCGGCGCTCGCAAAGTTCCGCTGGGAAGAGCCGCTCGCCGGCAGCAAGCGTACTGCATTTTGTTGCCAGGCGTTCGCCATTGCGAAGTCGCCGCAGTCTGTCGCCCATTTCGTGAGAGCGGCGGCAAAGGCGAGCGACAGGTCGGGCCGGCCCTGATAGCCGGACATCTCTTCGACCAGCTCCGGCGGATAATCGCGTGGCCGCATGCCGTCGATGTACACACGCATCAGGCGATGGTAGAGGCGAATGGCGTGCGCCTCGGTCGAGTTGCCTAAGACCGACCAGAACAGTTGCGCATCGTTCCGAATCCGCGTGTATTGGCCGTTCGGGATGAGTCCGAGGAGGAAGATGAGGAGGCTGAGTTCGGCCAAAACAGCAAAGAAGTGAGAAGCCCAGGAGGCGGGCTGCAACCGGGAGACGACGGCCAGCGCGATTGCAGCGGTTAGGAACGTGGCAATCGGCCCCGCCGCAATCACGGCCAGGATGCGCGGCCGCCAGTTGCGCTCGTTTAGCGGAACAGCCGAGATTGAGCCCCCTAACAGGCTTTTCACCCGGAAACTGACAGTCGATTCGCCATAGAGGCGAGCGAACCGGAAGGGGCCGAGAGCAATGCCCAGAATTTCAAATTTCACGGCGATGGCGGCGGTGAGGTGCCCGAATTCGTGCAGCGCGATTGCAGCGATAAACGCGGCCGCGAGCGCCGAATTTGCTTTTGTTCCGCCGGTGGGCACTGTGTGGAGGGCCGGCAGCCAGGCGGGTCGCAATAACGGCAGCAGGACAAAGCCGATTACGAGAGACAGTGTCAGAGTGAAGGTGATCGCTGTGCTGGTTCGCGCTGTTTTTGGGGAACGGGTCGGATGCAGGGCGCGCTGGTAGATTTGGTCGCGGGCGGCGCGCGTCATCCAGACCAGTATGAGGGGGAGATAGGGGAGTTTCGTAGGCCCACGGGTAATACCCCTTACTGACCCGACGGAATAGGGAGTTAGATAAATGGCCAGGTTTCGGGGCTAGTTCACGGGCCTTTTACAACGTAAATTCACACCTCTCGGAACTCGAGCCGGTCGCCTGCAACGCTTCCCGTGCGCCGTGCAGTACCGGCCGGCATTTCGAGGACCGAACGTGCGGTGAGGCACAACGAGATTCGCCACGGCCCAAGGGCATGGCGAATTTTCCGTATCCGATGCTTGCGATCGAGATAAATGACGTCGATGGGAAATTTCATAAAAAATGTATGCACGCCCTCGCACGGATCGATCCATAATCCCTCTCCCGTTTGTAGGCTCGCACGCTTCAGGAGTCCGGTTCGGCGCTCGCGGCTCGATTCCGCGCGGCTTACCTTATCGCCGAGCTTTCCGCCACGCGTCACGTTCTCGACTGTGTACATCATTTCGTTTAAAGCATACCTGCAATCTGGTGGGGAAAATCATATGTCGCCAGTCGTGGTTTTCATGCTACGATAAGCGAGTCCCTTCTGGCGATTCACGCGGAAGGAGTGTTGTGCTTGACTTGTTAGTCTTGTACACGGCACTCTATCTGAGACGAATTCGGCGGGCGGGTATCATCTAATACGAACATTGCGGTTATTCGGCAAGTTATCACGTCCCTTCTGCGTGACGGAACGGACATACTCGGGACAAAGAGCCTCGCTGTCAAGATTGCAGACGAGAGCATTGTTTCCGGTTCTCTCTTGACGGTGGAAAGCAACCACTTTTACGTGTTGAAAGCACGGGGCGCGGTATTGAATATCTACGAGACGGGACAATACGCGCTCACGACTCCCGATAAGCCGATTCTTGGTTCAATTGCTCAGGGGCTCTTCGGCGGCTCGTCGCCCTGGGTTTTCGAGGTCATTTACATCAACAGATCCAAACTGTTGATCCGAAGCGAGGGCATCGCTACCAGTCAGGAAATGGCCAAGATGGCGTATCAGGTGGATTATTACATCCACGCTGACACGAAAGAGGACGCACTGCAATTGATCACTCATTTGTCGTTCAACGCGCACCTGATTGATACGAAAGAAGTCTCCGACTACGCGGCGTCCAGCCATTGAGCAAGCGATCAATCAAGTCGTGCAAGTGACAAAAATGGAGAACATCAATGAGCACATCGGCGAGATCCGCGAGTTAGTCAAAAGCCATCTGTCCGATTTCTTAAAAGATCTACGGCATCACGCTGAACGATTAAAGATCCTGATTATGCCGAAGGATGAGCGAATGCGGGAGTTGATCTCGCTTCAAGCGATAGACTTAAGTCCGATCGAAGCCGTGCGCTACTATCTGCGCTGCGAATGGCTGAGAAGGGCCTTGTGTCTGCGCCGAATGCCGCGGCCGGCGTACCGTTCAGCATCGGAGCCCTGCCGCCGGCTTCTATCAGCTGGGGCGGAAACCGGCTTGCCTCCGAAAAAGCCCGCCGAGGAATAGATGCCAAGCTCTGCATTTTACGATGCCGGCCTGCTGCGGCAGCTTGCCACGAACCTGTTCTACGGCTGGGGCTATAACTTCTATCGCGTCGAAAATCAGTTGCGAGCTGATGACCAGCTTGTCAGGAGCAAAGCGTCAAGCCTGCTCGGCATTGCGGTGGCGAGCTTAACAGATGCTGAAAGCGAATACCGGCGCGAGTTTCTTCCGCCGCCCTCACGAGAGCATCCCCTTCCGGATGCCGGGGCGGTTTCGGCAGCACAGCGCCTGGAGCATTTGGCGCGCGAAATCGGTGGGCTCGAAGCATTCATTCAGCAGCAACCGGTTCCTGGAAACGATCGCATGATACAGCGGTATCGCGCGGAAGCAGCCACGGTAAGAATGCTAATCCATCACGACGAACAACTCGTCGGCCAGTGCGAGCTTTTGCGATCCATGGTGACCGGCGAGCATGCCGCCGCTATTCTTCAAAACCTGCCAGCCCTTGAAAGTGGATTGGAAGCAATTCGAACCACGCTTCGGCATCGAGAAGCCGTTCTGCTCGACCCGAGTTAGTAAATCATTTAAGGCATTGTTTCGTGTAGAATCGTGCCGGTGATTCAGAGGTGCTAGCGGGTAACACCGTGAGGGTTCAAGTCCCCCTCTCCGCACCAAAATCCTGAGGTGAGATGGACCTCCCCCGCTAAAACTGGATTCTTGCCGATAGCTGCAACACCCGGTTTCCGCCGTTCTGGAGAAGCGTGCCGAAACCCTCGTCTCCGACGGTATTGTCATTGATAGTTGCGTACGTTCTTTTCAGCGGATTGGTCATGACCGCCCCGATCTCGAAATACTGGCCTTCCTTATAGAATCGGAACCGCTTAGCTATGCGGAATGATTCGCTGAAGTTGGTGGGTCCGCGCAGAGTGGGGAAGAACCTGGGCGCGGTACCTACTCGCAAAGGAGTGCCCGCCGCCGTCTGCGGGCTAAGCGCGAAGGCATCTGGATTAAGCCATTGCGTAGGATCCTGCACGTCCACTTTTTGGGAAGCGCTCCCGACGGTAAGCGGCGCTCCGGTGAGCACGTCAGGACGGATCCCGAAGGCGAAACCCGGCGGAATGTTGAGACCCGATTCGCTAACTTGAACCGGCATTCCCGACTGATAGTTGTGAATCGCCGAAAGCTGCCAACCTCCGAGGACCGGATTCAACCAGTGAAGGTCCCAGCGCCGGCCTTTTCCGAATGGCGTGTCATACACCCAGGTCAGTTTGAAACTCTGCGGCAAATTGAAGGAAGTTACGGAGCGCTCGAGGCCCCGGTTGTAGTAGTCCTGCGCGACGGTGTAATACGAGGCTGCTCCGTTCTGATCCACATAGCCGATAGCTTTCGACCAGGTGTAGCCGGCGAGAAAGCCAAGCCCCTTTGTAAGGTGCCGCGTAACCGTTACCTGAAACGAGTTGTAATTCGAATTAGTGTTGTAGGGGAAGGTCTCTTCCACGCCGAAATACTGCGGATACGGCAGCATTGCCTGCGAAACGGTATTGCTGGTATCGAAGTTCGCGTACGGGATGTACTGCGGATGGTCGCTGACTGCATCGTTCAGAATATCGCCCATGGCGAGCATACGGGACGGTAGAGCATCCAATTCGGTAAATCCTCCGGAACCTGGTGCGCCGCCCCACAGCCGGGTGCCTTTGTTGCCTATATAAGCGACTTCCAGAACGGTTGCACCCGGCAATTCATATTGGATCGTGAAGTTGTAGTTCTGCACGTAACCCGGCCGGTTCGCATCGCGCGCGGTAGTAAATGCTTGATTCCCCTCCGCCGATGACGGATCTGTGTTCGGCAGGGGACTCGTGAGGCTGGGGAACGTCTGGCTCATATAAATGGCCGGATTGTGGGGATTGGCCAGTGCCTTCACGTTCACGGTTGCGCTGTACCCGTAGGTGAAGTTATATCCAAAGCTATTGGCGATGGGAGGCGTATTGGTCATGGCGTACCCGGCGCGGATGACCATTTTATTCGACAACCTGTAAGCCAGACCGAAACGCGGTCCGAATTCCTTCCAATAAGTATCATTGAATGGGCCGCCGAAGATCAGCGCGCCGGGCCGGTTGCCGGCATTTGGATCCGGGACACTGAGGGAAACCTCTGACATCCGGTTCGTTACTTCATAAAGCGGCGGGATAATCTCCCAGCGCAATCCAATATTCATGGTCAGCTTTGGTGTGATCTTCCAGTCATCAGTCACGTACATACCGTGTTCTGGCTGGCGGAAACCGCTGCTGTAACCGACAATGTTTTGACTTGCGCTATTCGCTCCGCCCAGCAGAAAACTGGCAAATGCATCTCCGGTTTGCGTGCTGTAGCCCGGCAGGCCCGTTTGCAGCGGGCTGAAATTGAAAGTTCCCGGGCTATTGGAGGTGCGATCGTTGTACACATAGCGGCGATAGTCGTAACCGAAGCGGACCGTATGCTTGCCGTGGATCCAGGTCACATCATCCTGGAAGATATAGCTCCCGTTCGGGCTGTAGTCCTCGGCGCCGAAGCCAAACCGATCAATAGTTCCTCCCTGATAGTTATTTCCGGAGAAATTGATGACAGGGAATGCGGCCGACGGTGCGAGCCCGGTCAATCCGATCTTCGCGCCATAGCCTCCCGGAACGGTTTGGGTCGGGACGCCATTCTCATTCAGGAACCGGTTCACACCGGCGGCGAAACGATTGACAATGGACGGGGTCACGGTGGAAGTCACGGAAAGGCGACCCATGTTTCCCGGCGTTATCTGGTCTTTGATGCATGTAGTCGCGGGTCCGGGGATGGGAAGATACGGCCCGCGAACGCCGCCACCGCAGCTATTGTTATTGCGGAAGCGGTAGCTCTGGTTGTAATAGCCCGAAATCTGGTTCCGCGAATTGATCTGGTGATCGATCTTCAGTCCGACTGTGTGCAAACGGAAGTACGCGCAGCAAGTGCCCAGCTTTGGCATATTGTTGATCAGTTTGTCGAACTGCGGGTTTGTGATCCCGATGCCCTGGACAATATTCTTTGCCACCGGATCCCAGGCCGACTGCGGAATGATGTTGCCCGGGAATGGATTTCGCACGTAACTGCCATCGGGCGCCACTGACGTGGAGTGAGGATCGTAGATCTGCCCGAAAACGATGGGCCGTCCGAGGCCGTCCGTACCGATTGCTGATCCGGACTGATCATTCCCCGTGCAGGCCGGATTCAACAGGCATGAGAAATCACCATTCTTCTGGGCCACCGTAGGTAGGGTGACGAACCCATTGGAGGGCAGCGTAACCGTATTGGTCTTTTCGAAATTCGTGAAGAAAAAGGTTCTGTTCCGGCCGTTATAGACCTTGGGAATGTAAACCGGACCGCCTAGCGAATAACCCCAGTTGTTCAGTCGGTTCTCAGGATTTGTTCCACCGAAGGTCTTGTCCTGAACGGGAACGGAATTGAAATCCTCATTGCCGAGGTAATAAAACCCCGATCCGTGCAAACTGTTCGTTCCCGATTTGATTTCAAAGTTCGCGACGGCGGTTTGGCCGCCGTTGTACTGGGCTGAGATCGCGCCGGTCTGCAATTTGAACTCCCCGACGGCTTCTGCCGAAGGACTAAACTCGTCGTTATTGCCGCCAGAAAGGTCGGACCGGCCCACCGGGATTCCATCGATCAGAATCTCGTGCGAATATTGCTGCCCGCCATTGATGGATCCGGCAAAGGTATCGCCCGTCGTACCTGGCAGACTGGAAAAAATGAAAGACTGTAACTGTCGCTGCCCGTCATCCACCATGATGGGCCAGTCCTTATACTCTTCGGTCGTAATATATTGCCCGATTTCCGCGGAGTCCGATTCCAGCAACTCCGGAGTAGCGCTGACCACCACCGTCTGGTTCATAGTGCCGACTGTGAGGCTGAGATTAATGGTCATGGTTTGCGCCACACGTAGAATCACGTTCTCGGCCGTGGAGGTTTGAAACCCCGGAGCATTGACGCGAATTGTATAAGTCCCCGCCGGAAGATAGGGCAGCGTGTAAGTGCCGCTCGACGTAGAGGTCGTTTTCGACTCGACGCCCGTGGCGTTGTGGGTCGCCACCACCGTAGCGCCTGGCACGACTGCGCCGGCTGGATCAGTGATGGTTCCGTTAAGCGTTCCAACGGGACCCTGTGCATAAAGCGCAGCGACAAACACCGCTGCAAGTAGAATTGAGAATTTGACAGGAAAATGCCGCACGCAACCTCCCCAAGGCCTCTGCGCCAAGTTACACCGATTAAAAGCGAAACTGCAGCCCTCTGTCAAGAGAAAAGTGAACGGAGACAGATGAAAGGAAACGAAAAGGCTCGAAAATTAGCCGGCGGACGGTAAGAGCACGACCTTCCCAAACAAGCCGCCATTCTCAACCATACGGTGCGCCTCGGCGGCCCGCGCAAGCGGCAACAGGCAAGCTGTCTTCCCTTTCGGAACCCCATGTTCCAGATAGCGATTGATTTCGCGGGCGTATTCTCCGAGTTCAGCCGGCGTGGCGTCTGACACGGTGAAACCATACAGGGTCAGATTTTTTAAATAAAATGAGCCGACGGGGAAGACCGATTCGTGAGAACGCCCGGCGATAAGGACAATCCGGCCACGCTGCGCCGTTACATCGACCGCTTGAGCCAAATCCGGTTTCAGGGTCGTATCCCAATACAAGTCCACACCGCCTGGAGCAAAATCCAGAATCCTCTGGCGCAGGTTTTCGGTTTTGTAGTTAATAACAAGATCTGCGCCAAGGTCCCGGCACCAGGCAGCCTTGGCCGAGTTACCAGCCGTTACCGCCACACGCGCGCCTTTAGCTTTGGCTATTTGCAATACGGCAGTGCCCACGTTGCCATCTCCACCGTTCACGAAGACAGATTCGCCTTCGTTCAGATGCGCTCTGAAGCAAAGGCCCACGACAGCCGTAAGCGCGGAATGCACGACAATCACGGTTTGCGCCGGATCGCTGTTTGCAGGCAGATGGTAAAGCAGGGATTCATCGATGGAACAATACTCGGCAAATGTTCCCTGTCTCCCTGCATAGCCCTGATTGTTGGCCCAGACAGAATCGCCAGACCGGAAACTTGTCACATCTCTGCCGGTTTGCGCAACGGTTCCGGTCATGTCGCGGCCGATGATAAACGGAAATGTAACGGCGGTTCGATAGGACCCGTTGCGGACGTAGGTATCGATGGGATCTACAGTTACGGCGTCCACTTTTACGAGGACATCTTGCGCGCCCACGTGCGGCTCAGGCAGATCGCCATAAGTGATGGCTTCAGGCGGCCCGAAGACATTGATGAATGCCGCTTTCATGTCTTATCCCCATGGCGCATCAATCGCATCGCAGGGCTGCCATTGGGTCTATCCCAACAGCCCGGCGCGCCGGAACGTAGCTGGCAGCGAGCGCCACCAGTATGAACAGCAACGCGATGCCGGCGAATGTGTAGGGATCAGTCGCACTTACGTGGAACAACAGAGCATTCATCACACGGGTCAAGGCAAACGCGCCGCCGATGCCAATAGCCACTCCCGCCAAAACCAAACCGAAGCCTTGTCCGACGATAAGCCACAAAATATCACCTTCCCGCGCGCCCAATGCACGCCGGATACCCACTTCATGAGTCCGTTGCACCACAGAATATGCGATGACTCCGTGAATCCCACTGAGAGCGAGTAGCAATGCCACCCCGGCGAACGATGCTAGCAGGGCCATCAGCAAACGACGCTGACCCAACTCGGCTTCTACCAGATCGTCCATCGTTCGAACGGCCGATATGGGCTGATCCCGGTCCAGCGCCCGTACTTGGTCGCGAACCGAAGCCGTGAATTTCGTTGGTTCGCGTTCCGTCCGGACTGCCAACATCGCCGACGAAAGCGGGTTCTGTCCAAAAGAGATGTAGACGCTCTCCGGCCAAGCACTGTTCTCGATATTTTGATGGACATGGGCCACGATGCCTACAATTTCCGCAGGCTGCGGGTTCGTTCCGCCGATCAGAAGATGCTGCCCGACGGGATCCAGACCGCGCGGATATGCCGGCCAAAGGCGGCGAGCCAGATTTTCATCAATGATGGCAACCCGTTGCGCGCCTTCCCGATCCCTTTCTGTAAAGTCCCGGCCCATGCTGAATGGAATCTCAAGAGTCCGAAAATATCCGGGCGTGATAACCAGAACGGTTGCGATGAGGCGGTCATTTAGCCGCAACGGCGGTTTGCCGGCGTCCTGCACGGGAGTTCCTGCATAGCCGGCCATCGGAAGAAACATCGCACCCGTGGCGCTGCGAATGCCCGGCAGCGATGCTACGCGCTGGAGGAGTTGTTCAAAAAACGCGGCCTTCTTCTGGTCTGTGTTGTACCGCAAAGGCGGCAGAGAAATGCGCATAGTGAGGAGGTTCGCGGGGTTGAATCCCAGATTGACGCCGCGGAGATGAGCCACGCTCTCTATCAGGAGCGCCGCCCCAATCAACAACACGATAGAGAGCGCTATCTGTCCGATGATCAAAAGGCCTCGGGCGGTAAATCCGATCCGGCCTGTGCCGGGCATCCTTATATTTACGGCTTCACCTCTGGCCCGTAACACCCCAATGAGATCTGGCCGGGATGCGCCCAGCGACGGCGTCAACCCGAACAGGAGACCGGTCAGGATGGAGAGCGCCGCGGCGAATCCGAGCACCGTCCAGTTGAGGTGAATCTCCCCCGTGCGTGGCAGATAAAAAGCAGTCATGCTGGGAATGGCGCGCAGAGTCCACGCCGCAAGTAGCAGTCCGAGGCCTCCACCGGCACACGAGAGCAGTACGCTCTCGGCGAGCAGTTGTCCGATGAGGCGGGTGCGGGAGGCGCCCAAAGCGGACCGCACGGCGAATTCGCGCGAACGCGAGCTGGCTCGCGCCAGCAGCAGACTTGACACGTTCGCACAGGCGATCAACAAAACAAAGCCAACGGCCCCGAATACCATCCAAAGCACAGCGCGAACGTTGGCTACGAGTTCGGCCTTCAGCGGCTTTACCCGGACCGGAGATTTCAGTTTTGCATCGAGCATGGCGGGATGATCCGCTGCGTACTGATGCTGGATCACTGCCATCTCTGCGCTCGCCTGTTCCACACTGAGTCCTGGCTTCAAACGTCCGAAAACCGTCAAGAACGGGCTCAACTGCCGGGATTTGGAATCTATTGCCGGCCAAGTTGATGGCTGTGTCAACCAGACATCGAGATCGGGAAACGGGAACTGAAAATGCGCCGGTAGAACCCCGATTATCGTATGAGATGTCGCCGCAAACATCGCGGTCTTTCCCACCACATGCCGATTGCCGCCGAAGCGTTGCTGCCATAGTCTGGCGCTGATCATCGCTACCGCGGGTGCGCCAGGAGAATCCTCCTCGGGAAGAAAACCGCGGCCCAGTAGAGGGTTGACTCCCAGAATCTGCAGGAAACCGGCGGAGACGCGCGCAGCTTTCAGGACTTCCGGCTGGACTCCAGCGCTAAGCGTGAGGTCCTCCTGGCCGCTGAAAGCGCCGAGTCCGCTGAAGGATTTCGCGGCGGCCTTCATCTCCTGAAACCGCACAGGCGTGGCGCCTCCCGAAATGTCCACCAGCCGGTCCGGGTCCCGGTACTCGAGCGGGCTTAGTAACACGGCGTGAATCACGCTAAAAATTGCTGTATTGGCGCCAATGCCTGTGGCCAGCATGAGCACAGCCGTGACAGTGAAACCGGGATTTCTCCGTATCGTCCTCACCGCGTAGAACAGATCTCGTGAGACAGTCTCCAGCACAGCCTTACTCATATCGCAATACCGCCATGGGATCTGCCTTTGCGGCACGCCGCGCTGGAAAATACGTGGCCAGAAGCGCCACGAAGATCAGCAGCAGCGAAACGCCTGCCAATATCCAGGGATTGGTCGCTTTCACGTCGTAAAGCAAGCTGGATAAGAATTGGGTTAGGCACAAAGTAGCGGCCAAGCCTGCTGCCAGTCCTGCCCCGATCAAGACCAGGCCTTGCCGTAGGACAAGCGCCAGTACGTCGCGCTTTTGGGCTCCGAGCGCCATACGAATGCCAAACTCTTGCGTCCGCTCTGCAGTCGATTGAGAAAGGACACCGTACAAACCCACTGCCGCCAGCAGTAGCGCGAGCCCGGCAAACAGTCCTAACACAACCGCGCGGAAACGCGGGTAAGCCAAGGCGCGTGAAAGCCGCTCGTCCATGGTTTGCAGCTCGCCCAATGGCACGCTAGGGTCAAGTGCTGCAATCTGCTTCTGAATCGCAGCGCCAAGTGCAACGTTGTTTGCTGGCGCTCGCAGTACCAGAGATCCTCGGGACGGCGGATCCTGGCTAACCGGCCGAAACAGGAGCGGAATTTCTTCCCAGGCCATTTTATGGAAAAAGTTCTGGTCCTTCTCGTCGGCGGCAATCCCCACAACGGTCAGCCACGGGCTTTTAGTTCCTGGGTCGCCTACTTTGATGTACTTGCCGATCGGATTCTCGCGCGGAAAATATTTTTGGACAAGAGCTTCGTTGATAATGGCAACTTGTTCATTATTTCCCTGATCCGCAGCATCAAACAAGCGTCCTCGTTCGAGCGGAACGCCCATGAGATGAAAATAGCCGGGTGTGATGGAGACCTGACACGCATCGCGCGCCGCGGCTGCGGAGCGCGGCTGCGGTCTACCCTCGATGGTCAATGCACTTCCGCCAAACCGGCCATTGTTTAGAGGCAACGAGGACGCGAACCCAGCAGATTCCACGCCGGGAAGTGTGGCCGCCCGATCCACAAGTTCGCGATAGAATCGCGCGCGTTGACCAGCCTTCGAGTAACTCCCTTTCGGCAGTGTGACAAATGTTGTAAGAACATGGTCCGTTTTGAACCCCAGCGGTACAGAGGCCAGGCGGTTCACGCTCTCAATTAGCAACCCTGCACCGGCAAGCAGCGCAATTGAAAGCATCACCTCCGCAGACACCAGCGCCTTTCCAAACGCCCGAGCCGTGGGATTGAAAGATGCGCTCCGGCCGCTAGCCTTGAGAGCATAAATCAGATCCACTCGCGAGGCCTTCACTGCCGGAACAAGTCCAAACATCAGCGCCGTGGTAACAGCCAGCGTCGCGCTGAAACAGAGGACATAAAGATTAATGGTTACGGGATTTGCTGGCGGCAGTTTGATCGGATCCAAAACACGGAAGTAGTGAACAGCTCCGGCGGCCAACCCTACGCCACCCAGTGCGCCCGCACACGAGAGCAGCAAGCTCTCGGTCAACAATTGGCGGATCAGCCGCCCTCGCCCTGACCCGAGAGCCGCGCGGACCGCCAGTTCCTTCTGCCTCACAAGGGAGCGACCCAGTAGCAGATTCGCGACGTTCACGCAGGCAATCAGAAGAACGAAAGTTACCGCCGCAAACAGGACAATTAGGCTGAGCCGCAGAGTCGGCCCGGTCAGATAGGCGAACTGTTCGGCGAGCGGATAGATAACCGGGGTTCGCAACATACCCTCCGGGTCGTTCCGGTGTTCGTTCCGATAGAGCGCTTCCACTTCCTGCTGGGCACGTTCGAGCGATATCCCCGGTTTCAGCCGTCCGAAAACTCCGACGTTTGCATTCTCAGGATCGCGACTAATTGGGCTATCTGGGGTGATGAGCATCCACATCGATGCGACATCCGGATAAAACGTAAATCCTCTCGGCATCACGCCGACGATGGTGCAGGCTTTCTCGTTCAGTTCGATATGCCGCCCGATCACATCTTTCTGGCCGTTGAAGGCCGTCATCCAGAAGCGATGCGGCAGAACCACCGTGCACCCTCGCTTCAGGTCATCGGGCTGAAAGGTGCGCCCGAATTCCGGAGCCACCCCGAGCAGGGCAAAGAAATCGATACCCACCGGTTGCCCGAGCACCTCACGCGCACGACCGACGCCGGTCAGAATCTGCTGGCCGGTCGCCCATGTGGCGGGTGCAAGCTGCTCGAAGCTATGGCTCCTGCCTCTCCACATCTGGAAATCTCGATAAGAATCAAAGACTGGTGGCCCGTTCGTATCTCGCTTCAGCTTCTCCCAAATGACCACCAGTCGGCCCGGATCGCGGTACGGCAAAGGGTGCAACAGGAGCGCATTGACGATGCTGAACATCGCGGTGGTCGCACCGATCCCGAGCGCCAGCATCACGATTACTACTGTCGTGAACCCGGGCGTTCGCGCGAAGGCCCGCAGAGCATAAGCAAGGTCCTGTTTCGAGGGCTCCAACCAGTTCCACATCCACATTTCGCGGGGCCTCCTGCCCGGCTCTTCAACTCACGGCTGCGTCCACCTGGCGGACTGGGCTGGGACCTGCAATCCCGGTGCGTCCAGGGTCATCGTAACCTCAACTCGGGGAGCAATGGGCTGGTAATCTACGGTGCCCAATCGCAGTTCGTCGGGGCCAACCTTTATCTCGCGGCGGTTGGTCCCGTCGACAATCAGAAGCGTAGCGCTCTTTGCGCGGGATACTGCGCGAGCAGAATGATCCCAGTTAATTCGAACCAGGCGGCCAGCCCCTGTAAGAGCGAGGCCAATTTGATTAGAGGTTTGTCCCGGCCACAACTCGGGAATTCCCCGCGGAACAATCCAGGAGAACAGCGCAACAATGGCGATCAGAGCGATTGCAAGAATTCCGTAAATCGGAATTCTCGACGCTTCGCGGGGCGGCGTTCGGCGATTTGGCGGTGCAGCCGGGCGGATCTCTGGAAGAGCCTTGAATTCATCCTCATCCAGCCGGAATTCCCGAGTGGATGGCTCTTCCGGTAATTGCCCACCTGCGGCGATGAAGAACGTGGCGAAGTGCGGCGCGCGAGCTTCAATCAGAAGGAATGCAAATACACCCTGTATGAACTCTTCGGAGATGAGCGTCCGGTCGGTAAAGGACGGCAAGAGCGGGCTCGATCGGGCGTGGCTTCTGAAAAATCCAACCACGGCTCTGCCACGGCGCTGGGCGCTGACACGCGTTTCATAAAGGTGGCGATGTGTTTCCGGATGCGGTATATACACAGCGCCGTTCTCCGGACGACGAGCCATCAACTCGATCTCTTCGATGCGAAGAGTGGGCGCCTGGGCATTCGGAAACGATCCGATCAGCGCGCCTCCTACCTCGAGACCCGCCGCCGCCGCACGATCGATCTCGGCAAGCAACTGAGAAACAAGCTCTAGCCTGAATTCGATGGCGTAGGCGGACCGGAACGGCGCCCATCGGATGTAAAGCGGGGCCTGCCGCAAAGATTTCTGATCGGAAGTCTTCCGCATGGGCTGCTTCGATTTGGGCTCCAGATCTAAAGTTACACTTCTTGATATTGGCTGCCGCACTCTATCTGGTTGCAACACCGATCGGTAACTTGGAAGACATCACGCTTCGTGCGCTGCGCATACTGCGCGAAGAGGTGGATGTGATCGCGTGCGAGGACACCCGGCAAACACAGAAGCTGCTGACGCACTACGAAATCCGGAAGCCGCTGATCAGCTATCACGAGCATAACGAAACGAGCCGTACGGGCGAGATTCTGGAGAGGTTGGGCCGCGGCGAATCAATCGCGCTGGTGAGCGACGCCGGCACGCCCCTGATCTCAGATCCGGGATACCGCGTTGTCGCGGCCGCCCTGGCACAGGGGCTTGCCGTCGTTCCGATCCCAGGGCCTTCGGCTGTGCTGACCGCTCTTTCGGCATCAGGACTGCCGATGGATGAATTCCGTTTTATCGGTTTTCTTCCTGCCAAGGCTGTGGCTCGCCGGAATGTGTTGGAAGGGGTGGCCCGCAACTCCGGCACTGTGATTGCCTATGAGAGTCCCCACCGCATTCTTGAATCGCTGGCCGACATAAGCAAGATTCTGGGCGAACGGCCGATGGTACTGGCGCGCGAGCTTACCAAAATACACGAAGAATTCCTGCGCGGGACGCCGGATGAAATCCGCAGCCAATTATCAAAACGAGAATCGATCAAAGGCGAAATCACGCTCCTGATTGCTCAATCCGAAGAAAAAGATCAGATTGAAGATCCGCTCGCCGAGATTTCGAGACTCGAAGGCGTAGGATTCGACCGGATGGAGGCCATCAAGAATGTCGCGAAGCGCATGGGACTTCCAAAACGGGAGATTTACCGGCTCGCTGCGGCGTCGGACAGCAATCGGCCAGGCAAACATCGTGGTTAGCGCCAAAATCGCCGATCGCGAGTCTGGGGGCATCCGGATGAATGCGTTCCTCAATTAGTTCGCGGATCATGCTGACAAATTCAGGATGGGTGCCTACCGTTGCCGCACGAATCATTTTGAGGCCGAGTTCGCTCGCGACCCTGGCAGCTTCGGTATCAAGGTCGTACAGAACCTCCACATGATCGGAGAGGAACCCGAGCGGAGCCAACAGCACGTTTCGCACGCCCGCGGCATACAGGTTCCGAAGGTGATCGAGAATGTCGGGCTCCAGCCAGGATTGTGTTGCCGGCCCGCTTCGACTCTGGTAAACCAAATCCCAATTCGCGAAGCCGGCGCGTTCAGCGACCAGGCGAGTCGTCTCCCGAAGCTGTCTTTCGTAATCGCTGGTCTGGGCCATGGAACAGGGAATGCTGTGAGCCGTTGCCACAAAACGAAGCATGCGTCTCTCGTCGTCTGAGAACTGCTTTAACGCACAGCGGACACGACCGGCATAGGCCTGAATGAAACGCGGGTGGTTATAGAAGGCACGTAGCTTGTGCACTTCAGGCGCGCCCGGACCCACTTCGGCCTGAGCCGCGGCGATATTCTCACGATACTGCCGGCATCCTGAATAAGAACTGTAAGCAGAGGTAACGAACGCCAAGGCGCGCTTCACACCGTCAGTGCGCATTTGACGCAGCGCATCCGCAAGAAAGGGATGCCAATTGCGATTGCCCCAGTAAACAGGCAGATGAATCGAGCGCTCATCCAGCTCCCGTCGCAAAGCAGCAATCAGCTCGCGGCACTGATCGTTGATCGGGCTCCGGCCGCCAAAGTGATCATAATGGGCGGCAACTTCCAGCAGGCGCCCGCGCGGGACATTCCGGCCGCGAGTAACATTTTCCAGAAATGGCAGAACATCTTTCGGCGCTTCGGGCCCGCCAAACCCAACAATGAGGATCGCGTCGTACATCTCTTTCAGGCCAGCCCGCCGCCCACCCGGTGGAGCGTCAACATATTCGTCGAGCCGCGCAAGCCTACTGGCTGGCCAGCGACTAAAACGATATTGTCGCCTGGACGAACGCGCCCGGATTCGGATAACACGCGTTCCATTTCATGCAGCATCTGATCAGTCGATTCCATTACGGGCGAGACAATGGGACTCACGCCATAGACGACCGAAAGCTGCCGGGCCACGGCTTCGCTTGACGTGAAGGCGTAAATGGGCACGGGCGGACGATAGCGTGCCAGCAAGCGGGCGGAACTGCCGGAGGTGGTTCCGACGGCCAGTGCGGTGACACCGGCCGATCGAGCGCAATGGTACGCGGCATCCGCGATAATCTCGGGAATAGCGCGTTCGTCCTCTTCGTCTGGTTTCAAGAAACCCTTGTTCCGCAGCGATATCTCCGTTTCGCAAGCGATGCTGGCCATGAATTTCACCGCTTCGACCGGATGTTTGCCAGCCGAGGTCTCAGCCGACAGCATCACTGCGCTGGTTCCGTCATAGATGGCATTGGCGATGTCGCTTACCTCGGCGCGCGTAGGTACTGGATTCTCGATCATCGATTCGAGCATTTGCGTCGCGGTTATAACGAATCTGCCCCGAGCCCTGGCTTTATCGATAATCGCCTTTTGGATCGCCGGCACTTTCTCAATCGCCATCTCGACGCCAAGATCGCCCCTCGCAACCATTACGCCTTCGCACTCTTCGAGAATCGAATCGAGATTCTGCCATCCTTCCGGTTTCTCAATCTTGGCGATGATTGGCTGGCGAGCATCTACCTCTTCGAGCAGATGTCTGAGGCGGAGCACGTCGCGAGCCTGGCGAACGAATGAGAGAGCGAAGAAATCGACCCCCTGCTCGACTCCGAAGTGTGCGTCCGCGATGTCCTTCTTCGAAAGGGTCGGCGTACTGACGCTCACTCCGGGCAGGTTGATTCCCTTGCGGTCGCTGATGATGCCGCCACGCACTATTTCGCAGCGCGCGGCAATTCCGTCCGAGTGCAGAACCCTCAGTTCGACTGTTCCGTCGGCGAGCAACACCGGGTCGCCGGCTTTCACATCCCGCGCGAACTCCGCATAATTCGTGCAGGCGATTTCCGCTGTACCTTCCACCGGCTCAGTCGTGATCGTGAAGAGACCTCCGGACGGAAGGAATTGCGGGCCATCCTTGAACGTGCCTAGCCTGATCTTCGGGCCTTGCAGATCAAGCAGGATTCCAGAGTGGGTCTTGAACTCAGCCGCCAATGCGCGAACAGCCTGGATGCGCCTTGCGTGATCTTTCGGTGCGCCATGCGACACGTTCAGACGAAACACGTCCACGCCGGCTTCAAACAGCTTGCGAAGAACAGTTTCTGAATCGGTAGAGGGACCGAGCGTGGCAACTATCTTGGTTGCGCGCATGAATCGGAGAATTGCGGGCGGTACGTTACCATAACCAAGACTTTAGAGCGAAGAAGAACATCGGAGATTATCCACTACATTTCTTATTATGCCGCTTTACCAGGCGATCATCCTTGCAATCATTCAGGGATTAACGGAGTTCTTTCCCGTCAGCAGCACGGCACACCTTGCAATTATTCCCAGGCTTCTGCGCTGGACGGACCCGGGCCTCGGTTTTGATGTCGCGCTCCATGCCGGCACCCTGGCGGCCATCTTAATTTACTTTTTCCAGGATTGGATACAGGTAATCGCAAACGGCTTGGGATTTTCTTATCGCGGAACAAAACCCGACGAGAACAGCCGTTCGCTTCTTTGGTACCTGGTGGTGGGCACCATTCCCGTGCTGATCGCCGGCGCACTGTTGAAGCAATACGCGGAAGGTCCGTGGCGCAATCTCTACGTCATGGGCGCAGCGCTGATCATAATCGGCATTGTGATGGGCATCTCAGACAGGTTCGGGAAAGAAAAGAACGGTCTCGATCAGATGCGCTGGGGCGATGCCATCTGGGTAGGACTTGCGCAGGCGCTAGCCGTTGTTCCCGGTGTATCGCGGAGCGGAATCACGATTACGGCAGCCCGTTTCCGGCATCTGGACCGTGAAGCAGCGGCGCGCTTTTCTTTCCTTCTCTCGACGCCGGCCATTGCAGCCGCGGCATCGAAAGACGCGCTCGATCTGCACAAAGAAGGCGGTATTCCGCCGGGTATGACCGCGCCCTATCTGGTCGGAATTCTGGTAAGCGGGATCGTGGGGATTCTCGTCATCGCGTTCTTTCTGAAATTTCTTAGGCATAACAGTTTGGCGGTGTTCGTCTGGTACCGCATCATTTTTGGCATAATAGTGGTCGCTCTGGCAGTTTTCTTCCGCATCGGCGGATGACGTTCCTTTCACCGTCGCGACATACCCGGCTCAATGAAGCCGTGGGCATTCTATTGCTTCTGCTCGGCTTGGCCGTCTCGCTAAGCCTGCTGTCGTATTCGTCGGCCGACCCGTCGTGGGACACGGCCACTGGGGCGACGCATACCCATAATCTGCTTGGTTTGTTTGGAGCGAGATGGGCTGACCTGCTGCTGCAGATCTTCGGGATCAGCATTTTTCTGCTTCCCATTCATCTCTGGGCGCTGGGCTGGAAATGGGTGCGCTCGTCAGCAATTGAGAGCCCCTGGTTTCGCATTCTCGGCACGCTTGCTCTCTGGTTCTGCGTGTCGACGGCATGCGGGTTGCTGCCGCGGCAATGGATGGTGGGCGGCGCAATCCGACCCAGTGGGATTGCCGGAATGGTTCTCGCCGATTTCCTGCTGGTACGATTCGATTTGGCCGGGGCGGCGATCATTACCGTCGCGGCCGGTGTGGTGGCGCTGTATTTCGCATCCACCTTCGAAGTGTCCACGCTTATGCGCTGGTTGAGCGGGCCCATTGCGCGGTTCCGTCTTCTGTATGCAAAATGGCATGCTGCCCGGGCGGCGAACCGTGAACGCGCCCTCGAGCGGGCGAGAGAAAAGGCCGCCGAACGTGCCGCGCGCCGGAATGACCGTCCCACCCTAGGCATAGAAGCCGAGTCAGCAAGGCCAAGGCGAAAGAGAGCGGCCGCTGGGATGGAAGGGGACATTCCGGTAGCTGCGCGCGTGGATAGCAATCCGCCCTTCGACCTTGAGGCGATGCCCGTCGGGCATGCTGACGAAGAAATTCCCATTCGCCCCCTGGAGCAGCCGGTCATTCGGCCCCAAGCCGCGGCGGAGCCAGAGGACGAAGGCCCAAGCTTTCACGAACCTTTAGAACCGGTCCGCACTCCCGCAAGGCGCAGGCGTGCTTATAGACTTCCGTCGACAGGACTGCTGAACGAAATTCCTCCGGGGAACGGTTACGACAGTTTCGAACTGAAGGAGATCGCCAGCCGGATCAAATCGAAGCTTGAAGAATTTAACGTGCGCGGTTCGGTGGTGCAGATCAACCCGGGACCCGTCGTAACCACGTTCGAATACAAGCCGGAAGCAGGCATTAAGTACAGCCGTATTACGACGCTGACTGAGGACCTCTGTCTCGGCTTACAGGCCGAATCCGTGCTCATCGAACGCCTGCCCGGTAAACCGACGGTTGGCATTGAGGTGCCGAACACTCGCCGCGAGGTCATCAGCCTTCGCGGAATCCTCGAATCCGGCGAATTCCAGGAATCGCCATCCAGAATGACGATTGCGCTCGGAAAGGACATCAACGGACGCATCAAGGTGGCTTCGCTCGAAACGATGCCACACCTTTTGATCGCCGGTTCCACAGGATCCGGCAAGAGCGTGATGCTCAACGCCATGATCATGTCTTTCCTCTACAAGGCGACTCCGGACGAAGTGCGGATGATCATGGTGGACCCCAAGCGCGTCGAACTCGGCATCTATGAGGGCATCCCGCACCTGCTCACGCCTGTTATTACGGAGCCGAAGAAGGCAACGAACGCGCTCCGCAACGCCGTGCTGGAAATGGAGCGCCGGCTGAAGTTGCTGGCTTCGCAAGGCGTCAGGAATATCGATCAGTACAACCGGAAAATGGCGCAACTCCGGCAGGAGCCGCGCAGCTTATTCGATGAGTCGGAAGATGATGAAAATCTCAAACCTCTTCCGTACGTCCTGATCCTGATCGATGAATTGGCCGATCTCATGATGCTGGAGCGAGCCAATGTGGAAGAATGCATCACGCGGTTGGCGCAAATGGCGCGCGCGGTCGGCATGCACCTGGTACTGGCAACACAGCGTCCGAGCGTGGATGTTATTACCGGGTTGATTAAGGCGAATTTCCCGTCGCGCATTAGCTTCCGGGTAGCGACGCGGGTCGATTCGCGGACGGTTCTCGACAGCATGGGGGCGGAGCATCTATTGGGCAAGGGCGACATGCTGTTTCTGCCTCCCGGCTCCTCGCGGCTCACACGCGTGCACGGCGCTTTCGTTACCGAAGCAGAAACGAACCGCGTGGTCGATTTCTGGAAGGAGCAGGCGACGCCCGAATACGACGAGACCTTCCTGCTCACGCCGCCTTCCGAAGAAGAAGGCGAGGAGGCCGAGACGTTCGATGGCGACCAGGATCCCATGTATGAGGATGCCGTTCGCGTGGTAGTCGAAATGGGCAAAGCTTCCACTTCGACTTTGCAGCGGCGCTTACGGCTGGGTTATGGCCGTGCCGCGCGAATACTGGATATGATGCAGCGCGATGGCATCATCGGCCCTCCGGATGGGAGCAAGCCGCGGGATGTATTGAAACGGCCGGATTGGTTGCGAGAGGTGGAGTTGCGGTGACAGCCAGGATCAACGGATTTCAGGGCCTGATTCTGATCGCGTTGACATTTGGACCCGTTGGCAACTCGATCGCCGCCACTAATTCTGCAAAGATCACCGATGTCACCCCGCATGTCCTGGTCTTCGCAACCAGTTCAGGCAACGTCGTTGCCTCTGTCGGGCCGGATGGAGCGTTGCTTGTCGGAACGCCATCCACGGCCAGCACACCGGAAATCAGCAGCATTCTTGCGAGTCGCACAAAATCGGCCGTTCGCTACGTTGTGATTGCGCCGGAAGACCTGAACCATTCCGAGGGGGACGCCGGATGGGGCCGGCGCGGCGCGTTCGTGGCCATGCAGGAGAAGGCGCTCGAACGCTTAGGCGGACATGCCATGGGCCCGCCCAAACCGCTGCCACCCCACCTGTTTGAACTTGGAGTCAACCGCCCGCGCATAGCGTTTTCGGAGGTCTTGACGTTTGACGTCAATGGCGAAGCTATCCACGTCATCCACCAACCGCCGGGCTACAGCGACGCGGACGCAATTGTGCATTTTCATGTCGCGAACCTAGTCTATCTGGGCGAAGTATTTCCGGGCGACGGCTACCCGGAAATCGATCCCGCGCAAGGAGGCCAGTTCGATGGCTTCGTTAAGAGCCTCGGCGAGTGGACCGGCGAAGCCCTCCGCGTGGTGCCCGCCAGGGGAAACGTGATGAAGGGTACTGATGTGAAAGCGTTTCTGGATATGATTCTTACCGTTCGCGACCGCGTGAAACGCATGCGTGGCGCAGGTCAAAGCGAGACCAGATCATCGCCGCGCACCCGACACAGGACTTCGATGTGCGATGGGGGCATGGGCGCGTGCAGCCTGACGCATTTGTGCGCGAAGTGTGTGAGGCGCTCAGGATCAAATGACCGCAGGCCACAGAAAATGATGGCCTGCTCCACCCGGCGTCAGCTACCTGGTCAAAGGAAGATCGACGGTTATAGGGCAGTGATCCGAGATCCGGCCCGCCACCGCCCGGTTCACTTGCTGTAAGGCCTGCCCGAAATATGGAGACAGAAGGCGATGTGTTCCGCCGGGTTTGACGAAGAACCAATCGAGTTTGTAGTGCCCCACCAGATGAAAGAGCGGACGGTTAAACGCGAACGTTGTGGAGAATCCCTTCCAGGCTCTCTGGCTGCTGTCGGAAAGGGTTCTGCCCCGGTTCTGAAAACTCCTCGCTTCCCGGCCCGCGAAATCGAATTGCGTCCCATCGGCAAAGCGGAACCTCCGCACATCATTAAAAAGCGGTTTTTCCTGATTTGCCAAAAAGAGGTAAAAGTTCAAAGCCGTAGGATCGTGATAGTTCTTGAAGTAATTCACCGGATAGAGCAGATAGTTGTATATTCCAATCGGGTTCAAGCGGAGGATAGCCTCTTTGATCCAAAACCGGTAATCCGTGAGATGCTCCAGAATAATTTTCTTCACGGATGTCGGCGCCTGATTGTGGCCCATTGTGTTCAGGTCGCCGGCAACAACGATGGGATTGCTTAATTTGCCGATGCGGGGCAGGATGTAATCCATCTGCTTTCGACGCCCCTTCGGAGTCGAGTAGTCCTCCAAGTGAGGGCAGACCAGCGTCACGATTCCGGTTGGCGAATCCGGAACAGCAAGATCGACGATCAGAGCGACCCGCCCGCCGCGGCGTACTTGCCTCTTCACCTGTTCATCAAACAGCTTGTCAGCCGACCAGCGCTTAACGCGCTCCAGATCCGAGATCTGCTTGATTTCACCGTGATACCAATCATAGATTTCGGGAAGGCGTAGAATTCTTGCATCGCGTATCGGGTATCGGCTCAGCACGGCAATGCCCTCCATCCCCAGATAGCGCCGGGGGTCTACACCAAACATCTCGGCAGCCCTCCTTTGCCGGGGTAGATCGAGCAGATCCAGTTTCCTGATACCGAGATAGATCCGCTCCAGCTCGATGAACTCGACTCCATAGACGTAGTTCATGCGCAAGGCTTCGGCCAGATCGCGCGTGACGTCGCGGTAGTTCGTGCGCTTCACTCCGCGATCCACTTCGTCGAGAATCACCGCGTCCGCGCCTCTGAGGTTTTCAAGTTCGCCGCGAAGTTGCGCGTTCGGCTTGCTCAGGCTCTCCGGGAATTGTGCTCCTTCCAAAAGCGCCGCCTTAATTTGCGGTGCATTCATGCCGCGGTTGATGTTCCATTCAGCAATCCGGAGAACGGGCCCGACCCCTGCCACGGTTGGCCGCTTCGGCTTTGCTCCCGCCAGCGTGGCCTGATTACTGATGAAAGGTTCTGAAAGAACACGGCTGAGCCTCGCCTGCACTCCATGAGAAGGTGGGTCCTCGGCCGCCAGTCGAACCAAGTCCTCAAAAGCGAGCGTGGAAGGCCCTTGAAACTTGATTAGATCCTGAGCAGCATGCGCAGCGGTTGGCGGTCCGGCAAAATAGAAGATGAGTAAGGCGAGAAAGGCCTTCAAAAAGGTAAGATGCTCTGAAATCGATTGCTATTTCAGGGCAAGCTTTGCATCCTGTGTGAATACGTCGAATACGCGGCCCAGGGCCGCAAGCACTTGCTCTTCGGAGATGCGCTTCGGGTCGTAAGCGCGCTCCAGAACCAGACCGTTTAAAGCCGCTTCGAGCAGAGCCTTCACGATCTCTTGTTCCGGCGTCGTAGGGCCTTGTTTAACGAGCGAGGGAATCAGGTGTCCGACAAAGCTGTAGTTCAGAGAGGAGCGAATGCGCCGGTGCGCCGCAGCCAATTTCGTGCGCATCTTGGCGTGCCGAACGGCGTAGAGTCTGAACTCGAGCATCAGCATGACCCATTGGCGATCGCCCGCGCGCTTCACATAGAACTCGCGGACAGCGCGCACACGTTTCGCCCCAGCCTCACAGCGCTCCAGAGTGCTGCGTAATTCTTCCAGCCGGCTGGTGACCTCTTGTTCCAGTAATGCAAAGAACAGGTCTTCCTTGGTCTTGAAATTGCCGTAGAAGGCGCCGCGCGTATGGCCGGCTTCGGCCGCGATATCTTCAATTCGCGCGGCTTCAAATCCATCTCGCGCGAAGACCCGCTTGGCGGCTTTCAACAGTTTCCGGCGGGTTGCTTCGGTCCTCTGCTGATGCTTGTTGGGGCCGGCGTTGGTCATCGCTACTCATATTATATACATGTATGTATTAGATATGGTACATCTATGTATGTAAATGGCTCGAAACTTTGTTCGACTGCTTACCCTGGCGGCGGTATTCGCATCCTTCGCCGGGTCATATGCGTGGTCGCAGACGCCGGCGGCCGGAGGAACCGCTGAAGCAGCGACCCGCCCCGTCCCGCTGCCGCTCTCCGGGAAGGCTAATCAGACCGGCACAGTTACGGCTCAGCAGAACGCGAGTCCGGCCGGAGGAGTGAGCACCATCAACAGCTCCGTCCAGCTGGGCGGCGCACTTTCCGGCAGCGTTCCGGCGGCCGACTTGCCTGCAGGGCCGGTCACGCTCACCCTGGCGGATGCCGTGAAGCGGGCGCTTCGCTGGAATCTGGGCCCGATAACAGCCGATAATTCTGCACGCGCAGCACGCGCCGAGCGCATCCAGGCGCTCAGCGCCTTGTTGCCGAACATCTCCGCTAGCGCGAGCGACACAGTTACCCAGGTGAACCTCGCGGCATACGGATTCCAATTCAAGACTCCACCCGGTCTGAACTTCTCCATTCCGTCCGTTGTTGGACCGTTTAACTATTCGTCCCTTCAGGGTTCGCTGAGCCTTTCGGTTTATGATGCAGTGCGGCGCAATAACTGGCGGGCTGCGAAAGAGACTGAACGCGCTTCGGTTGAATCGGCGCGCGATACGCGGGAATTAGTCGTGCTCGCCGCAGGCGGTGCGTATCTTCAGGCCGTTGCGACAGCCGCGCGAGTGGACTCCCAGCAGGCGCAGGTGAACAATGCCCAGGCGATCTATAAGCAAGCGGTGATCCGGAAGGAAGCGGGAACGAATGCGCGGATTGACGTGACCCGCAGCCTGGTGGAGTTTCAGAGCGAACAGCAACGCCTTGTCTCGCTTGAGGCGGATTTGCGGAAACAGAAGATTTCGCTCGCGCGCATTATGGGGTTGCCGCTCGATCGCGAACTCGAACTTGCGGAGCCGCTTAGTTTTAATGCGACAGTTGTACCTGATGTGGATGGCAGCATCCAACGCGCTCTCCAGCAGCGAGCAGATATCCGATCGGCCCAGGCCCAGGTTGCGGCCGCGGAGCGGCAAGTTTCCGCCGCGCGTGCCGAGCGGCAGCCATCTGTCGCCCTGAGCGGCTATTACGGCGTGCTTGGACCGAACCCTACGCAAGCCCACGGCGTTTTCGCCGTTACCGGATCTGTCACTGTGCCGGTTTGGCAGGGCGGCCGCACCAGAGGAGATATACAGCAAGCCGAGGCAACCCTGCACCAGCGGCAGGCGGAGTTGGCCGATCAGCGAGGCAGGGTGGAACAGGGTGTCCGGACGGCGCTGATCGAGTTTCAGACGGCAACGGGCCAAGTGCGGCTGGCAGAGAGCAATCGCAAATACGCGAACGATACGTTGTCTCAAGCGCGGGACCGCTTCAATGCGGGGGTGGCAACGACTCTTGAAGTGGTGCAGGCCCAGGAGCAGGTGGCGGGCGCCGAAAGTGATTACGTCTCAAGCCTGTTTTCCGCTAACCTGGCGAAACTCGCACTGGCTAGAGCAGTTGGAGACGCAGAAAACGAGGTACCGAATCTGCTGAAGGGAAATCGCCCATGAAAGCGTACGAACAGGATCTGCCCGCCGAGAAAGCCGGTTCCGAAACATCCGAAACGAAGGCGCCTACAACGCGAGGCCGGAGTCGTGCATTCCTCATTTTCTTCAGCGTTCTGCTGCTTGTGGCCGCAGCCGGCCTTTTGTATTGGATCCATGAGCGGCAGTTTGAAAGCACGGATGATGCCCAGATCGAAGCGCACCTCAACCCGATCAGCGCCCGCATCGATGGCACAATCATCCACGTTTACGTAGATGATAACCAGATGGTTCGCGTGGGTGATCCGCTGGTTAGCCTGGATCCGCGCGATTATCAGGTGGCGCTCGACCAGGCGCTCGCCCAAGTCGCGCAAGCCCGAAGCATGGTCATTGCTCAAGAACCGAACGTGCCCATTACACAGGTTGAAAACGCCGCGAACATTTCAAGCGGAGAGGCGGAAGTAGCAAATGCGAAGGCCGCTATGTCGGCTGCCGAAAGGGACCGCGAGGCCGCCGCCGCCAAAGTAACTGAATCCCAGGCGAACAATGGAAGAGCGCAGGCGGATCTGGCCCGCTACCGCTTCCTTATCGCGCGAGAAGAAGTATCGCAGCAAGAATACGATCAGGTCGCTGCTGCGGCTAAGGCGCAAGCAGCAAACGTGGCCGCAAATGAGGCCGCGCTCCAGTCCTACGCGCAAATTGTCGATCAGCGGCGCGCTCAATTGGCCCAGGCGCAGAGCAGGCTTGCTCAATATCGGCACAACGCCCCACGCCAGCTTGCCATCCGGCGCGCAAACATTCAATCGGAACAGGCGAGCGCCCAATCCGCCCGCGCACAACTGGAACAGGCACAACTGAAGCTCACTTACACGAAGATCACCGCGCCCGTTGCCGGAATCATTATGAAGCGCTTCGCGGAAGTGGGATCGCATATTTCAGCCGGGCAGCAGCTTTTGACGATCGCTCAGATCGGTGATGTTTGGGTAACTGCCAACTTCAAAGAAACACAGTTGCGCAATATCAAGCCAAACCAGCCCGCCACGATTCATGTAGATGCCTTGAAACAGGATTTCGAGGGCTATGTGCTCGATATCGGAGGATCTACCGGGGCGGTTGCCAGCGTGCTGCCGCCAGAAAATGCAACCGGCAATTACGTGAAGGTGGTGCAGCGCATTCCGGTCAGAATCCGCTTTAAACCGGATCAAAATGGGATGAACCGGCTCCGCCCTGGCATGTCTGTCGAGCCGGAAGTCCGGATTGGAGGCTGAGCCCAAGTGCCCGCGCCTCCAGGTATCAATCATCACGATTGGAAGCCATCGCACAATCCATGGATTGTAGCCATGACGGTAACGCTCGCCACGTTCATGGAAGTGCTGGATTCTTCCATCGCAAACGTATCACTGCCGCACATTGCCGGATCGCTCGGCGCAACGTATGAGGAAGCCATCTGGGTTCTGACCAGCTATCTGGTATCGGCCGCCATCGTTCTTCCGGTATCGGGCTGGCTCTCGACAGTTATTGGCCGCAAGCGATTTTACATGACGTGCGTGGCCTTGTTTACGATCTGTTCTTTCTTTTGCGGTATCGCCCCGACCTTGCCGTTCCTGATTGTCGCCCGCGTGCTGCAGGGCGCAGGCGGAGGCGGTCTGCAGCCATCCGAGCAAGCCATTCTCGCGGATACCTTTCCGCCCGAAAAACGCGGCATGGCTTTCGCGATGTATGCAATGGCCGTGGTGGTTGCGCCCGCGATAGGCCCCACGCTCGGCGGCTGGATAACCGATAATTTCAACTGGCACTGGATCTTCTTCATCAACGTGCCGGTCGGTCTGCTTTCGCTGTTTCTCACCCACCGCTTCGTCGAGGACCCACCCTGGCTAAAACAGGAGAGGCGCGCGGGAATCAAGATCGACTACATCGGCCTGGCGCTTATCGTTATCGGCGTGGCATCTTTCCAGATTGTCCTCGACAAGGGCCAGGAACTGGATTGGTTTGGTTCGTCGCTGATCACGATTATGTTCTGCATCGGAATTCCAGCGCTAGCGGCATTCTTCCTGTGGGAGTGGTATCACGAGCAGCCTATTGTCGATGTTCGCCTCCTCAGAAATCGCAATTTCGGCACGGCAGTATTTTTCTCGTTCATCCTCGGAATGGTGCTCTTTGGTTCAACGGTATTGATTCCGGAATTCCTGCAGACCGGACTTGGATACACTGCGGAGCGGGCCGGGCTAGCTCTCTCCGGGGGCGGGCTCGTGCTAATGCTGATGATGCCGGTAGCTGGACGCCTGACAGCGAGCAAAGTGGACCCGCGGCTACTCATCTCCATCGGTTTTCTGGGAACTGCGGTCACGCTGCACATGATGACGATCATCTATCTTCAGATCGACTTCCGGACGGTAGTCATTCTGCGGATGCTTCAAGTGATTTTTCTTCCGCTGATCTTCATTCCAATCACCACGCTGAATTACGTCGGGGTGCCGCGCGAAAAAAACAATCAGGTATCCGGATTATCGAACTTTGCCCGCAATATTGGCGGCAGCATCGGCACGTCATTATTGTCGACATTTCTAACCCGGCAGAATCAGACACACTTGAGAATGTTCGCCGCTCACACGAGTCACGCCAACGGCAACTTCCAGCAATTCCTTAAGGGCCTGGAGAGCTTGTTTCTCGCGCAAGGTTATGATGCAGTTACATCAGCTAAGAAGTCTCTCGCACTGACATATCAAATTGTTCAGCAGCAGGCAAGCGCCTTGAGCTTCGTGAACAGTTTTTGGATCATGTCAGTCGTGGTCGCCTGCCTCACGCCGCTCCCGTTTATTATGCGCAGACCGAGGCCTGGCGAGCAGCAGCCACGCGGAGCGCATTAAGAACCACGTGTCGCATACCGCCGCACGGAATCGCGACCACCTTAGCTCTTACTCGGGCACGCCCATCGCTGTTTCGTGCCGCTGATATAGCCGTAAGGCCACGCTCGCCGCGATCGCCAGACCACCTGCGGCCCCGGCGACCAGAAGCCAGTGTGAGAGAAGGAACTGGAAAGTTTTCGGCCCATATCGATGTCCCAGATAGGCAATCGTAAAGTATCGGATCGTTCTCGCCGCAGCTATCACCGCGACGAAGTACCCCAGCCGGACATGCAGTGCTCCGGCGCAGAAGACCGGAACTTTTAGCGGGAGCGGCACCGGCGAGATGGCCGGAATGAAGACCGTGATGAGGCCGTAACGCTGGAATATAATGTGCAATCGCGCGCCCGTCCCCTTTCGAATATGCTTCGCCAGGAGGACTTCGCCGCCCTTGCGGGCAATTGCGAACAGTATAAGGCTGCCGCCAACGGAACCCACTACCGCCAGAGCAGCAGCCAAATACGCCTCCTTGGGATTGTCGGCAGCCACGGTGATCAAAAGGGCATCGACTCCGCCAACGATCGGAATGCCGGCCGAATCCAGCACGGACAGGAAAAGCACGCCTAGCGGACCCCAGGAAAGTAAAATTTGAGCGAAACTCTGCCAAAACGCAATCAGAGTGTGCAAGAAATGCTTCAGCGTAGGCCCCGAGCGGAGTCGTGTTCCGCTTCTGAAGCCAGAATAGCGAACAGTCCCTCTTCGTCCAGAATCGGTATTTTCAGTTCACGCGCTTTCTCCAGCTTCGAGCCAGCCTCTTCGCCTGCCACCACGTAGTTCGTTTTACTGCTGACCGAGCCGCCCACTTTTCCCCCTGCCGTTTCGATGCGAGCCTTGGCCTCTTCCCGCGTGAGCGTGGGCAGCGTTCCAGTGAGGACAAATGTCAGGCCCACAAGCGGACCCTCTTTCTTCGCCCGTTTGGCAGCGGTGAACTGTAGGCCGGCTTCACGCAAACGATCGATGAGTTCGCAATTACGTTTTTCATCAAAGAAGTGGCGAATGGATTCGGCAATTTTCGGACCCACCTCGTTCACCTCTTGCAAGGTCTCCGTTGGAGCACTTGCAATCGCATCAAGGCTGCCGAAGTGGTCGGAAAGCAGTTGCGCTGTCCGCTCGCCGACGAAGGGAATACCTAATCCGTTCAAAACGCGTGCCAGCGGTCGGGATCGTGATGCGTCGATATTCTGAATGATTTTTCCGGCCGATTTCTTGCCCATCCGCTCAAGTTCGATCAGTTGATCGGTCGTGAGGCGATAGAGATCGGCGATGCTGTGAACCAGTCCGCGATTCAGCAGCTGGTCCACCAGCGCGTCTCCCATCCCATCGATATCCATCACTCCGCGCGAGGCGAAATGCAGCAGCGATTCGCGCAGCCGTGCCGGACAGTTCGTATTTACACAGCGGCTGGCCGCTTCGCCCTGTTCGCGCACGATGTGGCCTCCGCAAACCGGACAGTTCTTCGGAATGTGGAACGGGCGGCGGTTGACCCCCGGGTCAACCACTCGCACGATCTTTGGAATGACATCGCCGCTGCGCTCCACCAATACGGTGTCACCGATCTCGATGCCAAGCCGCGCGATCTCGTCTTCATTGTGAAGAGTCGCGCGAGAAACGGTAACACCGCCGACGATGACCGGTTTCAAATGGGCAACCGGAGTCAGTGCGCCGGTTCGTCCAACCTGCACCTCGATGGCTTCCAGCACCGTGGAACTCTGGCGGGCGGGGTATTTGAACGCAATCGCCCAGCGTGGCGCTTTGGCGGTCCAGCCGAGCCGTTCCTGCTGATCGATAGAATCGATCTTCGCGACCACTCCGTCGATTTCGTAGGGCAGAGATTCGCGCTTGGTGTCCCACTCGCGGATAAAGTCCTGGAGCTCTTCGACTCCCGCACACTTCTTTCTGTGTGGGTTCACTTTGAATCCGCCCGCGGCCAGTTTTTCCAGGCTCTCCCAATGGCTGTCGAGCATCGGGCCTCCATCCTGCAGCAGAAAATAGGCAAAATAGTCAAGCCTGCGCGCGGCCGTAACGGAAGGATCAAGGGCGCGCAGCGCGCCCGCCGCAGCATTCCTGGGATTCGCGAATCGAGCCAGCCCGGCCTGGTCCCGTTCCTCGTTTAGGCGCTCAAACGAGCGCCTCGGCATGACAACCTCGCCGCGGACCTCGAAGGGTTCTGTCGTGAAAGCGTGTCTGGTTACGTGAATGGGCAGCGAACGAATCGTCCGTGCGTTCTCTGTTACTTCTTCGCCGATCCGGCCATCTCCGCGCGTCAGCGCCTGTTGCAGTTGATTCGCGGAATAATGCACTGCCATCGAAAGTCCATCCAGTTTGAGCTCTGCTACGTATTCGTATTTCTCCGATTTCAGGAGAGCCCGCACACGATTGTCAAATTCGCGCAGCTCCTGCTCGTTCAGCGCATTGTCCAGGCTCAGCATCGGTGAGCTGTGTGGAATTTTTATGAAACCCTCGCGCGGCCGTCCGCCCACCCGCTGCGTCGGCGAATCGGGAGTGCGGATCTGTGGGTTGGCCTCCTCCAGGGCGCGAAGCTCGCGCATCAGTGTGTCGAATTCGGCGTCGCTAATTTCCGGCTTGTCCAGAACGTAATACAAATACTCGTGACGTTCGAGTTCTTTACGCAGCTCTTCGGCGCGCCTTAAGACCGATTCTTTCATTTCTGAACCTATAATGGGGAGCTTGGAATCTCTGCACGCGGAAAACGCGGTTATTCTCTACAACCCCACTGCGAGGGGGCTCTCGCGCCGCCCGCGCTCGCTTCAAAGTAGCATTGAAGCGTTGGCCCGGCAGGGCATTTCCACCACTCTTGTTGCGACGAAGGGTCCGGGAACAGCAACGGCGCAAGCACGAAACCTGATTGAGTCCGGATGTGACCTTATCATTGCAGCGGGCGGCGACGGCACCATCAATGAGGTGGCGAATGGCATGTTGCACACTGACGTTCCGCTCGCCATCCTTCCGGGTGGAACCGCTAATGTCCTGGCCCGCGAAATCCGGCTGCCGCTCCCGATGGAGCGAGTGGCAGGACAGTTGCGCGAAATGCATCCCTGCCGGGTTGCCGTGGGTGCGCTCCAGATGCCTTCGCATCAGAGAATGTTTTTATGTATGACGGGTGCGGGGCTGGACGCGGAAATCGTCAATCGCCTTAATTTGGATTTGAAAGCAGCCGTGGGCAAGTTTGCGTACTACGTCTGCGGCTTCGGACAAGTGTTCCATCCCTTGACGGAGTTCCAAGTCATGGTGGACGGAAATCCGTACGAGGCCAGCTTTGCGCTCATCAGCCGGGTACGGAATTATGGTGGCGATCTGGAGATTGCGCGCGGCGCGTCGTTGCTGCGTGACGAGTTCGAAATCGTCTTATTTCGCGGTACGATCGGCGCCCGGTACTTGCCTTATCTGCTCGGTGTGGCGCTGGGACGGGCCCACCGGATGCGAGGCTGCAGCGTTGTTCGCGGCCGCTCAGTCACATGTACACCCCCCGCTGGGAGCGACGTGTACGTTCAGATCGATGGCGAGGTTGCGGGCAAGCTACCCGTCACCGCGGATATTGTACCGGCTGCCCTCACGTTACTTGTGCCGCCTCGGTACTTGGCTCGCGAACAGGCCTTTGTCGCGGTTCCGGCGTGTGCCTGATCGCCGCGAATGGATAACATTACACATTCCCTCACAGGCTTGGCTCTATCGCGCGCAGGCTTGAATCGCTTTTGTCCCAGGGCGCTGTTGTTGCTGGTGGTCTCAGCGAACGCGCCGGATCTGGATATTGTTGCTCTTCCGGCCGGAGCGCTTCGCTATCTGGAACTTCATCGCGGCTATTCTCACTCGCTCGTCGGGCTCCCTTTTATGGCGGCGCTATCGGTGCTCGTCGTCGCTGCTGCCTATAGGCAGAAGCTTCCCTGGATCAAAGCCTGGCTGCTGTGCTGCGCCGGTGTAGCGAGCCATCTGTTACTCGACTGGACAAACAGTTACGGCATCCGCCTGCTGCTCCCTTTTTCGTCCCGCTGGTTTCATCTGGACCTGAACAGCCTATACGACGGCTGGATACTGGCGATCTTACTGGTTGCAGCGGTTTGGCCCTTTTTTTCGCGGCTCGTCAGCAGCGAGATTGGCAGCCGCGCGCCAACCGGAATGGGGAGTGCGATATTCGCGCTCTGCTTATTCGTGTTGTTCGACAGCGGGCGCGCCGTTCTACACGCGCGGGCAGTGGGACAGTTACAAGCGCGTCTCTATGAGGATGCTCCTGCGGTTCAGGCGGCGGCTTTACCGAAACCGTTTACGCCGTTGCGTTGGACAGGAATAGTGGAAACCAGAAGAGACTACCAGATGATCGGCGTTGACGCGCTCGGGCAACTGGAGCCGCAAACTGCGGAGATCTTTTACAAGCCGCCCGTTACGGCAGCCCTGGTGCGCGCGTCGGCAACAGAGCCATTCCGATACTTCCTCTATTTCGCCCGCTTTCCGGTCTGGTCGGAGGAAACAATCGCAGCAGACTTGAACCCCGGAAGGCGGCTGGATTTAACTGATCTGCGATTCGGGACTCCTGGCGCAGGCTCATTCCACTGCATTGCGCTTGAGAATGCGAAAGATGTGGTGCTCAGGGCGTGGTTCACATTCGGTTCAGGAGCCGAGCTTGGGCGAAGTGTTCCGGGCGCTCCGTGAGCGCGGCCCGGACACTACGGACTCACCTATTATCGAGCGGCTTACTGCCGAAGCATCAATCGTGTACTTTCCGGATTTGACAGCCGTCATAGCTTGGACGACGTGATGGCGCATCGCGGATGCCCCGTGCTCAAGCCCATTCAGCACAGAACTCAGCTTCATAAGCGGCACTTCGGCCGAAGCTGGAAGAACATCTTTAATTTTAACTTCCATGGTGCTCACTTGTAATCCTTATCGACGAGTCTACCGGCCGGATTTAGAGGCCTAAGCTGCACAAAAGTTTGCTCGGGCGGTTCCAGCCTTCGTTCGGGTACTAAGGGAACGATATCCCTCGCAGGATGTATCTGTCGTTACCCACCGCTGCATACTCGATAGTGGCCGCCGCTCTCGGCTGCTGTGGTCCGCATGAAAATTCCGGGGGGCCATTTCGCATAAGCACGCGTTGTGGATCGGGAACCGTCAGCATGAGCCGGCCACCCGAGGTATCCACCAGAAAGCCCATCAGCCTGCCACCGGAGCAGAGTACCTCGCGAAGTTGCACCACGGCTTTCTGGATGTGATCGGTGGGCTCTATAAACGGATTCCATCCTGTCGTGCCGTGTGGAACCCGGGTTTCGGCTAACCGCGAATGGCCGTTCGCATCGGTAACAAATTGCTCGGTCACGTCGGTTTCCGCTACATAGATGAGCTGAGCGGCGCGCGCGCGGTCGGAAGCGGTGCGTGCGACCTTCATCGCGTCTTCCCCGGCATTCTTTGCCCGATCTCGATCCCCCAGTTCCATGTAGGCGTAGCTCAGCGCACTCCAGTAAGCAAACGCCCTGGCCTGAGAAATAGTGCGCATCGCGCGAAGTTGCTTTATTGCTGCGGCGTAGTCTCCGCTATTGCTCTCAATCAGCGCCAGCTTATACCGGGCATCGTCGAAGCTGGGGTCAAGCGCCACGGCACGTCCCAGGGCCCGCTGTATTTCGCTTACCGGGAGCCCGGCGTCTTCCGCCAGCAGAGCGTATCGGTAGCACAACCCTGCATCGGTGAGGCCTCGATCGATAGCCTGACGCCAATACGCAATCGCTCCGTCGCGATCGTGCCGGCGAAGCGCGATGGTCCCCATAGCGGCAAGTGCAGTCGGGTTCCCGGGCTGCTGGTGTTCGATTTCCGCATACAGAGACTCCGCCCGGTCCAGCTCACCATCCGCGTACAGCAGTTCCGCCAGGAGTCGCTTTAACTGAAGATCTGATACTCCGGAGACCTCTACGGCAACATCCGTTGCGGGCAGGGCGGGGAACTCACGCGTCGTGAATGTTCCCCTGCGCACTCGAAGGTCCAGATCGTTGCCGATCGCGTCGATGGATTTCCCGTACACCGTCGTAAGTGCCCGCTCACTGGGCCTTCCGGAGCTCAGCTGGTTCAGCAGCTCGTGAAAATAGAGCGCATACTCGGGCGATCCAGCCAGCAGGTTCGTTAGCGCCCAGCTCTCGGCGTAAAATATCGCCGCGTTATCGCGCGTCTGAAACAGGGAAGCGGTTTCTGAAACCGTGAGTAACTGTGCGAGGGGCAGCCATTTGTGGTGCGCCAGCGCGTCAATCCGTCTGGGAAGCGCGCCGCCTAAACGACACTCGCTGTTCGTAACACGAAGAGTTGAGAAGAATTCCGCAAGACCTTCGTTCAGCCAGGCCGGCAACTTGAGTCCTGCATTATGCAAAAGCGAGTGCGCGTACTCGTGCGCATCAATGGCCAGATCCAGCGATTGCGGCGCGGCCATCACGATGTATTCCTGATCGTTTAGACTCGCGTAGTAAGCGTCCGCATTCGGACGAAGCCGAAAGTTGTTATATTCCTTAGCCGAAGCGAAATCGATTATTCGCAGCGGAGCACGCGGGCCGAGATCTGCGGCCGGGCGCAGCAGATCGTTTCCAGCAAAACACGCCCGCATTTGTTCGAATTTCGCAAGCGTTGCCCGGGCGTTTGCCAGTCCCGCTTGTGAATAAATGTCGAAATGAGCGCTTCGCGCCACGAACCAACCCGACTGTTGCGGCGAACCGGCGCGCGCCGAAATGGATGGCAGGAGCGCAAAGCCAAGCAGTGCAACCAGGCGCTTCACGTCCAAAACGATAGCAGCTTCTAGATAAAATGGCACAGGCACTTTGTAATGAAAATCGGACTGTACAGCATCACCTATGGAGGCGTTTGGTATCGCGGTGCCGCGCTCACCCTGGAACAGGTAATCGAACGCGCCAGGAAATTCAGCTATCAGGGTGTGGAAATCGATGGAAAGCGCCCGCATGGCAATCCGTTGGATATGCCGAAAGCCCGATGCCGGCAGCTTCATCAATTCGCGGCTGATCAAGGCATCGAGATTTACGCCGTGGCCGCCAACAACGATTTCAGCAGCCCGATTCCGGAGCACCGCGAATCCCAGTTGGTCTGTGCCCGCGAACTGATGCGCATGAGTGCCGATCTGGGCGCAAAAATTATCCGTGTGTTCCTCGCCTGGCCTGGCGTGACGCTTCTGCCTGAAGGCGGAGGCCGCTACGATATTGCCACGGCGGTTTGGCAATCGGAACACGAAGAGTTTTCCGCTGAGCAGACTTGGGCGTGGTGCCGCGAGAGCCTGGAAGAAGCAGCCCGGCTCGCTGGCGATTTTGGCGTTACGCTTGCGTTGCAGAACCATCCGCCTGTAATTGACGGGTATGTCGACACTTTGCGCATGGCCAAAGAAGTGGCCTCGCCGCATCTGAAAATTTGTTTCGACGCGCGTCTGGAGCATCATCTTGACGAAATATCCGTTCGCAAGGCAGTGAACGAAGTTGGCGCGCTCCAGACCTTATGGCATTACGGCGGCGAATACGACCGTGGCCCGGATGGCATCACGGTCAAAGGCGATGAGAAGAGCCTGCCGGAAGTGCTCGGGCTTCTGGATATTGGTTACAAAGGTTACGCCGGTTTCGAACTATGCCATCCGCTGCCGGTCGTGAATGGTGAGACCGTGGGTATCGACTTTGTCGATAAAAATGTTCAATTGGCTGCCGAATACATGCGCGGTATTTTTGTCGTCGCCACGAAACAGCACGCCGCGGCATAACAGAGCCGCGACCAGCGGGAGCGGATTGCGAAAAGATAATATGAGAATCCGGTGCGGTTCGTAAGACTCGTCATCATCCTGCTCGCCCTATTGCTTCCGGGTCCCGTTGTTCTCTCCGCGCAAACCGAAGATCTCCGAGCGCTCATGCTCAAAGCCGCGGAGCTTGACGGGCAGCACCGCTTTAATGAAGCGGAACCGTACTACCAGCGGGCGCTTAAGCTTGCGCCAGACTCCGCCCAGGTACTAAATAACGCAGGCAATCACTATCTGGCAAGCGGCCACCGGGACCAGGCTCGCGACTTTTACCGGAAGGCGATTGCAATCGACCCGCATCACGCCAATCCAAATCTGCAGCTCGCAAAGATGAGCATCGAAGATAAAGACGGCAAACAGGCCTTGGATTACCTCAGCCGCATACCAAGTTCCGGGAACCATGATCCGGACGTAGCGGCGCTGAAAGCACGCGCTCTCGCTTTGACTGCCATCTCCCGGCTTCGTCTGCAAGGCCCGAACGCCGCCCTGGCGGAATTAGACCAGATACCCGTTGCGTACCGGCAGGGAGATTACTACCTGCTGCGGGCTCAGATTCTGGATTCAATGGGCAAGATACAAGATGCGGTGGGCGCGCTGAACCTCGGCATCCGGGCTGACCCGGAGCGGCCTGATCTTTACTTACAGGCTACCGGATTTCTTCTGAAACACAACCTGCTGCGCGAAGCTTCCGACTTGCTCGACCAAGCCTCCCGCCTGCTGCCTGACGCCCGGGAGTTGCTGCTGGCACATGTCGTCGTCCTCGAATTGCTCCGCCGCGAAGTTGATGCCAAAAATCTCTTGAGCACTATCCAGGCGCGCTGGCCGAAATGGGACCGTGCCTATCAATTGCGTGGCATTCTGCTCGAGATCCAACTCAAATCGGTCGAGGCCCGCAAAGCGCTCGAAACCGCCATCGCGCTCGGAGCCAACACGCCCGAAGTTTATTACTACAAGGCGCTGGCGATCACCCATTCGGCGCCCGATGATCTGGACGGTGCGCAAAAGGCAATTAACCACGCCCTCGCACTGACCTCGAAAGATCCATACGCCTTCGTTTTAGCCGGTAAGATCTCGCTCGCGAAAAAAAACTACTCGCAAGCTGTCCAGCAGTTTCTTGCCGCGGCGCGTCTTCAGCCCACCCTGATCCCCGCGCACTACGGGTTGCGTGATGCCTATAAAGCGCTCGGAGATGAACGGAAATCCGCCGCTCAGATGCAAGAGATCAAACTTCTCGCTCGCGAAAACCAGCCGCCCGGCCAGAACCCCTTCGCAGCGGAACGCTTCCTCTTCGCCGTCCAACCGCCGGAGTGAGAAGGTGTCTAGGGGCCGGGGCATGCCGGCCCGCCCACATCACCAATACAGCTTCAATGCCAACTGCACCTCCCGTGGCGAGTTCGCTGTGCTCGTAATCACCCCAAAGTTACCGCCGTCCACCTGCGTATTTGGCGCATCGAACTGTGGATGATTCAGCGCATTGAATGCCTCGAATCGGAACTGCAGCTTCGCGCCTTCCCGAAGTTTCGATAACATGAATTCCTTGAAGAGGGAGAGCGTGGCGTTTGCCTGACCCGGTGCCCGGCACGTTCCATAGCTGCGCGGCGCATTGCCGATCGTGAACGGCGGTGGCGCGACAGCCACTTCCGGATTAGAAAAATAGTTGGTCAGAAAATCGGGGCCGCTGTTGCACTGCAGCGGTCCAAGCAAATTGGGCCGCTGATAAGGATAACTCGGGAGAGGTTGACCTCCTGACAGGCCCAGCAGCAAAGGCCTGCCGTCCGTGAAGCGCCAGATGCCATTCGTTTGCCACCCGCCAATGATTGCATTTAAGACCGCCGGCATATTTCCGCCGATCGCTTTACCGCGGCCGATGGGCAGTTCATAGGTATAGCTGAACTGAAGCACGTGAGGTATATCAAAGGTCGAGAGACTACGCTCCAGATGCCGGTTATTCGGGTCTTCGGGCCCATTCGCAATTCCGCCGAGCCAAGTGGTGCTGCCATCCGTTGTAGAAGCATCGTCGATCGACTTCGACCAAACATAGGTGACTAGTGCGTCCAAGCCATGAGAGAATCGCTTCTCTATGCGCAGCTGAAGTGCGTTGTAACTGGAATTCGCCCATGGAGGCGAGTCTCCGCTAAAGCCAGTGAATTGCGGGAACGGCAGTTGGAGCTGAGATTGCTGGATGGTCGGACTGGAAAGTGAGCTGTTTGGATCGGTTATAACACCATAGAACGGATTCGGCACATACGTGTTCAGACCGGCGATCTGGGCCGAGTTGTAGTGTTCGATTTGTGGGCCCAGATAGTTCAGGCTGCCGGCGCCGCCGAAATAAAGATGGCGGCCGAGTTTGCCGATGTAATTCGCATCCACCAGGAAGTTTGCCGGAAGCTCTCTCTGTATGCCGAAGCTATAGCTCTGTTCGTAAGGAACTGCTGAGTCAATCGACGGGATCGGCCCCGCTGCTCCGAAACCGACATCGTTCAGCAAGCCGAGCGAACTCCCTGGAGGAAGCTTGATCCCTGCCGGAAAGGGATTGCTCAGCCTTCCAAAAGGCGTGACGCCATCGTTCTGATACGTATTGATCCAGGGCGTGTACTCGTCATAGCCCTGATAACCACTAGCTCCGACTCCCGCCGCGCCTGATCTTACCGACGAGTAATAGACCCCGTATCCGGCGCGGATCACGGTTTTTTCATACGGTGACCAGGCCACGCCGAACCTTGGGCCGAAATCGACGAACGAGGGGTCGAAGCCGGGCGAGCGATTACTGGGACTCGCAAAGATCTCGCCGCCGTGTAGCGTTCCCAATCCGGGAACCTGCACGGGAGAGACGACGTTCGGATCCAACCCGTTCATGCGGTTGTAACGTTCGGTGCGCGGGAAATCAACGTCATAACGCATTCCGATGTTCAGCGTGAGCTTCTTGGTCACTTTCCAGTTGTCCTGAATGAATCCACCGGCCTGGAAGCTTTGCGTGCTGACCTGGTTTGGAACCTCATAACCGCTGCTCGAGGTCCCGGGACCACCGTTAGAAATGAGAAAACTTGCCAGCGCGTCTCCGCCGCCGGAGAACGGGAACTCGGATGTCCCGGTGAAATCATAAGTGAACTGTCCGCCGGGAATGCCGGGCTGCGTGAAATTATCGCGATGCATCCGGCCTTCCGCGCCGAACTTCAGCTCATGTTGGCCCCGCACCCAGCTTATGGTGCCCAGCAAATGATGCGTCTCCTGGCCTTGGCGCAAGTAGCTCCAGGGCTGCGTTCCGATGCTGTTTAAGCCGGACGTATTGTAACTGCTTTGCAGGTTGATGGCAGGGATGAAGGGAACGCCGGAAGTGTCCATGTATTGGGGCTCGCCTAGAAGCTTCACGGGGTCCAGACCTGGGAAATCGCCCGCAATGCTGTGAGTAAAGACCGCGCCGCGAGTGAAACCCCACGCGACATTCAGCAGTACCGTCGGAGAGAACGTATGCGTGAAGTTTAACGCGGCCAGGTGAGCGGTGCTGTCCGTGGGACCTGATGTACAGGGATCGGCCACGTTGCCGTAGCAGTTGAATCCATGGCTAAAACTACCTTGCCTGGAATATTTTCCGCTCAGCATGTTGGCGTCATTGATTCGATAATCGATCTTGAGGTCGTATTGATTGTTGCTGCCCTGATTTGCTCCCGATCCAACCCAATTTGTATAAGGGTTGTACGCTGCCGTTCCGACGTTCAAATTAGGAAGCGGATAAAACTGCATCAGCTTCAGCGCGACCGGATCGATCAGGTTGCCGGGCCGGGCGGGGAGTTGGTAAGGCGTCCCGCTCAGCGCCGGACTTCCAGGACTCATGTAGGTGGCCAGATTGTTAAACGGGATGTAGCCCGACCGGACCGGGCCCCCCAGGTCGCTACTATAGACGCCCGTGTAGGGATCCCATAGCTGCCCGCCATCAGCCGAACACTTGCCGGCGGAATCGAAACTGCCGCCGGAATAGCCGCAGAGCTCTCCGAAGTTGCCGGTTCGTTCGGCGGCACTTGGAACACCGAACTGATTCGTAGCCCCGGTTCTGCTGCGGGTGCCGTCGTAATCGAAAAAGAAGAATATTTTATCCTTCCGGATGGGTCCGCCCACCGTTCCGCCGAAGTTGTTATTGCGCAGCGGTGCGATGGGGACGCCGCCTTGATTATTGAACCAGTTATTCGCGTCGAGCTTCTGATTCCGGAAGAACTCGTATGCGCTGCCGTGGAACTGGTTCGTGCCCGAGCGCGTGACCATGTTGACGATGGTGCCGCCCGAAAAGCCATACTCCGCGCTGAAGTTGGTCTGCTGTACGGTAAATTCCTCGACTGCATCCACCGACGGAGTATAGGTCGGCACCTGGATGCCGCTATTTTGCTCGAAGTTCGTGACGGTGACGCCGTCCAGCAGCATGTCGGCCGTCGCATTGCGGCCGCCATTGGAAATGAAATTATTCGCAGCGTCCCCCGACGTGCCCGTAGCGCCTTCGACAATGCCCGGCGTGAGATATGCCAGGTCGGTAACGGAGCGCGTGATTAGCGGCAGATCATTGATGAATTTCCGGTTTATGGTCTGGCCCGTCGTCGCGTCCTGTGTCGATAACAGGGGCGCAGCTTCGGAAATCTGCACGGTCTGCGTGACGGCGCCCATCTGCAGCGAGAAGTTGACGGTAACATTCTGGCTGACATCCACCTTGATGTTTGGGCGCGCCTCCTGGCGGAAGCCCTGTGCCTCCACTGTCAGCTTGTACGTCCCGGGAGCCACCTGCCGGATCACGTACCCGCCGCTCGAATCCGAAACTGCCGTGAACGTGAATCCCTTCTGCTCGTCAACCAGCGTGAGCTTCGCGTTCGGAACGACGGCGCCCGACGGGTCCGTGACCGAGCCCGTCACCGAACCGGTGTAAGATTGTGCGGATGCTGTTGGACAGAAGTAGAGCGCCGCAACCAGAGTTAATATGATCGGAGCAACGCGAACATCCTTCGAGAACATCGGGTAGACCTCCCCAAGAGTTTTTTGACCGCCCTACCAGTTGCGGCCAATTATATACCAGGGAAGGTACGCCTGAAGTACTAGATTTTTACTCCACAATCTTCTGATACTGATTCAGTTTCAGTCCTGTCACACTCTGCGCGTTGCCGTTCGGCCACCGGATTTCAAGCTTCGCTTCTCCCGCCGGGTCATCCCCCAATCCGAACACCACCCGCTTATCATGCGACGAAAGATAACTCGCGCCTCCGGTGATCCACCGGACCAGCTTTCGTTGTCCACACGTCAGCGTCAGTTTTGCCCCGCTTGCGTCCCGGTTGCTCTTCGTCCCCTGTAGTTCAATACCAATCCAAGTCTTCAGATGCCCCACGTTGTTGTGCAGAAGGATGGGAGTATCGTTCAGGCGCGTAAACACCACGTCCACGCCGCCATCGTTGTCGTAATCTCCCACTGCAAGCCCGCGCCCCAAGTAGCGATTCTGAAAAACCGGCCCGGCCTGTTGGCTGACGTCATGAAAAACTGCGTTGCCGTTGTTTATCGCCAGCAGTGGCCGTTCCTTATAAGACACATCGACGCGCGTTTTCTCGATCACCTGGTTAATGTGGCCGTTCACGAGAACCAAATCGAGATTGCCGTCATTATCGAAGTCGATAAAGTGGGTGCCCCATCCTACGAAAGAGTGCGTCAGCGCGGCGAGACCCGATTCGCGGGTCCACTCGCGATACGGCAATCCGCCACCGTTCAGAAAGAGCGCGTGCGTCTCGTCATTAAAGTCAGTAACGATGAAATCCGGCCGGCCGTCTCCGTTGACGTCGCCCGCATCCACGCCCATCCCAGCGCGGGCGTTGCCGTCGGCGCTGAGCGCCACCTCGGCATTCAGCGCAATATCCTTGAATGTGCCATCCCCCTGGTTGATCAGCAGGAGATTGGGTGACGCGTCGCGCGCCACGAAAAGATCGGGCCACCCATCATCGTTCGCATCGACTGCGACCACCCCAAGGCCGCGGCCAACCAGCTTCACGAGACCCGCTTGCTCAGTCACATCGGTGAACGTGCCGTCGCCATTGTTGTGATAGAGCGTCGGAGGCTCGCCCTTGTAAGCCACTTGCGCGCAGTACGTCCGCATGCCCTGGTAGTCGCACTTCGGCCCATGCTCATAAGAGAATTGCGCGTAATTCGCGACGAACAGATCAAGCCGCCCGTCGTGATCGTAATCGAACCACGCCGCGCTGGCCGCCCATTTGCCCGCGTTCTTCACGCCGGCCTTCTCCGTAACGTCCGTGAACGTACCATCGCGATTATTGTGGAACAGCGCGCAGGATGGATACCCGGTAATAAAGAGGTCCGGATACCCGTCGTTATCGAAATCCGCGGCCGCCACGCCCATTTCGTAGAAAGGTATTTTCGCGAGCCCCGATTTTTCGGTCACATCCTCAAACTTGCCGCCGCCCAGATTCCTATACAGCACATTGCGAACGGGCAGCGCGCTCCTGCCCCTCGGCGTCTCGCCGCCGTTCACGAAGAAAAGGTCCTGGCGGCCATCCTGGTCAAAGTCAAGGAACGCCACCCCGCCGCCCATCGCTTCAATCAAATATCGATCCGGGGATTCGCCGCTGAAGTGCCGCCAATGAATACCGGCCAGTGCCGTTACATCTGTGAAGATCTCCCGGGCAGCCAGTAGCGGCAGCGCGAGAAGTAAAACCGCGGCCCACCGCATTACTTGCCTTGTGCGCCTCCCTGCATCTCCTCATAAAGATGCATTTCCGCCGTAGCCTCGTTTTCACGACCAAGCCGGCGGTACACACGCGCCAGAGCATAGTGAACCTTGCTCCCATTCAATCCCAGCCGCACAGACGATTGCAGCTCTTTCAGCGCCTCGTTCATCGAATCCGGCGCATTCTTCTTCATCTCCAGCATTCCAAGCTGATAATGCGCTTCGGCGCGCGAGCCGTCCAGTTCTACGGCCTTTGTCAGTAGCGCGCCGGCCCGGTCCAATGTAGCATCATCGGTAGCGCTGCCCAGAAGCGAGGTTCCGTAGCTCTCATACACGGCGGCATCACGAGGATATTGCCTGAGCAGTTGTTGAAACTGTGCTTCGGCCTGGGTACGCATGCCCGCGGCCCATTTCGCCGATGCCAGTCCCACAGCAGCATCGACTGATTTTGGATCCAGCTCAACCGCCCTGCCATAAGACTGAACGGCATCGGTGAACAGATCCATCTTCATCTGCACCATGCCCAATAGGTTGTAGACCTCGCCGTTCTCACGCCCGGAGTGGAAGCTCGACCGGATTGACTCGAAGAGCTTTTCGGCCATCCCGTAATCCTGTGCCCGGGCAGCGACGCCCCCGGCCGCAAGGATTC
The DNA here is from genome assembly GCA_035475915.1 of Bryobacteraceae bacterium. Classification (GTDB taxonomy): domain Bacteria; phylum Acidobacteriota; class Terriglobia; order Bryobacterales; family Bryobacteraceae; genus Bog-105. The sequence continues at coordinate 74,517 of DATIMA010000119.1, forward strand.
CTGCTGGTGAAGCGGGTCGTGACAGCAGCGTTTCGAGACTTCTGTGCGCCTCGTCGTGCCGCCCCGTGTGATAGTACGCGCTCGCCAGCGCGGCCATTGATTCCGGCCTCTGCTGGACTAATGCCGGCACGCGTTCCAGCAGTTTCGCCGCGCGCGCATAATCGTGCTCGTTTTCAGACACCATGCCGAGCAGCAGCATCGTCACCTTATCCCCAGGCTGTGTGCGCAGCAAGTGTTCGAGGTTGGCTTGCGCCTGTTTCAGTTGCCCCAGCCGCCATTCATTCGCAGCTAGGTTCCGCCGCGCCGCGCCATTCGCCGGGTCGAGACGCACCGCCTTCTCGAAATAGACATTCGCCTCGGCCAGTTTCTGCTCCAGACCCAGAATCCCGCCCAGGCTCGTCAGGTAAGAAGGATCGTTCGGAGCGAGTTCCACGGCGCTGCGCAGCTCCGCTTCGGCATGAACCAGGTCGCCGGCTTTAGCGAACTCAACGCCTCTCTCGGCGTGTTCACTGACTGTATCCGCCGCCGCGCAGCAAATCAACCCGATTAGGGCCGCGAAAACCCGGCCAGTCATGGACGCGATTATTACACAGCCTGAGGTGGCGCACGCTTAAGCATGCAGCAGTGAACTTCAGTTCACCGGAGTGATCTACCCGCGCCCTGGCCGTCCGTGAAGAGAAACAAACTCCGTCTGCAGCGCGCTTCCCGCCACAGTCTCGTGATCTGCCGAGCGCAGCAAATCGCGAATTGTGGTTGTACTCAGGATGTCGTCAAGTGCGCCCTGCATAGCGCGCCAAAGAGTGCGGATGGAGCAGTCAGTCGAATGTGCGCAACTGATCTCCGTGCCGGAGTGCCGGTTACAGAAATCCTCCCCGTACATGCGGCCGCCAAGTATGGTCAAGGCATCGCCAACGCAGATTCTCTCGGGAGGAAGCGCGAGGGTGTAACCGCCTGCTTTGCCGCGTGCGGCCCTGACCAGCCCGCCCAGCCGTAGTATGCGCATCAGCTTTGCTACGTAGGGACTTGAAATGCCCTCGTTGCGGCTGATCTCGGGAATCGTTAGGTTCCCGTCCACGCCCTGCCGCGCCACCTGCAGAAGGCAGCGGAGACCGTATTCCTCGTGCGAAGTTAATTTCATCGCTGCAACTTCGAAAGCGGCACGGTCTCAAACCCAAGATCGAAACCGAGGGCCAGCTTGGCGGCCATGGACATCTTATCCCGATCCCAGGGCGGATCGAAAACCAGATCCACCTTGGCCGATGTGACGCCCTCGATATCTTGGATTTTTTGCTGGACCTGTCCAGGCAAGATTCCCGCGACAGGGCAGTTCGGCGCGGTCAGGGTCATTTTGACCACTACCGCTCCCTCAGGCGCAATTCCTACATCGTAAATAAGGCCGAGATCATAGATGTTGACCGGAATCTCCGGGTCGTACACCGTCTTGAGCGCCGCGATTACAAGCGTCCGTAGATCTTGAGACATGAATTACTCCGTCGAAACCGGTTGTCCTTCACCGTGTAGTGCGGCGCGAAGCGTGTGCCAGGCGAGCGTCGCGCACTTAACGCGCATCGGATATTCGCGCACGCCCGAAAACACCGCCAGCTTGCCCAGGTCGGGTGCGGGCGGGCGTTCTTCTGTTAACAACGCGTGGAATTTCTGGAATGCGCTCTCCACTTCGTCCGGCGTCTTGCCTTTAATTGCCTCGGTCATCAGGGAAGCCGAGGCGGTCGAAATGGCGCAGCCCGCACCCTGAAAACCAACACCCGTGATATGCCCGTTCTCGATCTTGAGCTGTAAACTCAGCCGGTCTCCGCAGAGTGGATTGTAACCCTCGGCCTTGTGGGTTGCTCCCGCGAGAGCAGCTTTGTTGCGCGGCCGCTTGCTGTGGTCGAGAATCGTTTCCTGATAAAGATCGTGCAAGTCCGACACTAGGAAAAGAACTCCTGTACTTTGCGGATTCCGGCAGCCAGCGCATCCACCTCCGCCGCGGTGTTGTAAAACGCCATCGACGCTCGCGTCGTAGCGGCGATCTCAAAGCGGTCCATTACCGGCTGAGCACAGTGATGACCTGTCCGCACGGCGATACCTTCCTGGTCGAGAATGGTGCCAACGTCGTGCGGGTGTGCATGATCGACCACGAACGAGAGCACGCTCGCTTTATGCGGCGCGGTCCCGATAATCCGGACGCCCCCCATTTGAGAGATTCGCGCAGTGGCGTATTCCAGCAGTTCATGTTCGTACGCTGCAATCGCGTCTAAGCCGATGCCATTGACGTAATCGACTGCGGCGCCCAATCCGACTATGCCAGCGATATCCGGCGTCCCGGCCTCGAACTTGTATGGCAACGTATTGTAATCGGTTTTCTCGAACGTGACCGAGCGGATCATGTCGCCGCCGCCCTGGTACGGAGGCATGGTTTCCAGCAGCGCTTCCTTACCATACAGAACGCCAATTCCCGTGGGACCGAAGAGCTTGTGTCCCGAAAACGCGTAGAAATCCGCGTCAAGCGCCCGCACGTCCACAGGCATGTGCGGCACGGCCTGCGCGCCGTCTACAACCACCGGAATCCCCCGGCGATGCGCCATTTCAATCATGCGAGCCAGCGGATTCACCGTCCCGAGAGCATTCGAAACATGCGCGACAGCAACCAGCCGGGTGCGTTCGTTCAGCGCTCGTTCAAATTGATCCAGCGGAACCACCCCGCGGTCGTCAATATGAACCACGCGCAAATGCGCTTGCTTCTCGTTGCAAAGTATCTGCCACGGAACAATGTTCGAATGATGCTCCAGGCCGGTGATCAGCACCTCATCGCCGGTCTTGACGTTCTGACGACCGTAGCTCTGCGCCGCCAGGTTCAGACCTTCGGTTGTGCCTCGAACGAAGATGATCTCGTTCGTTGAACCCGCGTTGACAAAGCGGCGAATTTTTTCGCGCGTGCGATCGCAGGCTTCGGTTGCCCGTGTGCTCAGCAGGTGTACGGCGCGATGTACATTCGCATTATCATGCGAATAGTAATGGACCAGCCGGTCAATTACCGCCTTCGGTTTTTGGGTGGTCGCCGCATTATCAAGATAGACGAGCGGCTTCCCATGAATCTTCTCGCGCAGAATCGGGAAGTCCTCGCGAATCCGCTCGACGTCGAAGACAGCAGAGCTTTGCAGCATTTCAGCGCGAGCACTCATGAAACTGCCTCCGCAATTTCGCGTGAACGGCTGAGCGATTCGAAGAGCGCTTTCTCGAGGTACTCGCGAGTGGCCGGAATGGTAATGCGATCGATTACGTCGCGCGCAAACGCATAAATCAGTAAATCCCGCGCTTCTGCCTTGCCGATGGCGCGGGCGCGCAGGTAAAACAGGGCTTCTTCATCAAGCTGGCCGATAGTCGCCCCGTGAGTGCAGCGCACATCGTCAGCCAGGATTTGAAGCTCCGGCTTCGTATTGATCGTGGCATTTTCGGAAAGCACCAGGTTCTTGTTGGTCTGCTTGGCATCCGTCTTTTGCGCATCTTTGCGCACAAAAATCTTGCCGTTAAATACGACACTGGACGCGCCGTTTAGAATGCCTTTGTAAAGTTCGTGGCTGGCGGCATGCGGCGCGGCGTGATCCAGCGCCGTGTGGTTGTCGATATGCTGCCGGCCGTTCGCCAGATAAAGCCCGTTCAATGTGCCTTCAGAGCCGGTGGAAAGGACCGCGTTCACGTCATTCCGCACCAGCAGCCCGCCCAGGGAAATGTTGTGCGATTTGAAAACGGAGTTGCGCGACTGCTGTACCTGAATCGTCGCGACGTGGAAGGCGTCGGCGCTCTCTTCTTCGAGCTTGACGTGTTCTACGATTGCGTTCTCGCCTACCACGATCTCCGTAACGGCGTTTGTGAAATACGGGCCGCGGCCTGTGTATCGCTCCACAATTCGAACCTGGCTCCCGGCGTCGACCACAATCAGATTACGCGGATGAGTTGTCCGGTCCGGAACCGCAGTAAAATCAATCCATAACGGCTCTTCGATAACCGTATTCGCCGGAACATGCAGGAAGACCCCGTCTTCGAAATTGGCCGTATTCAGCGCGACAAAGGGGTTGTCTTCGCAACTGGCGTAACGGCCCAGGTGTTCTTCAATCAATTGAGGATCGCGCTCCAGCGCGGCGCGCAGGCTATGTCCGCTAACCTTCGGTGCTGCTGCCGGAAACTGGGCTTTGGCGATGGGTACAACGCTGGTGAACCGCCACTCTTCGTCCCGCGTTGTGGGGAAACCACGCGCCTCAAAGAGATCTGCGGCCCGTTTTCGAATCCCGGCAAAATCGGAAACCATCGTCGCAATCATTGCGCCGTCTCCGCCAATTCCTCGATGCCTACGTAGCCGCTTTCTTCAAGTTCCAGCGCCAGCGATTTGTCACCTGATTTCACAATTCGGCCTTCGGCGAGAACGTGTACGTAATCGGGAACAATATAGTTCAGCAGCCGCTGGTAGTGAGTAATGACGACGATCGCTCGGTCGGGGCTGCGGAGCGCGTTCACGCCATGCGACACAATCTTGAGCGCATCGATGTCCAGCCCGGAATCGGTCTCATCCATTAGGGCCAGACGCGGCTCCAGCACCGCCATCTGGAAAATCTCGTTCCGCTTCTTTTCGCCTCCAGAGAAGCCGGCGTTCACCGCGCGATTGAGTAACGTCTCATCCATCTCCATCAACGCCATCTTCTGGCGCACCAGGGAGAGGAAATCCATGGCATCCAGTTCCGGCTCGCCCTTCCTCTTTCGGATGGCATTCAGCGCTGCTTTCAGGAAGTAGAGATTACTCACTCCTGGAATTTCAACCGGGTATTGAAAGGCGAGGAAAATTCCCTGCTGCGCGCGCTCCTCCGGCTGAAGTCCAAGCAGGTTCTGACCCTCATAAAGAACTTCGCCTTTGGTAACGCTATAAAGATCGCGGCCCGCCAACACCTGCGCCAGAGTGCTTTTACCTGAGCCGTTCGGCCCCATGATGGCGTGCACCTCGCCCGGAAAAACAGTTAAATTTATACCCTTAAGAATCTCTTTTTCGCCCGCTTTCGCGTGCAGGTTCCTGATCTCAAGAATCGGACTCTTCGACAAGCTTCTTTCTCCCACCTTCTATCCAACACTCCCTTCCAGACTGACGCCGAGCAGCTTCTGCGCCTCAACTGCGAACTCCATCGGCAGCTCGCGAAACACCTCTTTGCAGAAGCCGTTCACAATCATGCCGACCGCGTCCTCGGTTGAAATCCCGCGCTGGCGGCAATAAAAAATCTGGTCTTCGCCAATCTTGGAAGTGGATGCTTCGTGCTCCACGCTCGAAGACGTGTTCTTCACTTCCAGATATGGAAACGTGTGCGCGCCGCATTTGTCGCCCAGCAGCATGGAGTCGCACTGCGAATAGTTGCGCGCTCCCGTGGCGCCCTTCAGAATCTTCACCGCGCCCCGATAGGTGTTCTGGCCATGGCCGGCCGAAATACCCTTCGAGACAATCGTGCTTCGCGTGTTCTTGCCGGCATGGATCATCTTTGTTCCGGTATCCGCCTGCTGGAAATTGTTGGTCAGTGCGACCGAATAAAATTCGCCCACTGAGTTTTCGCCAATCAGCAGACAGCCCGGATATTTCCACGTGATTGCCGAGCCGGTCTCCACCTGCGTCCAGGAAATCTTCGAATTCGCCCCCAGGCACTTCCCGCGCTTCGTGACGAAGTTGTAGATGCCGCCCTTGCCTTCTTTATCGCCCGGATACCAGTTTTGAACGGTCGAATATTTCACCGTGGCATTATCTAGCGCCACCAACTCGACCACTGCGGCGTGCAGTTGGTTTGTATCGCGCATCGGCGCGGTGCAGCCTTCCAGGTAGCTGACGTACGCCCCTTCGTCGGCAATGATGAGCGTGCGCTCAAACTGCCCGGTACCTTTTGCGTTAATCCGGAAATAAGTGGACAGCTCCATCGGGCAGCGGACTCCCTTCGGTATGTAGCAGAAGGACCCATCGCTGAATACCGCGGCATTCAGTGCCGCAAAAAAATTGTCCGAATGGGGAACCACCGTTCCTAGATATTTCTTGACCAGCTCCGGGTGATGCTGGACGGCTTCGGAGAACGAGCAAAAAATGATGCCTAGCTCCGACAGCTTCTCTTTAAATGTGGTTGCCACCGACACGCTGTCGAACACCGCATCCACCGCAACTCCCGCCAACAGTTCACGCTCGTGGAGTGGTATCCCAAGCTTTTCGTATGTCCTAAGCAGCTCCGGATCCACTTCGTCAATGCTCTTGGGACCATCTTTGTTCATCTTCGGCGCGGAATAATAGATGATCGACTGATAATCAATTGGTGGATAATGGACATTAGCCCAGGTTGGCTCTTTCATTTTGAGCCACTGGCGGTAGGCTTTCAGACGCCATTCCAGCATGAACTGGGGCTCGTCCTTTTTGGCTGAAATCAGGTGAATAATATCTTCGTTCAGGCCGGGAGCAACTGTATCGGCATCGATATCAGTAACGAATCCCCATTTATATTCCTGGTTTGCGAGCGTCTCGATCGAGGTAAGTTGTGTAGCCATGGAACGCCTTCACTTTCAGGCTATCTAATCTGTACCTTTCAGTCAAGATTGACTATACTGAAGAGGGAAAGGCATGATCGAGGTCACTGAAAAAGCCGTCGAACGGATCAGGCAATTGCTCGCCAAACACGATTGTCAGGGCGGTTTGCGCTTAGGCGTCCAGGGCGGCGGATGTTCGGGCATGAGCTATCTGTTCCGGCTGGACCCCAAGCCGAAGCCGGCCGACCGCATCCTTGAATTCGATGATGTTCGCGTCTATGTGGACCCGAAAAGTTATCCGTTTCTCGATGGTTTGACGCTCGATTTCACCGCTTCGCTGATGGAAAGCTCCTTCGTCTGGCACAACCCGAACGCCAAGCGAAGCTGCAGTTGCGGTAAGAGCTTCGCCGTATAGCGCCCCGCTCGTCTAAACAACATCGCCCTCGTGTATGTGCTTTGGGAAAGATTTGCTTTCCGTTTCCTCAACACGCCAGCCAAATTCAAATAGCGGCTTGGCCGCGAGCGCGAACTCGACTACCGTCTGAACGAAACCAGGGCCGCTGTAATCGGATGGACGGAGCGGCCTTTCGACCACGAAAGAAGTCAGCTTAAGCCAGCGGCCAAACGCCTCATTTGAGTAATTCTGAAAACCACGCGGCATCATCGATAGCGAATGGCCGCTATACAGGTCCAGACCGCGGCCGGACGCCGTGCTGCGCATCCTTTCAAATCGGTCAGGCTCCCTGACGATCATCTCGCGCCAGGCGTGTAGCAATGGCCGTTCGGGCTGCCAGACTCCCGCGGCAAGCAACGACTCATCAGGCCCGATATGAATATAGAGCAGGCAATTGGAACCGCTGAAGGATCGCCGCAGTTCGGCCGCAACATGCGTCTTAAACGGGCTCTTATCCTTACTGAAGCGGATATCGCGATAGACGCGCATGACCGGGCTCTTCTCTTTTATATGAAGCGGTAGGCCTCGTGCGCGGCAGTCGGCGGAAACCGCAAAGACCAGCGCCTTCATCGGCTCGTGAACGTACTGATCATACATTTCCTTGTGTTCGCGAAACCAATCGCGATCATTATGCTGCTTAAGCCGGCGAAGAAAGCGAATGCCTTCTTCGGGAAAGCCATTGAAGCCGGGGGACACACTCTGCGGGTGCGCTTTGGATGCCACTACTGTGCCCCCGATTCCTGCTCCAACCCCTTGTAAACCTGCTCGGCGTGATCGTACGCGGCTCGGGCGGCCGGAAGCTGATCGGCCGAAATGCGTGCCGCCTTTTGGGTCCAACATTGGTGAACTGCGTTGATGCACCACTCTGCACTCGCCCGCGATGCCCGAATCGGTTTCCCGTCAACCATAACGAAAATAGGGTTCGTGTGCGCAGCAGGCATAATGCGTGCCGCCACCCAACTGCTCTGCGCAATCGGCACATCGAAGCTGATGTCGTGTACCGCGCCATCCGCCGTCACCGTCTTGCGCGCTGCCGCCTTTCCGTTCACAACCAGTTCTACCGGAACATCCCGCGAATCGCCTATGCGTGCCCGTTCGATCGTCCAATAGGGCTCCTTATCGTCAGCAAGCTTCTGAATCTCCGGATGGGGCAGGGAATCTAACAGCGCGGCAACCCGCACTGTAACTCGAACGGTACCGGCAGATTTGAGATCAACTTCACTGCCATGTGTGCCCACCTTGGTTCCATTCACGCTGAAGTCCATCAGGTGCGCGCGCCCGTCCGACACGTATGTGCGGCCTTCTTCTAAACCGTGAAGCCAGCTCCGGTAATTCAGCGGACCATCCACCTTCACGTAACTCCGTCCTTGCCCCACCCGCTCATCCGTGATGCAGGGAAAATCCGTTTCGCCCGCAAGGCGCGTCCGAAAACCAACGTTCAGCGTGTGGTACCAGATGCTCAGCTCCCAAACCGGCGGCGTGTCTCCGGCCGAAATGAAATCCACCGCATTCGGCTCGGTCACATCGACAATGTATTCGTTCGCGCCGATTCCGTCGAAGCCCGGCATTTCGAAGCTCGGCAGCGCATGATCGGAAACCTGCAGCCCCCAGCCAGAATGTGCGAACCCAACGACAGCGCCCTGGCTTTTCGCCCACCGAAGAATGGGCAGGTCCCAGGTGGGCCAGTCCTCAATCTTCTTCGTGTTCGGGTAATCTTGGTCCCTGAGCCCCAGTAAAACCAAGTGTCCCGCATGGCTCGATGGGAATCCGGAGACCTCCAGATCGTAGTGCATCTTGCAGTCGCGCACCGACAGCGGATCGTCGTGGCCCGAGAAAAACTGCTTCTGATAGTAGTAATCGGGTCCCCAGGTAAGCACTGCGCCAACGTTAAGGTTCTCGCCGCGCAGCTGTCGCATCATGTCTTTCGGCAGCACGCCCTCGGCGGGATTCTGGTAATGTGAGCACCCGGCCGCATGCACGTGATGGTCGCCGGAATACCAACCAAATTTCGATGGGTCAATCCAGCGGTCCAATTGGAAGCTGAGCGTATCGGGCCCCTTGGCATCCACCGCGAACTCCTTCGTACGCGCGCGAAACTCAGGCCCGCCGGTGGTCTTGATCGTGTAATAGCCCGGAGGCAGATCGATGGTTTCACCGTCCGCCCGATAAACCTGCGGTTGAAAGAAGAAATCGGGAGCGAGCCGCTTCGACGGATTGGGATAGAGCCGGTTCCAGCGGTCGCGAATCGTAAGCGAGGCTATCGCCGGCTGGCCGTTTTCATCCGTAATGTGAAGCTTGATGTGCCGCGAAGGCGCCGCGCGAAAGAGCACCAGGATGTCATTCCGGAATCCGATGTCCTGCGTCCCCTGCCCGGCGTTGAAACTGATATCGGCCGAACGTTGCCCGGCATCCCGGCTGTAAACTTCCAAAATCTGATATTCGATTCCCAGACCCGACAGCGATTTCTCCATCGGCGGCCGGTTATATATGGATATTTCCGCCCAGCGGTCGCGCACGTCCGCCTGCGTAAGCACCATTTTCGGAGTTGGATCGCCGGTCGATGGAATAAAAACCCGTCCGCTGTTCGGGCTCGAAGCCACCAGCGGCGAGGTTACGTTTGCCTGGTTGATGACCTTTACCAGGAAGAAGCGTGAGCCGCCCTGCACGAGCGATGCCTCCGCGGGCCCGCGCTCCACCTTTACCCGGCTTTCGGCATTGATATCGACCCTTGCGATGACAAACGGATTAAGCGCCTGCTGAATTTTGTCGATCGCCGCCCTTTCCTCCGGCATTGCGATCGCGTCATTGATTGCCTCGCGCGTTTTAGCCGGAAACGGCTGTCCAAGATAGTTGAGCGCATCCTCCAGCCGCCGCACCTGCTGCGCCAGCGGCTGCAGCGGAACCGAATTCAAATCGGCGCTTTGCGCGGACAGCGCTGCGGCGAAAAATGAGAACATCAAGCATCTGAGCATTGGAAGCGATCCTGAGTATACTCATGATGTCACCAGTATGAAGCGATTGGGTATCGTTCTATTTCTGTCACTCGGGTGGTTGAGCTATGGGCAAACTTCAAAACCGCCGGCGACGCTCAAAGGGATCCTGTTGGAGCAGCTGCGCTCGACACATAACCAGACGGATTGGTTCGTGCCCGTGAACACCGCGTTGAAAGGGGTTACGGCGGAACAAGCAAACTGGAAAGATCGTAGCGGAAACCATTCCATTAAGGAACTGGCCGATCATCTCATCTTCTGGGACGGGCGGTATTTACAGAAATTTAAAGGTGAGCAAACCGCGAAGTTCAGCGGCAATAATGAGGAGACATTCCGCGGTTCGGAGAGCTGGGATGCAACCGCACGAAAGCTCGACAGCGTTCTCACAGACTGGGAGAAGGCAGTCGAAGCAGCCGACGACAACAAGTTGAGTAAGTGGTATTCAACAATTGCACACGTGGGCACTCATAACGCCTATCACACAGGGGAGATCATCTATATCCGTCGCCAGCAGGGCTCCTGGAACCCCGCAAACGGTGTGCATTGAGGTATCCTCGACCGGGAACGCGAGATCGCATTCCCGCATCCGACAACCTTGAAACTGAGCCGGAAGCGTAAGCGACCTTGACTTTGTTTTCCCCATTTCCCGAACTGCTCCTGTGTTAGGGTTTTATACTCCGCAGTTCCCACGGAATCCCGGGCCACATTCACAGGCGGGCTTCTAGCTCCAGACCGAAATCGGCCTCTGTCCGCTCCCGGCAACTAGCAGCCTAGCGCTTCTCGAATCCGTTTTCATCCCCCGGTGCGGCGCCCCGCCGTGGGCCATTCACAACGCACGAAAATATTTCTATCTTCTTCTCTGCAATAGCCTTAGCGCCATTTTCACCATCCGCCCCGATCCGTTTTTTGCCTTCGCCGTGCTACGTTCAACCAGCTAATTTATGTCTACCCAGGCTCAAATCGCGGCAAATCAAAAAAACGCTCAGTTCAGCACCGGCCCCACCTCCGAGGCCGGTAAAACCAAATCATCCTTGAATGCTGTCAAGACAGGGCTCACCGGCCGGACCGTCCTGCTCCCTGGTGACGATGCCGCGCTCTATGAGGCGCATGTCTCCGAATTCATCCAGCGCCTCCAACCGGCCGCGGATGACGAACGTAACCTCGTCCAATCTTTAGCCGATACCGAATGGCGCTTGCTGCGCATCCCTTCACTTGAAATGGGCATCTACGCGCTCGGCCGCCCCGAATTTGCCGAAATTTATTCCGTAGGCGGAATAATTTTCGTTATTCCGACTGGCGGATTACTCCGCTTCATGCTCAAGCAGTTGCTTGTAGGGCTCACCAGCACAGGTACGAGGGATTTTCACAGACGGAATAACGCTCCATCAGTGTGCGCCGCGGCGCACATAATGAGCTTGCCAGCCACGCTGCTCTGAAACGGAATAATCTCGCCTTTGCGAGCCAACCGGGCTCGCGGAGGAAAACATGCTCGAACGATTGTTCGACGAAGTTGAAGTGCGTCACGCACTTCGGCGCGGACCGATGGGTCCGTATCTCGATAGCATCGCGACGCAACTGCTCGATTTGGGCTATTGCCGTTCGCAGGCAAGGAAGTTGGTTCAAACGGCGTCATCATTCGGTCTATGGCTCGCTGAGCGAGGAACCGCGCTGATCGATGCTGGAAAAGCAGAGATAAAGGCGTTCATTGCCGCCCAGCGACGGACGGCAGCGGGAAGATTGCCGGACGGGGCGGTCGGCTGCACAAGGCTTCCGGACCTGCTTCAATCGACCGGATTGCTCTGCAACGAACCCGAACGGTTTGAGTATCCGATCGTTAAGCGGTTCGAAGAACATCTAGAGCATGTGCGTGGCGTCCAGCGGGCCACGCGTATTGAGTACTGCAGATACATCCACGCGCTTGTCGGCGGCATTGGTACCGAGGGCGAACCGGCATGGTGGAACATGACTTCGGAATACATTTCTGATTTCGTTCTTCGCGAGGTTCCGAAGACACGTGCGGGCAGGCATCGAGTCATATCCTCTGTGCGGACCTTCCTTCGATTTATGGTCTGCGAAGGTCTTGTCCCAGTCGAACTAATAAACGCGATTCCGCGTGTCCAGCGGTGGCGCTACGCGGAACTGCCCAAGCATCTTTCAGCGGATGAGCTGGAAGCCGTGCTCAAGGCCTGCCAGTCGAGCGAGCATGCGAGCTTACGTGACCGCGCCTTCATCACTCTACTGGCCCGGCTCGGAGTCCGGGCGGGAGAACTCCGGGCACTCGCACTCGAAGATATCGAGTGGACGGAAGGCCTGATCCACATCAGAACGAGTAAGACCGGTCGGGGGCGTACACTTCCGCTTCCTCGTGATGCAGGAGAACTTCTCGCCCAATACATACGGACGGAGAGATCGACTTCCACTCCGTACCGGGAAGCCTTTCTGACGTCGACGACACCCCATCGTCCTATCGGCGATTGCACCGCCTCGAATTTCGTGAAGGTGTTCTTGGGGAGATTGGGCTTGGATGGACCGGGCCGAGGTCCTCACAGTTTCCGCCACACTGCCGCCACGCAAATGGTCCAGAACGGCGCGTCACTCAAACAGGTCGCAGATGTGTTGGGCCATCGATCGCTGGCAACTACCGCCATTTACATAAAGCTGGACCAGCCGTCACTGCGCGAAGTAGCTATGCCGTGGACGGGAGGAAACGTATGAAGGTGCAAGAGCTCGAACAGAGACTCATGACATATCTGCATTTGCGCGCAGCCCTGGGGACAGCAGTGGGCTCAGGATCGAAAGTGCTCGAAAGCTTTGTCGCCTTTGCCGGACGCCAGGGCGATGGTGGAACCGTGACGTCGAAGGTAGTGTTCGACTGGCTTGAGACGATGAAGGCGCAACAGAGCGCAGGCGTGTCGGCGAGGCGCTTGGTGCTGGTCAGGCAGTTCCTTCTGCACCTAAGCGCCGCGATTCCCGAAACGCAAGTGCCGCACATGGGTTTGCTGACCGGCTACAAGCGGCAAACTCCCTTCTTGTTTACGCCACAGGAACTGGAACTCCTTCTCAAGTCGGCAGCTGACTTCAGGCCTGGAGAGTTCTGTTCCGTAGTCCTGCACACGATCCTCGGTCTGATCGCAGCAACAGGCCTCCGCGCATCGGAGGCTTTAGGGTTGGACCGGCCGGACGTGATGCCGCGCAATAGCCCGAACACTATCCTGATACGGGAAGCGAAGTTCGGTAAAACCCGGCTTGTTCCCATCCACGACTCAACAGCCGAGCAACTGCGTGTGTAC